>DAOTWC010000086.1:0-29851 GCA_034435995.1 Anaerolineae bacterium | reverse complement strand
TTCCACCGGCCGATACTGACACAGCGCAGCAAGACGATGACGCCTGATACGCCCAACTGGCCAGGCGCTGTACGGGCGATTGACGCGGCAGCCTCGATACTGCTGGTGACGCACGTAAATCCCGATGGAGATGCGATTGGATCACTGCTCGGTCTGGCGGCGGCCCTGCGCGAGCGGGGCCGCCGCGTAGATGCAGCGGTTGACGGGGGAGTTCCCGATTTCCTGGCCTTTCTGACCGGAGCGGACAGCGTGCGCGATGGGCTGGACGCCGGTGAGTGGGACCTAATGATCTCGCTGGATGCCAGCGATGAAGCGCGCACAGGCCAGGCGGGCGCTTACGGGCGCGCCCACAGCCGAGCGGTGATAAACGTTGATCACCATCCAACCAACACCTTTTTTGGCGACATCTTTCTGGTGCTGCCTGAAGCTGTTTCGACAACTGAAGTGCTGTTCCGCCTGCTGGATCACATGCAGCAGCCGCTGTCGGCCGAGGCGGCCACTGCGCTGCTCACCGGGCTGGTGACGGACACGCTGGGCTTTCGCACCAACAACGTGACTGCTGCGACCCTGCGCATTGCTGTCGCTTTGATGGAAGCTGGCGCGCCGCTGCGCGAAGTGATCGCCCGCACCCTCAACAACAAGTCATACAAGGTGCTGCTGTTGTGGCAGCGCGCGCTGGCCTCGATGACGCTGCACGACCAGGTGATCGCGGCCAGCATCTCGCAGGAAGACCTGCGCAGCGCCGGTTTGGCGGACGCGACCGATGCTGGTTTGTCTAGTTTTTTGGTGTCTGCCCGTGAAGCGGTGATTGCAGTTGTGTTCAAAGAGCTTGAAGATGGGCGAGTGGAGCTGAGCATGCGCAGCAAGCCCGGCTACGATGTGGCGAGCGTGGCGTTGGGGCTGGGCGGCGGCGGCCATGTGCAGGCAGCCGGTGCGACTATTGACGGCCCGCTGCCAGCGGCGCGCGCGCGCGTGCTGGCCCTGCTGCAGCAGGTAGCGCAGAGCGGCAGCGCTGGTTTGCAGCCTGCCGAGACACCGCTTGCATAAACACGCGCTTAATTATAATCTTGCTGACTGTAAAAATTCAGCGAGGGCCGCGTGATGAGCACAGGTTTTGCGATACCCACTTTGCTTCTCAAACAGCTTTATACTTTTGGCAGCCTGGAAAATACCCTAAGCGGTTTCACATTTGCGCTCAAGAACCGTCTGACGGACACGCGCGTGCTGGCGCTGAAAGCTGTGCGGGTGGACGGCACGCCGGTTCCGGCGGCTCAGCTCTCCGTCGAAACAGGCGATGGCACAGTCGTGATACCGCCTGGCGCTGCCAAAGACGTCCAGCCGTTTGATCTGCCGCTGGCGCAGGTGCTGTTGGTGCGCGTGGTTGGCCCGACGCTGGCAGAGGGCAAGCATCGCATTGAGATTGTGTTTGAGGCCGAGTCGTTTGGTGAGCTGGCGATTGACGTCGAGGACGCTATCGCCGCGGCGAAAGAGCACCTGATCCGCATCCCACGCAGCGCTGCTGACGACTACGATGAAGAAGCCGTGCGCCAGCGCCAGCGCTTCGTTGAGTCGTTCACCGGCACGCAGCCGCAGCACCTGTGGCGCTACTCGTTTGACGCGCACGTCGCGCAGGGCAACTGTGAGCTGTTCACGGGCGCAGCGCAGATTCCGCTGGGGTTTGCCGGGCCGATCCACATTAACGGTGAACACGCCCAGGGCGATTTTCTGATCCCGCTGGCCACGACCGAGGGGACGCTTGTTGCCTCGTATAACCGAGGCATTAAGGTGCTGAACCTGTGCGGCGGCGTGAAGTGCACAGTGGTTGGCGACGCGATGCAGCGCGCGCCGGTGTTCGTTTTTGAGGACGCGCGCGCCGGACGCGAATTTGTGAAGTGGGTGGAGAGCAATTACGACACGATCCGCGATCACGCAGAGGCAACCTCCAGCGTGGCGCGGCTGCAGTATATTGACCCTTATCTGTCAAACAAGTTTGTGTACCTGCGTTTCAACTACTCCACGGGCGACGCGGCTGGGCAGAACATGGTCGGACGGGCGACTTTCGCCGCGTGCAGCTGGATTCTGGATCATTACGACGGCATCAAGCACTTCTACCTGGAGTCGAACTTCGCCACTGACAAGAAAGCCTCGCAGATCAATATCATGCGCACGCGGGGCAAGCGGGTCACTGCTGAGGCTGTGGTCAAGCGCGACGTGCTGGTGCAGCACATGCGCGTTGAGCCAGAGAGCCTGCACTACCACTCGAAAATCTCGAACGTGGGGGCGTTTCTCTCCGGCGCGAACAACAACGGTGCGCACTCGCCCAACGCTATCACGGCGATCTTTATCGCCACCGGACAGGATGTGGCGAACGTATCCGAGTCCTCGGCAGGCATTCTCTACTCAGAGCTGACGCCGGAGGGCGATCTGTACGTTTCGATCACGATCCCGTCGCTGATCGTGGCCACGTATGGCGGCGGGACCGGGCTGCCCACCCAGCGCGAATGCCTGGAGATCATGGGCTGCTTTGGCAAAGGGAAAGTCAACAAGCTGGCTGAGATCATCGCTGGCGTGGTGCTGGCCGGCGAGATTTCGCTTGGCTCGGCCATTTCGTCGTCAGACTGGGTGTCCAGCCACGAGAAGTACGGGCGCAACCGTTGAGCGACCAGGAACAAAGCGTACGCCTAAGCGGCTTTCTCAACGTGGACAAGCCGGTCGGTATGACCAGCCACGACGTGGTGGCGGTTGTGCGGCGCGCGCTGCGCATCAGAAAAGCGGGCCACGCTGGCACGCTCGACCCGCTGGCGTCCGGCGTGCTGGTCGTGTGCCTGGGGTCAGCCACCCGCCTGAGCGAGTATGTGATGGCCTCGACCAAACGCTATCGGGCGCGCGTGTGCCTGGGGGTGGAGACAGACACATATGACGCTGAGGGTGAGGTGCTGGCGGTGCACGACGCCAGCGGGGTGACGCTGGCCGCTGTGGAACGAGCGCTGGAGCCGCTGCGCGGTGAGATTGCACAGGTTCCGCCGATGTACAGTGCGGTGAAGCAGGGCGGGCGTAAGCTGTACGAACTGGCGCGGGCCGGCGAGACAGTGACGCGCGCGGCGCGGCCGGTGTTTATCGAAACGCTGACGGTAATGGAGTGGACGCCGCCGATTGTAACGCTCGACATCGTGTGCAGCGCCGGGACGTATGTGCGCAGCCTGGCGCACGATCTGGGAGCTGCGCTGGGCGTGGGCGCGCATCTGGCCGGCCTGGTGCGGCTGGCGAGCGGCGCGTTCAAGCTGGAAGACGCTGCGCCGCTGGACGCCCTGCTGGCTGACCCGGACTGGACGCGACATCTCATCGCGCCCAGTGCCGCGCTAACTGACTGGCCCGTCGTTGAGCTGGACGCTGGCGCGCTCAAGCGGGTGCTGCGGGGGCAGGCGCTGCCCGATTCACGGGCCTTGGCCGGTACGCTGGCCCAGGGACGCGCCCCGGATGGCGAGCTTGCAGCGGTGCTGGAAGGCGATGGGACGCGCTGGTGGCCCATCAAGGTGTTTGCGCGGAGTCGTTGACGGCGAGGATCGGTATGGAGCACCTATCTGGCCTGGCGGCGGCGCAGTTGGATCGGCCCTCGCTGGTGACAATCGGCGTGTTTGACGGCGTTCATCGAGGTCACCAGCATCTGCTTGGCCAACTGGTGACACACGCCCGCGCCAGCGGGCTGCTGGCAGTTGTCCAAACCTTTTTCCCGCACCCGGATGTCGTGCTGCGCGGCCTGACCGGGCGCTATTATCTTACATCGCCTGAACAGAAGGCGGCGCTGCTGGCCGAACTAGGCGTGGACGTGGTGGTGACGCAGACGTTCGACGAGGCTCTGCGCCAGATGCGCGCCAGCGAGTACGTGAATTTGTTACTCAATGGGTTAAACATGCGCGCGCTGTGGGTGGGGCCGGATTTCGCGCTGGGCTACCGCCGCGAGGGTAACGTAGCGTATCTGCGCGAGCAGAGCGCCCGCATGGGTTTTGATCTTCGTGTAGTTGATCTGTTGGCCGACGGCGAGCCGGAGGCGATCCGGAGCACGACCATCCGCCGGGCGCTGCAGGAAGGCGATGTTGAACAGGCGCAGGCGCTGCTGGGCCGTCCCTATGCGTTGGCTGGCGCAGTTGTGCCGGGCGACCGGCGCGGTCACCGCATCGGCTTTCCGACGGCCAATATCGCCGTCTGGGAAGAGCAGGTGATACCAGCCAACGGCGTTTATGCGGGATGGGCGGCCCTAGGCGATGCACGGTTCATGGCGGTGACCAACGTGGGTGTGCGGCCCACTTTTAACGGGCATGACACAACGGTGGAGGCGCACCTGCTTGACTTCGACCGCGACATCTACGGTGAGCGCCTGTCCGTCACGTTTGAGCGGCGGCTGCGGCCAGAGATGAGATTCAGCGGGGTTGACGCGCTGGTGGCGCAGATTCGCGCCGACGCCGCGGCCGGCCGGGCGTTTCTCAGCGGCGTCAGTCTTTAGGGACGCGGTAACCCAGGCGGCGCAGCAGCGCTTCGTCGCTGCGCCAGTTCTTGAGCGTCTTCACGCGCAGGTCAAGATAAACCTGTGTGCCCAGCATATCGCTCAACTGCTGGCGGGCGGCCGTGCCTATCTGCTTGATCATCCCGCCGCCCTTGCCGATCACAATCGCTTTCTGCGAGTCGCGCTCTACGTAGATCACAGCGCTGATATAAGTCAGATCGGCGCTGCGCTCAGCGTAGCTTTCGATCTCCACAGCAACGGCGTGCGGTATTTCCTCTTCAGTTAGCAGCATGATCTGCTCGCGAATGATCTCTGCGGCGATGAACCGCATGTTGACTTCGCTCACCTGGTCGGCAGGGTAGTAACGCGGGCCAAGGGGCAGACGCTGATACAGCGTTTCGACAAGCTCTGCTACGCCTTCCCCATGCAGGGCGCTCAAAAGCAGTGTGGTTTCATGCGGGATCAGGTCAGCGCAGGCAGCGCGGGCGGCTGCGCGGCCGCTTTCCCCGCCCAGCAAATCGGCCTTGTTCAGCACCAGGATAACCGGCGTGTGCGGCGCGGCTTGTTTGACGGTGTCGGCGATGTGCAGGTCGCCAGGCTGGGGCGGCACGGAAGCGTCGAGCACCCACAGAATGATGTCGGCATCGCGCAGGGCATCCTGAGCAACAGAGACCATGTATTCGCCCAGCTTGTGGCGTGGGTTATGCAGGCCGGGGGTGTCCACGAAAAGAATCTGACAGCGTTCGTCGGTGTAGATGCCGAGCTGACGCCGCTGGGTCGTCTGGGGGCGCGGTGTGACAATGGCGATCTTCTGGCCCAACACCGCGTTGATCAGCGTGGACTTGCCCACGTTAGGGCGGCCAACGACGGCCACCACGCCTGAGCGATGGCCGGGCGGCAGCGCGTCGTCGAACACCGTGTCGAGATCAGCCACGAACGGCCAGCCAATCTGCTGCTGAAGTAAAGCAGGGCAGGTATTCAAGCAGGCGCGGCGGCAGGCCTGCGTTCAGCTCCGCTGCGGCTATCAAAGCCGTCACACGGGCCATAGGCTCAACGGCTTTATCGTCCTTATAGGCCCACACCTGCACAGGCTGGGCTAGGTCCAACCACTTGACCTGCACCATGTCGTCGGTCCCGTCGGTGCGGTAGCCGATCACATCGGCGCGGGGGTAGAGGTTGCTGCGGTGGAGTAGGAAGTCCCAGGCAGCTTCACCGGTGAGCATGTCGCCGTAGTCCAGGGCGATCAGACCCGGCACAACGGCCAGATGCGGTTTGCCCAGGTATTCAACGGCGTAACGAACGGTCAGCGGCCCGCTGGCCACCAGTTCAGCGGACGGCGCGGTCTCGAACGCCAGAGCGTGCGAACCGCCGCTTCTCAGCAGCAGGCCAGGAAAGAGATCGCCAATTGGGCTGCGCTCCGGGATGCGATGCACTGTGGATCCGCCAGCTTACCTATACCAATTCGTGATGGGGCGCAGCAGCCAGCGCTGTATCGGCGGGCTGGTGGTTGTCATCGTGATGGTGCTCGTCTGGGGCAGGCACGTTGATGTCGTCGAAATGGGCGAACGGCCTCTCGACGGCCAGCCATGCGCCGACGCCACCGATGAGAAGAACCACACCCAAAGCAAAAAACAGGCCTAACGTTTCTGCGCTGGCGTTTTCGCCCTGAATGGCCCCAACTGCTGCCGTGGTGACCATCACAGTCAGGCCAGTGCCGGCGATGAAGGCCAGACCAGTCACGAGCGAGGGCGGCGCGCTGCTGGTTTCGGTGGTAGTCACTAAACGACCTCTCCCTGGTGTGGTAGACTGAACAAGTGTTAATTGTGCCGCCCTCGACAATGTACGTCAACCCTGACTGCTGCAGTGCGTGGAGACTGCTATGCCTGAACGCGCCTACCTGATTCGACACGGAGAAACTGACTGGAACGCCGCGCAGCGCTGGCAGGGCTTTGCCCCCACTGGCCTCAACGACGCGGGCCGCCAGCAGGCGCAAGCCCTCGCTAATGACCTGCGCGCTCGCCCGATCCGGGCGGTTTACAGCAGCGATCTGCTGCGCGCGCTGGAAACCGCGCAAATCCTGGGCGCGGCGCTGGGCGTTGATCCGCAGGTGGACAGGCGCTGGCGCGAGATAGACGTCGGTGTGTTTCAGGGGCTGACGGCGGCTGAGGTACAGCTTCGCTATCCGGATGAGCTGGCGGCCTGGCGCGCTGACACCCTCGATTACCGTGTGCCCAACGGCGAAACGCGGCGCGAGCTGCAGGAGCGCGCTGCTGCCGCGTGGACGGCGGCCGTCGCCGCGAGCCAGGCGGACGAGATCGCTATTGTGTCGCACGGCGGCACGATACGCCTGCTGCTGCGCCGGCTGTTCGGTCCCAGCTTCTTCGACGGACGCGAGCTGCCCAACACGTCCATTACAACGCTGGCGCGCGCAGCGGGCGGCGGCTGGCATCTGGAGGGTTTGGCTGAAACGCCGCACCTTGAGTGAGTCCAATCGGGCGCAGAGTGGTCGAAACCACCGAATAATGTGTGTTATAATTTTTCGCGCGATGTTTTGCCTGCAACAGAAGGAGATTGGACCTTAATTATGGCTCGTAATAAGGTAACGATTGTCGGGGCTGGAAATGTGGGCGCAACCTGCGCGCACTGGATTGCTGCCAAAGAGCTGGCCGATGTCGTGCTGGTGGATATTGTGGAAGGGGCGGCCAAGGGGAAGGCGCTGGACCTGCTGCAGTCTGGGCCGGTGATGAACTTCGACCTCAGCATTGTCGGCAGCAAGGATTACGAGCTGACAGCGGACTCCGATGTGGTTGTAATTACGGCAGGCGTGCCGCGCAAGAAAGACCCTGTTACCGGTCAGTTCCCCAGCCGCGACGAGCTGGTTAAGACCAACCAGGAAATCGTGGGCGAAGTCACCCGGCAGGTGGCGAAGTACTCGCCCAACAGCGTTATCATTGTGGTGTCGAACCCGCTGGACGCGATGTGCCACGTGGTGTACCACGAAAGCAAATTCCCGGCACAGCGGGTGATGGGCCAGGCTGGCGCGCTGGACACGGCGCGGTATAAGACGTTTATCGCCATGGAGCTGGGGGTCAGTGTGCGCGACGTCCACGGCATAGTGCTGGGCGGCCACGGCGACACAATGGTCCCGCTGCCGCGCCATACGTCAGTGGCGGGGATTCCAGTGCGCGAGCTGATGCCTGAGGATAAACTGCAGGCGATCATTGAGCGAACACGGCAGGGCGGCGGCGAGATTGTGGGGCTGCTGGGGTACAGCGGCTACTACGCGCCAGCTGCGGGCACAGTGGAGATGGTTGAAGCGGTGTTGAAGGATCAAAAGCGCGTTATTCCGTCTGCGGTCTTGCTGAACGGCGAATACGGCTATACCGGCCTGTTTATCGGCGTGCCGGCTGTGTTGGGCGCGGGCGGTGTTGAGCGCGTTATTGAGATGGACCTTAACGCCGAAGAGAAGGCAATGCTTGATCACAGCGCCGAGGCGGTGCGTTCGGTGGTGAGCGTTCTGGGTTACTAATCCGCGGTCCGCCGCGGTTGACGAGGGTGGGCCGTATCGCCCGCCCTTAATTTATTTGGAGCGTGTGGAGAGCGCTTATGTCACGGCGTGCACTCGACCTTGATGATGGCCTGGCTATGGTGGTGACCGACCTGCACGGCTCCTGGGAAGTGTACCGCCGCCTGCGCGATCTTTTTCTCGACCAGCAGGCAAAAGGGCAGGTTGACCGCCTCGTGCTGTGCGGCGATCTGATCCACAGCGATGGGCCGGATGAGATTGACGCCAGCCTGGAGATGATGCTGGACGTCATGTCGCTTCAGGCTGAGTTCGGCACGAACCGCGTCATTATGCTGCTGGGCAACCACGAACTGCCGCACATCTACGGGCTGTCGCTGGCCAAAGGCTCCACCCAGTTCACGCCGCGCTTCGAGGCGGCGCTCACACGGCTGGATCAGCAGTACCGCTCGCTGTACCGCCGCAAGAACGTGATCCAGTTTCTGACATCGCTGCCGTTCTTCGTGCGCACGCGGGCCGGGGTTATGCTAACGCACGCGGGGGCAGCGCCGGATGTGACGTCGGCTGACCATGTCAGCCGGCTGCTCAAGATTGACCATTACGACCTGATTGCGGCTGCCGACCGCGAACTCAACCGTTACGATATCGAAAGCCTGCGCCGCGGCTACTCGCACTTTACCGGTTTGTCTTACGAGGAGCAGGCGCGGCGCTTTCTGGCTGTTACTGGCCCGTCTGATCCGCGCTACAACGATTTGCTGCGAGTGTTGTTCCTGACCGGGCAGAACACTGAGTTTGATCTGATGTGGAACACATTGTTCTCGCAGAACGAACTGGATGGCAGCGGCAACTACATCGGCACTGTGCGAACGTTTCTGCAGTGCGTCTCAGAAGTCAGTCCGTATGACCAGCGCGTGCTGGTGGCGGGGCACATACCGGTGAAAAACGGCTATGAGCTGGTTGGGCCGCAGAAGCTGCGCGTTGCCAGCTTCACACACGCTATGCCGCGCCGCGCTGCCCGCTATTTGATGCTCGACTGCAGCAAGTCGATAAGCAGCGCCGCAGACCTTGTGCCACACCTGCGTCCAGTGTTCACTGAGAACTCGCTGGACGTGCCCTCCATGTCTACATCAGCTGCGATGTGACGAAGTCTTGGCGGCCGCGCACGAAGTCGTCAATCGGCAGCGGCGCGCGCCCGGCCAGCTGGAGCACATGCGGGTAGAAAAGGCCGCTGCCCGTCCCTACTGCAATACGCCCCTCATGTTCGACAACCAAGCCAGGCGCGACTTCACCCGGCCCCACTGCGCCGCTGTGAAACTTGAGCTGGTGGCCGTTCCACAGCGCGTAAGCGCCAGGCCAAGGGTTGAAGGCGCGCACCAGGCGCTCGATGGCTGTCGCTGACTGCCGCCAGTCAATGTGACCTTCCTCTTTCCTGATCATTGGCGCGTAGGTGCTGCGCGAGTCATCCTGCGGCTGCGGTGTGATTGAGCCGTCGAGATAGCTTGGCAGCGTGGCGATGAGCAGAGTGGCCCCCAGCTTAGAGAGCTTGTCGTGCAGCGACTGGCCGGTTTCGTCTGGCGCAATGGGCAGCGCGCGCTGCGACAGTATCGGGCCGGTGTCAAGGCCGGCATCCATGAGCATGATGGTGATGCCCGTTTCGCGGTCGCCGGCGCGGATGGCCGCCTGGATAGGGGCCGCGCCGCGCCAGCGCGGCAGCAGCGAGGCGTGAACGTTGATCGCGCCGCGCGTAGGGATGTCGAGCACCGCCTGCGGCAGAATTTGGCCAAAAGCGGCCACGACGAACAGCTCAGGCGCCAGCGCGCGCAGCGCTTCGACCGCCTCAGGCCGGCGCACGCGCTCCGGCTGAAGCACTGGAACGCCCAGATGCTGCGCCACAATCTTAACAGGTGGTGGCTGGAGCTGGCGGTTTCGGCCGGCTGGCCGATCCGGCTGGGTGACAACCGCGGCCACCTCGTGATGGCGGACAAGCTGTTCGAGGACCGGCACGGCGAAGTCCGGCGTGCCCATAAAGACGATTCGGGCCATAGTCTCCTCTGGAGCGGCTTGTGCCAACCCCGGCGGCATGCTAGTATCAGCGCTGAGCGCCCTAATTGTAGACCGTGTGTTCGTATATGTCCACGCCTGATCGTTTGTGGCGGCTGCGCCGCCAACCGCCATCCGCAAAGCATCTGCGCGCTTACAAGGGCATGAGTCCAGTGCTGGCCCAGGTGCTGTACAACCGAGGCTTTGACGAGCCGGCTGCGGCTGCTCGCTTTCTGTGTGCGAAGGAGATTGACAGCAACCCGTTTACTATGAAAGGCGTCAGCGAAGCGGTGACGCGGATACGACGCGCAGTGCAGGGCAGGGAGAAGATCGTTGTTTACGGCGATTTTGACGCCGACGGTGTGACCTCAACCGTGCTGATGGTGCAGGTGCTCAAGGCTTTGGGGGCGAATGTCGAACCATACATCCCACACCGCGTTGACGAAGGCTACGGCCTGAACAGTGAGGCTCTGGAGAAGCTGGCGGCTGGCGGCGCGAGCGTCGTCGTGACGGTAGACTGCGGCATCCGATCGGTGAAAGAAGTTGAGCACGGTAAGCGCTTCGGTCTCGACATGATCGTGACCGATCACCACTCTGTCCAGCGCGAACCGGCAGACGGCGGCAGAGACATCGTGCCTGCAGCGGTGGCAGTCATCAACCCCAAACAAACGGGGTGTAAGTATGGCCAAAAGCACGGCAGTATGCTGGCCGGTGTAGGCGTGGCCTACCGCCTGGCCGATGCCCTGCTGCGCGCTGCCAGCCATGACAGAAAAAAACCGTCCATACAGCTTGACACGCTGCTGGATTTGGTCGCTATTGGCACGGTGGCTGACCTCGCTCCCTTGAGCGAAATCGAGAATCGCGCGCTGGTGCGGATGGGGCTGGACGCGCTCAATCGGGCGGAAAGGCCGGGCGTTCAGGCGCTGCTGGAGGTATCGGGCGTCAAGCCAGGGCAGGTTACGGCTATGACGATTGGTTTTGTGCTGGGGCCGCGCGTTAATGCAGCAGGGCGGCTGGACAGCGCTATGCTGGCCTATGATCTGCTGGCCGCGCCGGATTACGAAACGGCACTGCCGCTGGCGCAGCAGCTTCAGCAGTTGAACGTTCAGCGGCAGGACCTGACGCGCGCTGCGCAAGAGACGATCCGCAGCCAGCTTGAAGCTGACGGTGTCGCCGATGCGCCGCTGATCTTCGCCCAGGGTGAGTTCCAGCCCGGCATCGTGGGCCTGGTGGCGGGGCGGCTGGTCGAGGAGTTCTATCGTCCGGCGGTGGTGCTGGAGAAGGGCGAAACCGAGAGCCGGGCGTCGTGCCGCAGCATTCCAGAGTTTGACATCACGGCGGCGCTGGACCTGATTGGTGACCGGTTGGAACGGTACGGCGGGCATGCACAGGCGGCGGGCCTGACAGTTAAAAACGCCAATGTCGAGGAGCTGAGACAGCACCTTGAGGAACGGGCGGCGCTGGTTTTCCAGGGCGCGCCGCCGCAGCGCACTCTGGAATACGATGCTGAGGTTGATCTGGCGGCCCTCAGCGAAGCGCTGTGGGATGAACTCCAGCAGCTTGAGCCGACCGGCCACGGCAACGAAAAGCCGGTGCTGGTCTCGCGCGCGGTGCGCCTGCTGGACAGGCGCACAGTGGGCACAGACGGCATGCACCTCAAGCTCAGAGTGGCGCGTTCCGGCCAGCCGCCGCTGGACGCTATCGCGTTCCGGCTGGGCGAGCGGGCCGACGCCCTGCCCGATATGGTTGATATCGCCTATCAGCTCGACATGAACGAGTGGAACGGCAGCCGTTACCTTCAGCTTGTGGTTCAGGACATCAAGCCGGCGGGCGCAGGATGAAGGTTGGACGGTGGCTGTTGGCCGTGGCGCTGTGCCTGCTGGCGCTGACTCCGGCGCAGGCGCAGCGGCGGGTGAACCCGTTCGGCGTGGTCGAGGGCTTCTGGTTCCCAGACGCGACGTGCGCGCTGGGCGTAGGCTGGGAGCGCATCATCTTTGATTGGGCGCAGCACCAGCCAACCGGCCCTGACGACTGGCACACGCTCAACGTAGACGACCGCTGGCTGAAAGCGGCCAGCCAGTGCGATCGCGAAGTCGTAGCGCTGCTCAAGCACACGCCGGCGTGGGCCACCGACGGCTTGGCGGGGGCAGGGGTTCCGCGCGGGCTTGACCTACCGGTAGATGACCCCGCCAACGTGTGGGCGGGCTTCGTGCGGCGCGCCGCCGAATACTACGCCAGCCGGGGGGTGTATCACTTTATCGTGTGGAACGAGCCAGACATCTCGCCAGAGACCTACGGCTTCGAATTTGAAGGTGGGCTGGAGGATTACTACCGACTGCTCAAAACGGCGTATTTGGCGGCAAGGCAGGGCAACCCGGCAGCGGTGATTCACCTAGCGGGGACGACATACTGGCACGACGTGAACGAGGGTCAGCGGCTGTACATGGATCGGCTGCTGGAACGCATCACGCAGGACCCGGACGCCGCCGCCAGCGGCCATTACTTCGATGTCTTCAGCCTACACATTTACTTCCGAACCGATACAATCTACGACATTGTGCGCGAGGCGCGCGCGCTGCTCAACCGCTACGGCCTGACTGACAAGCGCATCTGGATTAACGAGACTAACGCCGCGCCCACCGACGACCCGCAGTGGCCGGTGGTGCGGCCGGTGTACCAGCTTGACTTAGAGCAGCAGGCGGCCTTTTTGGTGCAGGCGGCGGCATTAGGGCTGGCAGCAGGGGCGGAACGGATCGCAGTGTACAAACTGTACGATCAGGCGCTTCCCCCTGGCGGCGAGTCGTTCGGCATTCTCAGCCCAGCGGACCAGCAGCCGCGCCCAGCGTACCGCGCCTGGCAGACAGTGACGCGCTATCTAGGTGACGCTGTTGGCGCTCAGCGCGCCCGCACGGCGCGGGCTAACGCCGTGCGTTTGACCCACCGTGATGGACGCCAGACGCTGCTGGCGTGGGCGCGCGGTGAGGCAGGCGCTGTGGTCGAAATTGGCGCGACGGGCGAAAAAGCGTACCTGATGGACCAGTATGGAAACACACGCCTGCTGCGTCCAGATAATGGCGCTTACCGTTTGCGTCTAGATGGTGCGCGCTGCAATCCGGTTGACGGCTGCGCAGTGGGCGGCCCGGCAGCGATTTTGATCCAGCCTGAGGGCGCGGCGGCAGTCCGCGACGTGAGCGAGTCAGCAGCAGTCACGATGCAGTTCGAGTAGAGACAGGTGTAAAGGCATGGCAGAGAACCAATCTCCGCGCGAGATCAAGTTTTCCTACGGCGGCCAGGCGGTGATCGAGGGCGTGATGATGCGCGGGGCGCACATGGCAGCGGTCGCTGTGCGCGACCCGAAGGGCCAGATCGTCGTGCACGAAACGCCGCTGAACCGCACGCTGTACCGCGGGCGCATCATCAAGACGCCGTTCGTGCGCGGGGTGATTGGGTTGTGGGATGCGCTGGGCCTGGGCACACGGGCGTTGATGTGGTCAGCCGATGTGGCCGTGGGCGAGGAAGAGAAGGTGGATTTCAACGGCCCGATCGGGTGGGTTACAATCGCCTTCTCGCTGGCGCTGGGGATTGGCTTGTTCTTTCTGCTGCCGACAACGGCGGCCACAGGCATCGGCAATCTATTGGGGCTGACGCCGGAAGGCTCTGCGCCGATCGGGTTCAGCGCTTTTCTGGTGAACCTGATCGAGGGCGTGATCCAGGTGTCGCTGCTGGTCGCATATATCTGGGCTATTGGACGCATACCGGACGTGAAGCGGCTCTTTGGCTATCATGGGGCCGAGCACAAGACGATCAATGCCTACGAAGCCGGCGCTGAACTCACGCCGGAGGTGGTGCAGCGCTTCCCGATTGAGCACCCGCGCTGCGGCACAGCGTTTCTGCTGACGGTGGCGTTTGTGAGCGTGCTGGTGTTCTCGCTGTTGGGCCGTCCGCCGTTCGCGCTGCTGATCCTGTCGCGCGTGCTGCTGATTCCGGTCATAGCCGGGATCGCTTACGAGACGATTCAGTTCTCGGCGCGACACATGAAAAACCCGCTGGTGCGGACGCTGATCAAGCCGAACCTGGCGCTGCAGCACCTCACCACGCGCCAGCCGGACCCGCACATGCTGGAAGTGGCGATCGTCGCGTTTAAGCGGGTGCTGGTATCGGAGAACCTGCTGGCCGAGGATGAGGCGCTGATCCCCGAGCCGCGGCCGGAAGCGGTGTCGCCGACGTTCGCCGCAGGCGATTGACGCGCGCTGCCGACCTCAATCAGCCGCGGCCATGCGCTTAAGCTCGTAGAGGTGTGTCAGGGCCTCCAGCGGGCTGAGGCTGTCCACTTCGAGTTTGCGCAGCGCGACCAACGCCGGGTGCGGCGTGTTATCGAAGAAGCTGAGCTGCATTGGTTTGGGGGGCGGGCGCAGCTGAAAGTCGCTGCCCTGCTGTTCAAGCTGCGCCAGCAGCTCGCGGGCGCGATCCACCACAGGGCGCGGCATGCCGGCGAGCTGCGCCACGTGGATGCCGTAGCTGCGGTCCGCGCCGCCTGGAACAATCCGGTGCAGGAAAACAACGTCGTCGCCTTCCTCGGTAACAGCCGCATTGAAGTTGCGCGCGCGCGGCAGGATGTTGGGCAGCTCAGTCAGCTCGTGATAATGGGTGGCGAACAGCGTGCGGCAGTTGAGGCGCGGATTGTTGTGGATGTATTCGATGACGGCGCGGGCGATCGCCATGCCGTCGTAAGTCGAAGTGCCGCGGCCCACTTCGTCCAGGATGAGCAGGCTGCGCTCGGTGCTGCCGGAGAGAATGCGCGCCGTTTCCGTCATCTCGACCATGAACGTGCTCTGGCCAGCGTGGATTTCGTCCTGGGCGCCGATGCGGGCGAAGATGCGGTCCACCAGCCCGATGATTGCTTCGTCTGCGGGCACAAAGCTGCCGATCTGCGCCATGAGCGCGATGAGCGCGACCTGCCGGATGTACGTTGACTTGCCGGACATGTTCGGCCCGGTGATGATATGAACGCGAGCGGCGGTGTCGAAGTGCGTGTCGTTGGGCACGTAGCGCGCGCCGCTTTCCAACAGCTTCTCAACAACAGGATGCCGCCCCGCGCGAATGATCAGCACGTTGTCCTCGGTGAGTGTGGGCCGCGCGTACCCCTCGCGGACAGCGACTTCGGCCAGCGACAGGAAGGCATCAAGGTGGGCGATCATGCGGGCAGTCTTGATGAGGCGCTGTCCGTCGCGGGACAGGTCGCGGCACAGCGCGTCAAACAGGCGGCGTTCAACCTCCAGAATCTGCTCCTCAGCGTTGAGCACCAGCGTTTCATACTCTTTCAGCTCCGGCGTGATGTAGCGCTCGCCGTTGACGAGTGTCTGCTTGCGGATGTAGTCCGCCGGGACGTTGTGCTGCTGCGCCTTACTCACCTCGATGTAGTAGCCGAAAACCTTGTTATAGCCCACTTTAAGCGCGTTGATGCCGGTGCGCCTGCGCTCCGCTGGCTCTAGGTTGGCGATCCACTCACGCGCGTCGCGCGTAGTGGCCAACAGGTCGTCTAACTCTTGTGCATAGCCTGGGCGGATCACGCCGGTTGCGTTGAGCGCGGCGGGGGGATCGTCAGCAATAGCGCGCCCGATGTGCTCGTAGACCTCTGTGCACGGGTCTAGGCCGTCAGCCAGCGCGCGCAGGGCGGGCAGCGGTTCAATCAACGCCCGGATGGTAGGCAGGGCAGCCAGGCTGTCGCGCAGCGCCAGCAAGTCACGCGGCCCGGCGCGGTTGATGAGCAGCCGATTGGTCAGGCGTTCAACATCGCTGATCGCGCGCAGCTGGCGGCGCAGTTCCTCGCGCCGGACGGCGTCGCCAGTCAGCGCTTCGACGGCGTCCAGGCGCGCGTTCAGCCGGCTCAGCTCGAGCAGCGGCTGGCTGATCCAGGCGCGCAGGAGGCGCGCGCCCATCGCTGTTACCGTGCGATCGAGCACACTGAGCAGGCTCCCCTGCGCCTTTTGGTCGCGCAGCGTTTCGGTGAGTTCCAGGTTGCGGCGTGTGAATGGGTCCAGCACCATGAAACTGGCAGTAGAGTAGGTGCGCAGCGACATGATCTGCCCCAGGCTGCCGCGCTGCGTCTCGCGCAGGTAGTGGAGGATGGCTCCGGCAGCGCCCACGCCAAACGGCAGGTCGCGCAGGCCAAAGCCGTCGAGCGTGCGCACACGAAAGTGGCTGGTCAGGGTCTGTTCTGCAGCGCTGCGCTCAAAGCGCCAGTCGGCCAGAGGCGTGAGGTGGATTCCGCTGGGCAGCGACACGCCGCGCTCTGCCCAGGACTGCGGCATAAGCACTTCGCGGGGCGCTAGCCGCGCCAGTTCCTCTAGGACCAACACAGCGGCGTTTTCGCCCTCAAGCTGGGTGGCAGCAAACTCGCCGGTAGTCACATCCACGTAGGCCAGCCCGGCGCGATCCCACTGGCCGGTTTGCGCATCGCCTACCGGCAGCAGCGCCAGCAGATAGCTGGCCTGTTTTTCAGCCAGCAGCTCCGGCTCAATGACGGTTCCCGGCGTGATGACGCGGGTCACCTGCCGCTCGACCGGGCCGCGTCCGTCAACTTCGCCTACCTGATCGCACACGGCGACGTGATAGCCCCGCTCGATGAGGCGGGCAACGTAGTTTTCCAGCGCGTGATGCGGCACGCCCGCCATCGGCACACGGGTGGTTTTGCTCACGGGCCGGCTGGTGAGCGTGATGTCCAGCTCGCGCGCGGCGATTTCGGCGTCGTCGTCAAATGTCTCGTAGAAATCGCCCAGGCGAAAAAAAAGGATGCAGTCCGGATATTGGCGCTTGATGTCCAGGTACTGCTGGCGCAGCGGCGAGACCTCAGCCATCGGGTGATTCCTGTACAGTGTGCTGGCAAATCAGAAACAGCGGTCATTGTTATTGTAGCAGCGGGCCGGTGGCGGTTCAACGGCTTGCCAGGGGCCTGCGCTCCGGGGAGTGTGGGCGAAAGAAGCTGCGGGGCAGCTTGTTTGGGCTGCCCCGCTGTTTGCACTATGTTGTTGTGATGACGTTTGCGTCAGCCGCCGATCCGCACCGAAGCGTCAGCCAGCTCGGTGTTGGCGAACTCGTTCAGCTCTGCCAGGATGTCCGCAATCGGGCGGGTGTCGGCGTCAGTGATGATGGCCGTCAGCACGCGGCTGATCTCTTCGCGCACCGGATCGTAGCCCGGAACGGACGGTTCAGCCTTGGTGAAGGGCAGCAGATCGAAAGCTGTCTTGTAAGTCGGGTTCTCTGCGAAGTAGTCGGTCAGGCTCTCGGCGCTGCTAATGCGCACGGGGAAGTAGTTGCTGGCTACTGCCCATTCTGCCTGCACTTCAGGCGACGTGTAATACTTGACGAACAGCCAAGCGGCCAGCTCGCCCTCGCGGGTGGTGACGGGGATGCTCACGCTAGCGCCGTACAGATTCTGCACTGGCTCCGGCGTGGTGTGGGGGATAGCGGCAACGCTCCAGTTGAAGTTAGCGCCAGTCTCGACCGCGGTGCGGTAGAAGGGCAGGCCAGAGCTTGAGCCAACGGTAAACAAGGTCACGCCGTTGCCGAAGTTGGCTTGGTCGCCAAAGCGCTCGAAGATCTCGCCAGCGCAGCCCTCTTCGAACAGGCTGTCGAGGAAGCTGATCGCCGCGATCGCGCCCTCGCTGTTAAGGGTGTACTGGTTAGCCTCGTAGTCGAAAATATCGCCGCCAAACGCAAACGTCCAGCTCGCAAAGCGGGATGCGTCGGTGCTGAGCTGGTAGCCGATGGGCGCGACGTCGCTGGTGGCGCCGCTGAAGGGGTTGCTCACAGCGGCGCAGGCGGCCTCGCGGAACTGCTCCGGCGTGGTGGGCGGGCCGTCGAAGCTGATGGCACCGGCGGCGCGCAGCTCAGCCAGCCAGTCGGCGTTGTAGTACATGACTTCCATCGAACGATTGGGCGGGAAGCCCAGGCGCACGCCGTCGTACTGCGGGAACACATCGGCGTTGAAGAAGGCCTCGAAGAAGTCCGCCTTCTCCTCTTCGGTCAGGCCCCAGGTCGGGCTGTTGACGAACAGGTTCATGTCCACCAAGCCGTCGTTGAGGAAGTAGGTGGCGGCCTGGTTGCCGTAAGCGACGACTAACTGCGGCAGATCGCCAGTCCCGCTGGCCAGGTTGGTGGTCACACGGTTGTAGATGTCGTTGTAGCTGCCCTGATTAATGGCAGTGACAGTGATGCCGAATTCGTTGGTCGCGTTGAAGTTCTCGACGATGCGCTGAAGCTGCTCTTCGCGCGCGCCGCTGTGCTGGTGCCAGAACACGACGGTCTGACCGCTGGGGTCAACGTTGGCATAAGGGTCGTCCTGGGCTAGCGCGGGGGCGGCAAGGCTCATGACAGCAAAGGCTAGAATCAGAACTAGACTGACACGTTTGAGCATGTTTGTTTAACCTCTCCTATACTGTGGATACGTTGTAACTTGCGGTTTTACCCGAGGCTATAGGCCTCGTTTAAGCACGGCTGCTGCAGCCGAGACTTAACACATCAATCGGGACTCAACCTTTCAACCCTGTAGTGGCAATACCCTCGGTGAACGACTTCTGTGTCAGGAAATAAAGAACGAGGATCGGCAGAATTGTGATCAACGCCCCGGCCATCAGCAGGTGTGTCTGCGTGCCGGCCTCGTCGGAAAAACGGTACAAACCTACAGCGATCGGCCGCCAGCGGTCGTCATTGGTCACGATCAGCGGCCACAGGAAGGCGTTCCAGGACGCGATGAAGGTGAGCAGGCCCACAGTGAAAACCGGGGCGCGGCTGATCGGCAGCACGATCTGGAGCAGGAAACGCAGGTGGCCTGCGCCGTCAATGCGCGCGGCGTCGTACAGCTCGTGCGGAATTTGGGCGAAGAACTGGCGCAGCAGAAAGATGCTGAAGGCGCTGCCCATGAACGGCACAGTCAGCGCTGGCAGTGTGTCAATCCACGAGTTGCCCAGCTGCCAGCTCAGGAAAGGGAACTCTGGCAGCGTGCGGGGCAGCGGGAAAATCTGACCGCCGACGATCAGGTAGTTGGGAATAAGCGTGACGGCTTCAGGGATCATCAACGTGACCAGAAGCAGCGTGAAAACAAGCCCGCGCCCGACGAACTTGATGCGGGCGAAAGCATAGGCGGCGCTGATCGAGACGACCAGCAGGCCAGCAATGGTAACGGCGGTGATGATGCAGCTGTTGAGAAAGTAGACGCTGAACCGCGCCTGGTTCCACGCTTGGACGTAGTTTTCCCACTGAGGTGAGGCTGGCACGAGGCGGCGCACCTGCGTTTCGCCCAGCGTCATCAGCGAGTTGCTGATCATCCACAGGAACGGCACCATGGCGATCACGGCTGCTGCCGACAGGGCCGTGTAAAGCAGCAGGCGGCTGAGGCGGCGTCCCCAGGGTGATTTCTCAGGCCGCGTTGTCTCGGCAGAAGCCACAGGGCGCACGAGCGCCGTGTTCTTTGCCAGCGTGTCTTCAGCCATAGAACACTCGCTTTTCGAACAGGCTGCGCTGAATGAGCGTCAGCACCAGCACGATTCCCATAAGCACAATCGCTTGGGCGGTCGCCTCTGCCCAGCGATTCTGCGCGCGGAAAGTGTCGAAGATTACCAAGGCGGAGGTGTTGAGCGTTTCCTGAGACGCCGGAGTGCGCATGACGAACAGCGTGTTGAACGCCGTAAACGTGCCGATGAAGCCAAGCAGCGACAGGTAAAACGTCACAGGCGAAAGCAGGGGCAGGGTGATGTGACGGAAAACGTGCCACTCGCTGGCGCCGTCAACGCGGGCTGCCTCGTACAGATCGGTTGGGATGTTGCCCAAGCCGGCCATGAAGATCACGGCGTTGTAGCCGGTGTAGGTCCAGATGCCCAGGATGATGACGCACATCAGCGCCATGCTGGGGCCAGCAATGAAGCCTTCTAGGTTGAGGCCGAACATCACGTTGAGGAAAGGGCGCGCTTCGGACAACCAGCGCTGCACATTGCCGCCCAAAGCAGTGATGAGCTGGTTCGCCAGCGATGTGTCGCGCCCGCTGAAGACTGTGCCGAACACCACCGCGGCGGCCACTGTGGGCGTGACATAGGGCAGGAAGAACAGCATGCGATACATCTGCTTGCCGCGTATCTTGCTGTGCAGGACGTATGCCAGCACCAAGCCGAGCACAAGCTGCAGCGGTATGCTGCCAAAAGCGTAGTAGAACGTAATCTGCAAGCCCTTGAGAAAACCCTGGTCGCGGCGTGCCAGCGCGCCCAGCATGGTGTTGTAGCCGTAAATAATGATGGCGAAACTCACGGCGATGATGGCGAGCGTGATGGCAAGCCGTGCCGCCAGATGCGCTAACGATTCGTCGTGCTGGGCCAGCCTAATCCACGCGCGGTAGGCTACAAACAGGAGCACAAACCCCAAACAGAAGAGGGCCAGGCCGCCCCAATCGCCGATGACCGCTTTTTCGTAGTTCTCCAAGCAGCCGCGGATGAACAGGATGGGGTTGCTACCGGCAGCTTCTGCGTTGGCTTGACACAGGAACTCGCCCTGGCGGATGCGCCAGCGATGAAGGCTCATGTAAGCCGCGTAGCCGATAGGAAAGATGCCAAACACGAAGATGAGCAGCACCGCCGGCAGCGCGAACAACCAGCCAGCGATGTTGTCCCCTGAGCGCAGACGCTGGCTCAACTTAGCCAACGGGCCAACCTGCGGTGGGTGAGAGGCCGATTCAATGATGGGGCCGACTGCCAAGACTGAATCTCCCGCTTGTCGCGTCGTCTCGACTCTGTGAGCGTTAACTTACCCGCCTAGGTTTACGAGATTGCTATTTAAAATTTAAAAATAGTTTAAGAAAAGCTGACGCTGCCTTCACGCCTGCCCGGCACTGCGCAGTTGGGCGTTAGAAGTGTAATAGATTTGTAGGGTGCTGCTTTCTGGCTTATGGCCGGCGTGATACAATCCATCTTATGCTGCTGCTTCCTGATTACCGAGTGCGCCAGCGAGATTTGCTGCTCGAAATCTCGCGCGCAATGACCGCCCAGCTCGACCTGAGCGAGGTGCTGAAGCTCGTTCTCAAGGCATCTGTGCTTATGCTGGCGGGGCGCGTCGTGGGCTTGGTCGCGCTGCCAGACAGCGCCACTGGCCGTTACCGCATCCGTGCCACGATCAATATTGACAGCGCGCTAGTGCCGCGCCTGGAGGCGCATGTTAGCGGCTTGTTCACCAGAGACGGCGGCGTTCTCGATGTGGCGGCGCTGGAGAAAAAGCTGGCTGCGATGGCGGCGGATATTGACCCAGGCCTGCGCCAGTCGTTCCCACTGCCGCTGGCGATTGCGGGAGAGCCTGTTGGGCTGCTGCTGGTGTTCCGCGATTATGTGGGCAGCACCACGCTTAACGACCTGCAGATTCTGCAGAGCTTTGCCGATCAAGCGGCGATCGCGGTGCACAACGCCCAGCTTTATGAGCGCATGGACCGTGAGCGGCAGCGGCTGGACGCCTTCTTGAAGTACAGCGCCGACGGTGTCATGATCCTGGACCCTGAGCTGAGGATCCAGCGCTTTAACCGAGCGCTGGAGCGCATGACCGGCTGGCGGGCGGCCGATGCTCAAGAGCGACATCACAACGATGTTATCGTGTGGAGCAGGGTCGAGCAGGGCGATCTGACTGAAGCGATAGACAACGGGTGGCCGCAGCGTCCGGTGAAAGACTCGACACCCGAAACACTGTATGTAGAAGGGGATATTCTGCGCCCAGATGGGCTAACGCTGAGCATCGGTATCACTTATGCGCCCTTGTTTACGGCTGACGGGCGGCTGGCAAACATCATCGCAAATGTGCGTGATATCACCAACTTTCGGCGCGCTCAGGAAATGCAGAACGTCTTCATCTCGACGGTCTCGCATGAACTCAAGACGCCGGTAGCGCTGATCAAAGGCTATGCCGGAACGCTGCGCCGCGAAGACGCCTCGTGGAACCCAGAGGTGATCCGGGGCGGGCTGGCAGTCATTGAGGAAGAGGCCGACCGGCTGACCGAGCTGATCGAAAACCTGCTGGCCGCCAGCAAACTGCGCGCTCAGCAAATGCGGCTGGACATCAGCGATGTACGGCTGGATGCGCTGGCTGCGCGCTCGGTGGAGCGGTTCAGCACACAGACGACCAAGCATCGCTTCGTGCTGTCGTTCCCGTCGGATTTCCCGATCGTGCAGGGCGACGAGGTCCGCCTGCGCCAGGTGCTGGATAACTTGGTAAGCAACGCTATCAAGTATTCACCAGACGGCGGTGAGATCGAGGTGGGCGGCTGGGCCGACGCCTATACGGCAACGGTTTTCGTGCGCGACCAGGGTGTCGGCATTAGCGAGGCGGATCAGGAACACATTTTTGAGCGGTTTTTCCGCGTGGATGGCGCGCTGAGCAGAAAGACCCAAGGGACAGGCTTGGGTCTGTACTTGGCTAAGGCAATTGTCGAGGCGCACGGCGGCAGCATCGGTGTGGAGAGCAGGCTGGGGGCCGGCGCAACATTTCACTTTACGCTGCCGCTGCAGCAGTGAGTGAGTGCGGTATTCGGGGCGGCATGGCTGCAGCGCCTGTTCCCCTCAACTCTTAATTCGCATAGTCATATACACGGAGACAACATGGCCCCTCGCACCCGCAGTATGACCGTTCAGTGTCCCTCATGCCGCCAGCCATACGCGATAGCGATACAGGCGCTTATTGATGTGGGCAGCGACCCAGAGGCCAAAATGCGCCTGCTCAATGGCCGCCTCAACAGCGCACGCTGCCCGCAGTGCGGCGCAATAAACCAGATAGCAACACCCTTGCTCTATCACGATGGGGCAAAGGAACTTCTGATCTCTTACGTGCCAATGGAGCTGGGCCTGCCGCGCGAACAGCAAGAGCGCGCTATCGGCGATCTCACCCGCGAGCTGATGAGCCTGCTGCCGCCGAATTCGGTGAAGGGTTATTTGTTTCAACCGCGCCACGCCCTTACAATGCAGAATCTAGTAGACCAGATTCTGGCGGCGGACGGGGTCACGCCGGAGATGATGGAGGCGCAGCGCAGCGTCATCAGGCTGGTGGAAACGCTGCTCCAGACCGCGCCAGCGGACCTGCCTCGCGCGCTAAAAGAGCGCGACACAAGTATTCGCGCCGAGTTCTTCCAAGCGGTTGCAGTAATGGCACAGCGCGCCATGCAGGAAGGCCGGCCTGATCTGGTGCAGCGCCTTCTGGAGATTCAAAACCAGGCAGCCCAACACACTGCCTTTGGTCAGGAGCTGGCGCGCCGCGCCCAGGCACAGGAAGCAGTAGTGCGGGAAGTGGCGGCGGCTGTAAATGCGCTGGGCGAACAGGCCAGCCTGGCCGACTTTGTCAATCTCACATTTAGCTACGCCTCCAAAGACGAACACCTGCAGGCGCTGGTGGGTTTGGTGCGCCCAGCAATGGATTACCATTTCTTTCAGGAGCTGACAGCACGCATCGGGCAGGCCCCTGCTGCCCAGCGCGAGGCGCTGGAGCGCACGCGCGCGCGGCTGCTCGAATTGACAGCGGTTATAGACCAGCAGACGCAGATGGTGATGCAGGAAGCAGTCAACCTGCTGCAGCAGATTGTCAACAGTCCCCAGCCGGAGTCAGTAATTGCTGAAAACCTGGACCTGATTGACGATACCTTCATGGCTGTGCTGGCCGCAAATATTGAGAAAGCCGAACAGCGGGGCGACATCAGTGCCAGCGCGCGCCTCAAGCAGGTGTATGATCTTGTTGCTGCGGCGCTGCAGGCCAATATGCGGCCTGAACTGCAGTTTGTGAACGAACTGCTTATGAGCGCCAGCGACGAACAGGCGCGCGACATGATTGCCCAGCGAGCGGGGGAGTTCGGCCAAGCGCTGCTGGAAGTTATGGATGCGGTTGGGCCGATACTGGCCCAGCAGGGGGAGGTTGAGCTGGTGGAGAAGCTGGCGTTCCTGCGCCAGGCGGCCGCTCAGGAACTCGGTTGATAAAGCAGGCGTTTGGCCTACGTTGGCGCAGTCAATCTTGCAAATTGCTACGATTCCGGTAGTCTTAGGCGCTGTGTTTTGCGCTGCCCACTGCCGGGCGCGGGCGCAAGCGTATTTTAGGATGGTTTGACGAGGTATTCTAACGATGCATCTGACGACTCGTTTTTTCTGGCGCGCCGCTGGGGCCTTTATGACGGTGCTGCTGTTGGCGGCGCTGGTGTTGAGCACAGCGCCCACGCCTGCATACGCCCAGGCCGGGCCGACGCCGACACCCAACGATCCGGTGTGGCGCGGCTTCGACGCAGCCCGCAAGGCGATTGAGGCCGAGCGCTCCGTCAATCTCACGCTGGTTCGGAGCTACACGTTTGAGCAGGCTCAGTTCGAGCCAGGCGGAATTGATGTAGGGTGTATTACTCTTGATGATCCAAACGCCGCGCGCAAAGTTTACTGGGGTTGGATTTTCACCATTACCGACCTGCGCGGCCAGGTTTACCAGGCGCGCGTCAGCTTCGATCTCAAAGCGGTGGCTGTGTGCGAACAGGTGAACGCTGCTGTGCCAGCGCCGGCGCCCGAAGGCAGCACCAACCTGCCAGCCCCCGTAGCGGGCAGCGCAGCTTCCGGCAGCTTCGAGCTGGGGGGGCATGTGCTGCAGTTGAACGCCAACACGGTGAACCTGATGCGCCGCTCAGGTATGACGTGGGTCAAGAAGCAGTACCGTTACAACCTAGGAGACGGCACTGGCACAATTGCCGGCTGGCTGCAAGATGCGCGCGCCAACGGGTTTAAGCTGCTGGTGGGCATCGTAGGACAGCCCAGCCAGATGGGCGATTTCGACGGTTACATCAGCCGCTACGCGCAGTTTGTGGGCGAAGTAGCCGCCCTGGGCGTGGACGCAATTGAGGTGTGGAACGAGCCGAACATTGACCGCGAGTGGCCGACAGGGCAGGTAAATGGGGCGAATTACACACGCCTGCTGGCCGCTGCGTTTAACGCGATCAAGTCGCGCCGTCCGGAGACGCTGGTAATCAGCGGCGCGCCAGCCCCCACCGGTTTCTTTGGGGCGGCTGGCTGCAATCCCAACGGCTGCAACGACGACGTGTTCATGCAGCAGATGGCAGCGGCCGGGGCGGCGCAGTATCTCGATTACGTTGGCCTGCACTACAACGAGGGCATCGTTGCGCCCAGCGCCAACAGCGGGGACCCACGCAACTACTACCCCACCCGCTATTTCAGCCAGATGCTCAACCGCGGTCTGGCGTCTTTCCCCGGCAAGCAGGCAGCCTGGACCGAGCTGGGGTATCTCTCTGGTGAGGACCTGGGCCGGCCTATCCCTGCGGGATTTGCCTGGGCGCAGAATGTGACGATTGCGCAGCATGCCGCTTGGCTGGCTGAAGCAGCGACTCTGTCTGCTCAGAGCGGGCGAGTGCGCATGATGATTGTTTGGAATGTGGACTTCCCCGATATGGGCGGTGATGACCCGATGGGCGGTTATGCGATGTTCCGCCGCAACGGCACGTGCCCGGCGTGCGATGCGCTCGGCAGGGTTATGGGCGTTCGCTAGCTGCAGCGAAACGCGACAGTGTTTCAAAAAAACCAGCAGGCAGGCGCCGCGAGGCCCTGCCTGCTGATTCTGGTTGAACGGCCAGCTTGTCAATCACCGGTGGCAGGGAGAGACAGGCTGTCAAGCCGGTAGCGGCGCACCCGTTCCTCGTAGGCTTGCAGAACACGCTGGCCGTAGTCGTTGAAATGGCCCTTGATTTGCGTCGCATCGAGCTGGGCAGCGGACTGCGGCTGGCGCGTTTGGGGTGCGAAGCGCCGCACCTTGCGCTGACGCTCCCAATTTTCCAGGGCATCGCCGAGGCGATTGTTGAGGCTCGCCTCCAGCAGCCGCTTCACGATGCGCCATACAGCGGCGTCAGGCCTTATATCCGGAATGTAGAGCGGAGCGCCTGCGTTGGGCAGGTGCGCTGCCACCCACGAATTGGCCGCCCGCAGCGACCAGTACAGCTCCAGCCCATATAGAGGAACCATCTGTGCAACTTCATGCGCAGTAAAGAGATCGCAGCGATCCTGCCTGAGCGCAGAGGACGCAGCAACGTAATTGGGGCACAGTTTGACTCCGCGCAGCCGGGCCAGCCGCACCAGCAGCACCGCGAAGGCGCGCGCCAGCCACACGCGGCCCGGCTCCGTCAGCAGAAAGTAATCCAGGTCATCCTGTGGACTAGCTGCGTTGCGCACGGCCAGCGCGCCAGTGACAGCAACCATTCGAACGAACGGCAGGCGCGCCAGCCAGCGCCCATAGCGTTCCGCCAGCGGCCACAGGCGCTGCGACGCTTGTTCGCGCTGTGCGCGCCGGGCTGCCAGCACAGCGCGCGCTGCCAGCATGACATACTGGCCATCGTAGAAAAGCGCGGCTGTCAGGGCTGGCGAAGTATCAAGGGCGCAGCGTACCTCGACTGCGCTGGTTGGCCGGTCAAAGACAAGATAGAAATGCAGTTCCTCAACCGTGAGCGGAAAATCGAACACATCAGCGTAGAGAACAGTGCGCAGTATGGCAGCGTCAAGCGATTGCATGCAGCTATTGTAGCCAGAATGCTGCCTGCGCAACACCCGTACCAGGGTACGTTGATGTCAGTCCCAGCTCCACAGCCAGGTGTCGCGGAAGGTACACGAGGTGTTGGACGGCTCGAAGTTGACCGCCGCCACGGCCAGCCCACCGCTCTCCACCGAGATTTCCAGCGCGCCGGCGTAGCCCCCGTTGACGTAGTAGCGCAGCAGCGGGCCGCTGGCGATGAGCAGCAGGTGATGTGTGCTGCCGCTTAAGCCTGGCTGTTCGCCGAAAATGCCAGGCGCGAATTCGTCTCCGCTGCGCTCAGAGACGCCGTAGCCGCCTGTCTGATCGAGGTAGGCCAGCACGTAGCGCGTGTCGCCTGCGGCGCGGACGATCAGGCCGCAGCCTGCCGGCCCGGCCGCGCTGCTGATCTGCCACTCGAACGTTGTACCGACAGCCAGACCGCGGAACGATTGGCCGCTGGCCAGAGCAATCCGGTTCACGCCGGGGCGATTGAACGTGACGAAACTCTCCGGCACGGTGAGGCGCATGTCACCGGCAGCGGGGATGAGGTGGCGTCGCTGCAGTTCGCGGGCCATCACCCGCCCGTCCCGGCTCACTGTCAGGCGGTCTGGCACGATTCGGGCGCCGTCAACAAGCATGGGCGTGGTCAGCGAAAGCGTCTCGAAGCGGGCGGTGACTAACGAGTCCGGCGCTGAGGTAGTCTCAACGGACAGGCCTACCGTGCCTGGCTCTGTGAGTGTGTCGTCCAGCACCCGGCTGAGAAAGAGATCGTTGTAAAACAGGTCAAAGCCGTTATCGCTGGCCATGATGCTGAGCGTAAAGGTCGCAGCGCCGGGCGCAATGGCCGGGTGAGTGGCCCAGTCGCGCAGCGTTCGGTCGCCAAGCGGCGCGCGCAGCAGAAAACGCCATTGGCCCTGGTGGTTGACCTGGAACAGGTAATAGTTGCGCGCGTCCTGTTGGCGCGCGGTGAGGCCGACGGCCCAGCCGGGGCGGCCAGTCACTTCGGCGACCTGGACACGGGCGAAGAAATCGCTGTGCTTATCGCCAGCGCGCAGCGTAGCCACCGCGCGTTCCTGCGCGCCGCCGAGCTGCAGCGCGAGCTGGCCGCCGCTGGTGTTCAGCGTGAGGCGCGGGTTGGTGCTGTCCCAGGCGCTTTCATCATCAAATGTCTCGTGCAAAGCGACCTCAGCGTAGCCAGCCAGCAGCGCCAGTTGATAGGCGCCAGCAGTGCTGCCATGACCCGACACCGTTACGGTATAGGTATCCAGCCGGGGGATGGTGATGGCCTCCAGCAGCGCATCGCGCGAGTTGGGATAATCGTAGTCGTCGTTGGCGATTAGTTCGACTCCGGCACTGTTGGCGATCCGCAGCACTGGGTCTAGATTGCCAGATGCAGCCCGCAGCACGAACGACAGAACAGCGCCATCAGTGGCCGAAAAAGTCCAGCTCTGTGATTCGCCTGGGCCAAGCGTGCCCTCCACTGAACGGAACAATTCGAGCGCGCCCGTCTGCTGCGCCAGCGCTGGGCTTACAGCCAGCAGCAGGGCAGCCAGCGCCAGTGCGCCTAAAGTATGGCGGGCATCCACTGCGGAAAACGCTCCTGAAGCCACACAATGTAGCGCTTGAAGTCACTGGCCGTCATTTCGGCTCCGCTGTGCCAGCGCGCGCTTTCGGCCATGTGCAGCCGGCGCTGCTCACCAGCCATGCGCAGGTCGCTTTGGTGGGCTGGCACGCCAGCGTTCATCTCCTTGCGGCTAACCAGCGGCGTGAAATAGCTGCCAGCGTTGAGCTGCTCGAAATCCTGAGGGGACATAAACGTGTACACGGGGAGGTAAACGTCATCCTGCTCAAGCGCGCACGCAACCATGTACCAGCCTTTTGGCACACGCGAGCGCCGGCGAATCTGGAAACGCCAGGTCAGCACATTGACCTGATGGCTGGTTTGGATCTGCTGTTGGACCTGGCCGCGCTGCGCAATCTGGACGCTGCTGCTGCTGCCGTAAAGGACACGGCCGCTGGGCCAGCGCCGCTTGAGCGCGCGCTCAAGCTGTTGATTCAGCAGCGCGGTCAGCGCAAAGCTGGCGATAATGGCAATAAGGTTGAAGCCCTGGGAGGGGATAAGCGCGTTGAGTACGACAAAGCTGAGCGCCCAGCCGGCAACAAACAGGCCAAGGACAGTCATGCGCATTGCAGTGTGTTCAGGGTCTACCGGCAGTATCAGCGTGTCGGGAGTGGAGAGCGAATCGTTCATAGATTAGTGCGGTAGTCAGCGCTTTTCAGCGACGAAAATGACGCGGGCGGCACGCGACACGCCCGGTTCGAAGGTGTTGAAGTTGAGGTCGAGCACATGGCTAACCTGGAAACTGCAGCGCTGAAGCAAAGTCGCAACTGCTTGGGCAGGAAAGGCGCGCAGTGCGCGATTGGCTTCTGTGCGACTCCAAACCTGGCCTGTGCGCTGGAAAACCAGATAGCGGCGGTCGTTGACCTGGCGTTCATAGTCGTACTGGTCAGCAGTGATAACTGTCAGATCGGCGGTGTCGCGCGCTACCGTGTGTCCCTGCATTCCCATTTCAGCTAGGCCCTGTATTGTGTGCAGATCGAAGATGAGCATTTTGCCGGCGTTGAGCACGGCGTGGACGCCGCGAAACACCGACTCAAGGTCACGCAGGCTGTTGAGTTCGTTGAGCACGTCAAGCGCAAGTGCCAGATCAGTTCCGGCCAGGTCTGGCCCCAGGTCACGGATGTCGCGTTCGAGCAGATCGGCGTTGAGGCGTTCGCTGTCGAGCGCTGCGCGGGCCTGGGCCAACATCTCGGGGGAGACGTCTACGCCAGTGACAATGTAACCGCGTTGAGCCAGCCAGCGCAGCCCAGCCCCCGTACCGCAGCCCAAATCCACGATGCGACGGCCCAACCAATCGTGTCGCTGAGCGAAATCTACCAACCGCGGGGTCATGGCGGCGCTGAAATCGGCCATGCCGATCAGATCGTAGATAGGAGCCAGGTTTGCATACACACCGCCCACTGATCACCATCCTCTGTTTGAAACAAACCGCTCGCTACAGCGGAGCGCTGCTGAACACCAGGTTGGTAAGGGGGCTGAAGATCACCACGCTTGCGTACCGCGAAAGATCAATATCTGGCGGCAGTTCAAAATGCTGGCTGCCGATGTTACCCTTTAACGGGCCTAGTTCAAGATCAACGTTGTTCAACTGAACCTCTTCGGGCGTTTG
>DAOTWC010000085.1:0-2452 GCA_034435995.1 Anaerolineae bacterium | reverse complement strand
TGCCGCCTGTTAGGTTTGTAAACCTTCATGCCGGCTGCGGCAAGAAAGTCCAAACTCGGCTGTTCGAGCGCACCCTTGCTTGGCAAAGCAAACCTGAGAACCGTATCGCCCATCGAGTCCCTCAGCAGCTTTCATCGAACGCTGATTTCAGCGCACGAATAATACCTGCGCGATCCAGTTGCAGCTCCTGATCCCGACGCAAATCGGCAAGCGTGATCGAACTGTCCGATCTTCCCGCAAGCACGACAAAAGGAACGCTGTTGTAGCGAGCGTAGGCTATGCTGTCAACTGCTGTTCGAGGGTGAACATCAAGCTCAACCTGCCAATCCAAAGAGCGCAGAGTCTCGGCAAGGTTCACTGCCACTGAAGCATTCTGCCTGTCAGCAGGGACAACAAGCACCTGGGGAATTAGCTTCGCTCTTTGGGGAAACCTGTTTTCAACCTCAAGCGCTGCGCAGACGGACTCCAGGTTGAAAGAAAAACCAGATGCGGGTTGGGAGCAACTGCCACCAAGCAAGGCGACCAGATCATCATAGCGCCCTCCCCCACAGAGCTGTCCAACCTGATGCGGTTCATCATGGATGATCTCAAACACCAGGCCGGTGTAATACTGAAGTCCCAAACTCATTCCAACATCAAGTTTGATCCGGTCTTGATCCAAACCAAATGCGGAAAGGTGTTGCAGCAGCTCCACCAGATAATCTACTGCCGTATCTGTTACACCATAGCTGGTCATAAGATTCTTACACTCGCGAATAACTTCTTGTGGCTCTCCGTGCATTTGCACTAATTCCGACATGAAGTCTAGCGCAGTGTGGAGTGCTGCTGTTTGATCTCCTCGGCGGAGTTTTGTTAACAATCTATCAACGAGCTGATCCGGATCGCGATAATCATTCAGCTTGATGTTTAAGCTGTCGAGAATCTCGCTGATAAGCGTGCGTGCTTCATCGGCCTCCATTTGACGAAGCAGAGAAACAAGCTTGTTTGAACGGGTTGGTGTGCCGAGTTTCTGCCCTTGCGACTGCTTATTTGCGGTCATTCCGAAGGCAGGATGCAGTTCGTTCAAGCGTTCAGCGACGTAATCCCTACCGCGCTCGCGCAGTGTGTTCAGGTTCATTAACAGAAAGCTGCGCAGCTGACCATCTATGGCAAGGCTGTTGAGAAAGGCGTACAAAATACCAACATGCCCTATGATCACGTGGTAGTTTTTCAGATGAACCGTGTCCAGCGCAGAGCAAGCAGTGTGAATTACTTCACCATCGGCCAGCGGCCCGTGTGCGCCTATAAGCTCGAGGCCAACTTGGTTGAACTGTGCGTGCAAAGCTTGAGATGATTGTTGAGAGCGAAATACTGGGCCACTGTAATACAGACGTACTGGCAAGAGACGATCCTGCATTTGCTCAATGTATGCTCGCATCACAGAAGCTGTCATTTCTGGTCGCAAACACAGGCGGCGGCCGCGGTGCTGGAAGTCATACATGCGAGTGACGATATCCTCACCGGACTTGCGCATAAAAAGCTCGCTGTATTCGACGACAGGTAGAGCGATTGGCGCGTATCCATAACGCTCAAACTGCCGAGTAATTGCTGCCTCGACAGCTTTGTGGCTGTTGAAGCGCTGTGGCAGGACATCGTGAAAGCCTGCCACGCGCGCAATCTGGTTATTCTTCATGCAGTGCACCAGGCTTGACTGAGACGCGTGTCAAAAAGACTTGTGGATGCGCCCAGAGGGACTCGAACCCCCGACAACCCGGTTCCGAAGACCGGTGCTCTATCCACTGAGCTATGGGCGCAGCGACAGTATTTTAACGTGTCCTGGACCTTACTACCAGACAGCATCTGGGAAAGTGTTTATCCCCAAATGGCGTCCGATGAGTTTGTACATCTGGAAACCAGTGAATGGGTGCCCCAGGATTCCATCGTGGATTGCCCAAGAACGGCCGCGAACAGTTTTCCAGGCATCTGGCTGTCGAAATGGTTTGTCAGGAGAGAGCTTGGCATGAAGCATTCCGCCTGGTTGGAATTCAGTATGTATCTGTTCCATGTCACGATGGCCGCGAATGTAGCCGAAGCCGTAGCGCTCAAACATGATCGCGTTGTGATAAGCCAATGGCTCGATTAGAAACATATCATGTCCGAGACGTTGAATAAACTGTTCGAACAAAGGGAGTGCATTGCGGAAGAAACGAAGTCCCCGCCGAACCTGGCCGGGGGCGAGGCCAGCAGCCATAGCCGACAGCTCTGCTGCCTTGTTACGCCCTGTCGTACCTAGAGTGGTCGAGTTGCCGTGTTCATCAACGTCAATGTTAAACCGCGGCGCATCAGGATCATTCGCTATCAGCATCAACACCATAATCTGGTTGTTGAACGTGTCAGCTATATTGAGATACAGCATCGGGTCTAGATCGTCCGCTCTGCGTTTCACCACGATTTCTGCCGCACGGCTGCCGGT
>DAOTWC010000084.1:0-82222 GCA_034435995.1 Anaerolineae bacterium | reverse complement strand
CAGCCGCCGCAGCAGCTGCTGGAGCGGCAAACAGCAAACCGGCTGCAGACGCTGCGCCTTCCGCGCCTGAACCTGTCTCACCGGACCCCGTAAGGCGGGATAAATCCGATCAGGCCTAATCAATGCACAACGTCGCTCCCTCGCGCGCTCTGGCGCGCCGCTCGCGCCAGCTTCTGCAGTTCGCCTTTTTGATCGTCAGCGGCGGCATCTTCTTGGCTGCTGTCGGCCTGGTGCTGTATGTCGTGCCGCTGGCTGTCCCCGGCAACTCAGCGTTCCCGTTCTACAACTTTATGCGCGGCGCGCTGCTGATCGCGGGAGCAGCCGCGGCTGTCGCCGGCGTGGCGACTGCCGCCGCCGCCTTGCTCATCCGCCCGGACAACGACCTGGCCCGCCTGACAGGCGAACACCTATCCCGCGAGCGCGATCTGGACGCGCGCTACTGGTTTGTCCGTCACGTCAGCCGGCGCGGCCTGGGCTACATTGACGCCGTCCTAGTGGGGCCGCCGGGCGCGTTGGTGTTCCGCATCGTCGGCAGCACCGGCGCGTTCATCAACGAGGGCGCAGACTGGCTGAAGGAGACGCGCAGCAAGACCTGGCGGCCGGCCGGCATTAACCCAACCCGCGAATGCCAAGTAGACATTCGCGCCCTGCGCGATTACCTGGCGCAGCACGAGCTGGGGCATGTGCCAGTGTTCGGCGTGGTCGTCTTCACCCAGCCGGAGAAAGTCGTGCGGCTGATCGCCAGAGAGCCGCACGTGCCCATCACACAGCTCCGCCAGCTCCACGCCACCATGTCTGCCGACTACCTTGCCGTCCGCGATCGTATTGACCAGGCCACTGTCCAGCGCGTGGTGGACCTGCTCTACGACCGCGGCGCTTGAGACCGATGGCAGCGTCTGTACTGCTGGCTCCGCCCGGCGCAGGCAAAACCGAAGCCGCGCTCCAGCGCGTGGCGCAGGCCGCGCGCGCCCACCCGTTCGCCCGTATCTGGGTGCTGGTTTCCGGCGCGCGCCAGAAGGATTCGTTCCGCGAGCGGCTGGCTGCCCGCGCCGGGCCGGGCGGGGTTTTCTTCAACATCGAGTTCTTCACGTTCTACGAGCTGTACCCTCGGCTGCTAAAAATGGCCGGGCAGCCCGCCCGCCGCTTGAGCGACGCCGCCCGTACCGCGCTGCTGCGCGCTGTGCTGCGGGCGCTGCGCGCCGAGGGCGCTTTGGCCGTCTACGACCAGATCGCCGAGACGCCGGGCTTTGTGCGCATCGTGGCCGATTTCATCTACGAGCTGAAGCAGAACCGCGTTGCGCCGGAGGCCTTCGTGCGCGCGGCCCAGGAGTCCGGGCGCGCCAAGGATCGCGACCTGGCCCGCATCTACGCCGAGTATCAAACCAGGCTGGTCGCTCATGACCTAGTGGACCGAGACGGCGAGGGCTGGCTGGCGCTGTCCGCTCTTGAAGCAGGCGCGGCTCCGCTGGCGCTCGACCTGTTGGTCGTGGACGGCTACGACGAGTTCACACCGCTGCAGGCCCGCCTGCTGCTGCGCCTCAGCGCTCTGGCCCGCCACACGTTCATCACGCTGGCGACTGCGCCGGGCCGTGAGGACACCGCCGGCCGCCGTTTTGCCCGCGCGCTGGCCGAACTACAAGCTGCTGCCGCCGAACAAAGCGTCCGGCTGGCTGTCGAAACGCGGCACGACGCCAACCCGCAGCAGCACCCGGCGCTGGCCCACATCACAGCGCGCGTATTCCAGCCGGCCGCGGCCCCGCTGCGCGCGCGCGACGCCGTTGCCCTCATCGAAGCGCCAGACCCGGCCCGTGAAGCAGCGGCGGTGCTGCGCCGCGTCAAGCGCCTGCTGCTGGCCGGCTGCCGCCCGGACGACGTCCTGATTGCCCTGCGCGACTGGCCGCGCTACGCCGATCATTTCGCCGCCCTGAGCGCCGCTTACGGCATCCCCCTGGCGCTGCACTTCAGCGACACGCTGGCCCGCAGTCCAGCTGTCGCTGCGCTGCTGCAGGCGCTTGATCTGCCAGCCAGTGACTTCCGCCGCCGCGAACTGCTCGACACGCTGCGCTCGCCCTATTTCGCTGTCCCTGGCCTGGACGCCGCTGCCGCTGACCGGCTGGAGCGCATCAGCCTGGCGCAGGCGGTCATTGGCGGGCGTGAGGAGTGGCTGGCAGCGGTTGCGCGCGCTGCTTATGAGCCGCCGTTCGGCGATGACTCACAGGCGCAGGCGCTCCTCACTGAGGCTGAGGCGCACGCGCTGGCCGCTGCGCTCAGCGCGTTCTTTGACGCTGTCACGCCGCCGGCGCGCGCCAGCGTGGGCGCGTATGTCCGCTGGCTGGACGCGCTGATCGGCCAGGACGAGGACCCCGACGCAGACGACGCAGCAGCGCCCGCCGGCTACAGCCTGAACATGCCGGCGCAGGCCCGCGGCGAGGCCGCGCCCGAAATCGCTGCGCGTGACCTTGCAGCCCTTGACCAACTCAAGCGCGCGCTGCGCGGCCTGCTGACGGCCCAGGCGCTGCTGGGTGCGTTGGCCGATCCTGATGACGTGGACGCCGAGCGCTTCCTCGACGAACTGCGCGCGCTGATTGCCGGAGTGCTGGTCGAGCGCGGGCCGTCCAGGGCGGGCCAGGTGCTGGTTACAACCGTAACCGACGCGCGCGGCCTCCCCCACCGCCACGTGTTTATTCCTGGCCTGTCCGAGGGCATCTTCCCGCCGGCGCTGGCGGAAGACCCGCTCTACCTCGACACTGAGCGCCGGGCGCTCAGCGCGGCGGGCGTTCGGCTGGAGACCGCCGCCGAGCGCGCCGCCGACGAAGGCCTGTTCCTTCAGCTCATCGGCCAAGCCAGTCAGACGCTGACGCTCTCGCGCCCGACAGTGCAGGACGGCGCGCCCTGGATCGCCAGCCACCTGTGGCGGGCCGTGGCGCAGACGCTGGCCGACGCGGACGAAATTGTCCAGGCCTGCCGCGTGCCTCTGAACGCAGTGGCCGGGCCAGACGAAGCGGCCTCCTTGGCCGAGGCAGCGCTGGCAGCGGCAAACGGCCTGAGCGCCCCCACGCTCGCGCCAAACAGCGCCGCGCTTTACAACTGGCTGCGCGCCGCGCAGCCGGCCTTCTGGGGCCGGATAAACCGCGCGCGGCAGGCCGAGTTGAGCCGTATGTCGCGGCGGCCGCACGACCGCTACAGCGGACGGCTGCGCGACCCGCGTTTGATCGCCCACGCTGCCGCTGCCGTGGGGCCGGGCCGCGTGTGGAGCGCCAGCCAGTTCAATGACCTGGGCGCGTGCGGCTTTCGCTTCTTTGCCAAGCGCCTGCTGCGCCTCGAGGCGCTGGAAGAGCCTGAGGATGCGCTCGACGCCGCCGTGCTGGGGACGATCAACCATGCGGTGCTCGAGGCAGCCTACCGCGAGATAGGCCAGCGCGGGCTGGACATTGCACCGGAAAACCTTGACGCGGCGCTTGCCGCGCTTCACGCGGCCGCTGGGCCTTTGCTCGACGCCGCGCCGCAGACTTACCGTTTCGCCGCCGACGCCCGCTGGGAACAGGAACGCGCTGCCCTGCTGCGCCGCCTGGAAGCCCTCGTGCGCCAGGATTTTTCCGACAGCAGCCCAGTGCGCGCGGTGAGTGCCGCGCTGCGCCGTCCGTATCTGCTGGAGATGGCGCTGGCGGCGGACAACCGCTTGGCAGCAGTCAGCGTCGAGATTGACGGCGCTCTTGAAGACCTGTGCGTAGCCGGCTACATTGACCGCATGGACGCAGTGGACGACGGTGTAATCGTCATTGACTACAAAACCGGCAGCAAGACGATTCCGGTCAGCGAGATGCGCGCTGGACGCAATTTCCAGATGATGGTGTACCTGCTGGCCGCGCAGCGCGTGTTAGAAGCGCAGCTCGGCACGGACACCCCGCGCCGTGTGCTGGGCGGGCTGTTCTGGCATATCTCCACGCGCAAAGCCAGCGGCGACATGCACTTGGACGATCCTAACAGCGCCGCTGCGCTGGACGAGGCCCGCGCTCACCTGGGACGCTGCATCAGCGCGGCGCGGCGCGGCGATTACAGCGTGGCCCCGCGCAAGCTGGAAAACGGCCGCTGCGCCGCTTACTGCGAGTTCGCCCAGCTGTGCCGCGTCAGCAGCGTCAATCGCTACAAACGGGAGGCAGACTGAGCCGTGCAGATGACGCCGCAGCAGGAACAAGCCGTGCGCGAACACGGGCGCAACCTGGTCGTCGTCGCCGGAGCCGGCTCCGGCAAGACGCGCGTGCTGGTCGAACGCTACCTCGCGCTGCTCGACTGCAACCCCGACTGGCCGCTCAACGCTTTGGTGGCGATCACGTTCACGCGCAAGGCAGCCCAGGAAATGCGCGATCGTGTGCGCCAGGCGCTTGAAGAGCGCCTGCGCAGCGCGCTCAACGACGAGACCCGTGCCGTGTGGGCCGCTCGCTTGGCCAGCATAGACAGCGCCCGCATTGACACGATTCACGGCCTGTGTGCGTCGCTGCTGCGCGCCAACGCCGCTGAGGCCGGCCTTGACCCTGATTTCGCCGTGCTCGACGAGGTTGAAGCAGGCATCGTCCTGGACAGCGCGCTCGACGCCGCGCTGCAGGCCGCGCTCCACGATCCGACCAGCGGTGCGGCGCGGCTGTTCGCTGAGTACGACGCTAAGGCGCTGCGCGCCGCCCTGGCGGATTTTATCGCCGCCGATCTGCCGCCCCCGCCCGCTGATCTGCTCAGCGTCTGGCAGGCTGCCTGGGAAGCCGACGCTGTCGCGGCGCTCGACACGCTGTGCGCTGACCCGACGTTTGTCGAAGCCACGAGCTGGCAGCCGTCGGGCGGCTGGCCGCAGACGCCGGATAAGCTGCTCGACGTGTGGCATGAAGCGCGCCGCCTGTGCGCGCTTGTTCAGGCCGGTGAAATACCCGCGCGGGCGGCGGCGCTCGCCGCCCTCAAATCGGCTGTTCGGCTCAATGTCGGCAGCAAGCGCGCCTGGGGCAGCGAAGACGCCCTGACAGAGGCCAAGTCTGTTCTTAAGGCGCTGCGCAGTCTGGCTGAACAGACAGCAAACACCATCGGCGAGCCGCCCGGCCCGCTGGACACCCAGGCGGCCGCGCTGCTGCCGGCGTGGTATGATTTGATCGAGCGGGCGCAAACGGCTTACCGCACCGCCAAGCGCCGCCTGCGCGCCCTTGACTTTGACGACCTGGAACGGCTGACAGCCAACCTGCTGGCCGCGCATCCTGACGTGGCCGCCCGCTACCGCGCCGCCGAGTTCCGCCACCTGCTGGTGGACGAGTTTCAGGACACCAACGCCGCCCAGTGGGCGATCATCAGCGCCCTGGCCGATCTCGACTCGCCCGGCCGCCTGTTTCTCGTCGGCGACCAGAAGCAGAGCATCTACGCCTTTCGCGGCGCGGACGTGAGCGTGTTCCAGGCGGCGCGCGCCCGCCTCGGCCCGCAGGCCGAGATCGCGCTGGCGCGCTCGTTCCGCGCGCACCAGCCGCTGGTGACGGCATTCAACGCGGTGTTCAGCCGCATTCTCACTCGCGATCCGGCCAGCCCGGTGTACAACTACCAGACCGACCTGGGCGCGCCGATGGACGCCGCCCGCGCCAACCCGCCCGGCTCTGGGCCGTTCGTCGAGCTGCTGTTGGTAAACAAGAGCGCCAGCGAAGACAAATTAAACGCCGATGATGTCCGCCGTTGGGAAGCCTGCGAGATTGCGCAGCGGATTCACGCGCTGGTGCGGGCCGGCACGCCGATCTACGACCGGCACAGCAGCCAGGCGCGCCCATTGGATTATGGCGACGTGGCGCTGCTGTTCCAATCGCTGAGCAAGGTTACACTGTACGAGGAGGTGTTCCGGGCACTGGAGCTGCCCTTCCTCACTGTCTCTGGGCGCGGCTACTACGGCCGGCAGGAGGTGTGGGACCTGCTCAACCTGCTGCGCGCCCTGCACAACCCAGCCGATGACCTGGCCTTGGCCTGCGCCCTGCGCGCGCCGCTGTTTGGCCTCAGCGACGACGCCCTGCTGGCGCTGCGCCTGCTCACGGGCGCAAACAGACGGCCGCTGCCGCTGTGGGATGCGCTCCAGCAGGCAGACGCTGTGCCGCCAGACGAGCGCGATCTCGTCGCGTTCGCGGCGGACTGTCTGCGCGACCTGCGGGCGCTGGCTGGCCGCGTCACGATCTCTGAGCTGCTGCGCGCCGCCCTAGACCGCACCGGCTTCCTGGCGGTGCTCACCGGCCTGCCTGACGGCGCGCGCCGCCGCGCCAACGTCGAGAAGCTGCTGGCCAAAGCCGAGAGCAGCGGCCGCATCACGCTGGGGGCGTTCTCGCAGTACATCGCCGATCTGAGCGCGCGTGAGGTTCGCGAGGGCGATGCGCCGCTCGAGACCCAGGGCGCGGTTACGCTGATGACCGTTCACACCAGCAAAGGGCTGGAGTTCCCGCTGGTCGTGCTGGCAGATACGACCTGGGAGCGTAGAAACACAGAAAAGCCTCTGCTCGCAGCCGATCACACTGGCGCGCTGGCCTGCCGGGTCTACGACTGGGACCAGAACGCGCTGGCCGATACCTGCGGCTACCGCCGCGCTGCCCGTCTGCGCGCGCTGCGCGAGGAGGCTGAACGGCGGCGGCTGCTTTACGTTGCAGCCACCCGCGCCCAGGATTACCTGCTGATCAGCGGGCAGGTGAGCCAAAGTCAAAAAGACGGAACATGGCAGGCCGGCGGCTGGCTGAGCTGGCTGCTGGACGCGCTCGATGCGTGGGATGACTTGACTAGCGCCGACTCCGGCGGCATCGTGCTGGCGCGCGAGTGGGGCGAGTGCCGGCTGCGCGTCGCTGCCGCGCCGCCGCCTGACGACGCCCTCGTCCCCAGCGCAGACAGTTATTGTGCTTGGGACGACCCCGTTGTGCGCGCCGGCGAGGCGCTGCCCGGGCCATCTGCGCCGCCACCCCTGCTGTCCCCCGTCCCCGACCGGCGCGCTGCCCGCGCGCGCCACTTGGCTGTCACCCACCTGATGGACCTGGGCGGGGTTGACTACGACGAAGCGTGCCGCCGCCGCTTCCGCCGCAGCGTTCTGCACGACGCGCCTGATCGCATCCCGCCGGCGGCGCGCCGCCGCAGCGACAGCCGCCTGGTCGGCGAGATCGTTCACGAAGCGCTGCGCTGGTGGGGGTCAGCGCGCGCTGACCTGGACAGACTGCTGCACAGCTTGGCCTGGGAGCACGGCGCCGTTGACGAGGCTGAGCGCGGGCAGATTGTGGCCCAGGCGGCGCACCTGCTGAACCGGCTGCAGCGCAGCGAGGTCTTCGCCTGGCTGGAGGATGCCCGCCGGGTTTACGCTGAACTGCCGTTTATCTACAGCCGGGGCGACCGCATCCTGCACGGCGTGGTAGACCTGCTGCTGCAGCGCGCCGACGGTTCGTGGGTCATCGTGGACTACAAGACTGGCTATGTCTCCGGCATGCTGCTGCGCGAGCACGCCCGGCGCTACCACCTGCAGGTGGGGGCTTACGCTGAAGCGCTGACCACTCACCTGGTTCTGGCGGGCCTGATGCAGCCGGGTGCAGCGCCAGAGGTCTATATCCACTACCTGCGCCATGCCCAGACGGTCGCCGTCACGCCGGACGAGTGGCGCGCGGCTCTGGCTGCGCTCGAACAGCAGATTGACAAAGTCCTGACATGACATCTATCACAAACCGCCTCACCGCTGCCCTGCCCGCCTGGGCGCGTCCCGATCATCCGCTGCTGCGCTACGAGCTGGCGCGCAGCGGCCAACTCACGCGGCGCGCGCGGCTGGCGCGCGGACTGTGGCTGGCGCTGCTGACAGCGGCGCTGTTGCTGGCCGGCGTCCTGATCGCCACCGATTTCCTGCGCCAGCCCGCCGGCCTCAGCCTGACCGAGAGCGCGGCGGCCGTGCTCTACTGGCCGCTGCTGGCGGCTGCGCTGGCGCTGTGCGTGGCTGCCATTCTCATGACTGGCGGCAGCATCGCTGCAGCCCGCCGCCGCCAGACGTGGGACAACCTGCGCGCCACCGCCGGCGGCGCGGAGCTGGCGCTGCGGGCGCAGTGGGCGTTGGTGTTCTACCGTCTGCGCGGGCCGCTGGGAGCCGTGCTGCTGCTGCGTGCGCTGCTGGTGGGCGGCATGCTGTTTGACCTGACAGCGTTCCAGGGCCGCTACCTTGACCTGCTCATCAGCGGCATAGTGCCGCCCGTGCCGCTGCCGCTGGCAGCGCTGCTGCTGGCCTGCGCCATGACTGCCGGCCTGCTGCTGCCAGTGACATCCCTCGGGTTTGACGCCGCCGTCGGATTGTGGATCAGCGCAGCCTTTCAGACGCGCATCTACGCCGTGGTGGCGCAGACGCTCGTGGTGCTGGCCCGGCTGGCGCTGATCGCAGGCCTGGCCGCAGCAGCCAGTGCCTTTATCACCGGCAGCCTGGCCGCGCTGCCCGACCCAGCCGCCTGGGCGCTGCTGCTGGCCCTCGGCGCAGCGGGCGATCAGAGCCTGGCCTTCCTCAACCTGGGCCTGTTTGGCGAGGTGTGGGCTGTTGTGCCCTACGGCATCCTGCTCGGCCCAGCGCTGCTGGCGCTGGCGCTCGCCCAGGCCGCCGCCGGCGATTGGGTGCTGGCGCGCGCTGTCCGCCGGGCGGAGCGAACCGGATAAAAAGACAGCCCCCGCAGGGTGAGAACGCTGCAGGGGCAGGAAACTCGGCGCGTGAATCAGCCGCGCACCAGCCGCGGCAGATCGCGCAGACGGGGCGGCTGCCCCGCCAGCAGCACCTGCACGCGGAACAGGCGCCCAGCCAGCCACATCAGGAACGCAATGCTCAGGGCGAGCAGCGCGATGCTCAGCGCGATCTGCCACAGCGGGACGGCCGTCAGCAGCAGGCGCATGATCATGGCCAGCGGCGCAGTGATCGGAATCAGACTGAACACCACCGGCAGGGCGGCATCTGGCATCTCGACAAACAGGCTGATGAAGTACAGCGGTGTTAGGGCCGGCAGCGTGAACAGCACCACATACTGCGGCCCCTCGCGCATGGTGGTGGAAAGCGCCCCAACGATGCCGTAGGCCGCTGCGAAAAGCAGATACGCCAGTAGGAAGAACACCAGCACCAGCGGCAGCACATCCAGCGGAACGAACATGCGCGCCAGCATCGTCAGCGTGGGCAGCACTGCGCCCATCTGCAGGATGACCAGCAGCGCCCCCACCCACACGACCATCTGAAACAACCCCAGCACGCCGTACGCCAGGATTTTTCCCGCCAGCAGGTGCACCGGCCGCACTGTCGAGATCAGAATCTCGACCACACGGTTTTCCTTTTCCTCAATCACCGCCTGCAGCAGGTAGCCGTTGGTCAGAAACAGACTGACCATCAGCGCAAGCATGAACACGTACACCAGCAGGAACGATGTGCCAAAATCCTGCATCGCTTCGGCTGGCGCGTCGCGCTGTGTGTTCACCTGTCTGAGGTTCGACGGGTTCACCAACCGATAGTACAGCGCATCGTCCTCGATCTCGTGGCGCAGCACGGCCTGGAGCAGTTCACGAATGGGCCGTTCGGCGATGCGATCCAGCAAGAGGGTGGGCAGCACCAGCGTGACATCGCCGGTCTCCATGTAATCGGCCGCCACCACATAGTACGAGTCAATCTCGCCGGCTTGCAGCGCCAGGTCGGCCGCCGCTTCGTCGGGGAAACGTCGCATCGCGCCCGTGTCGCTGACTCTGTCAGTCACGCCTGAGTGGTCCACCAGGCCGATGGAGCGCCCGGCCGTTGAGTCTGAAGGCATGCCGAAGATACTGCCCAGTCCGCTGTCTGCGGCCGGTTCACCGCCTTGGTTCAGCGTGCTGATGGCGTGATACCCCACCAGCAGCACGATGACAATGATCGGGATGCCGAACGTGGTAAACAGGTAGCCCTTGCGCCGGAAGTTGCGGCGCAGCTCGTACAGAAAGACCTGCCACAAACGCCCGTTCATGCGCTCTGCTCCTTGACCGCTGCCGTGCCCATGCGCGCGCCGGTCTGGCCCCTGGCGACGCGCCACAGATCGCGCAGCCCGGGCCGCTTGCCGTACATCAGCAGCGACCAGCGGAAAACGCGCGCGCCGCCCCACAGCGCCAGCACCATCGTCACCACCAGGATAAGCACGCTGGCGACGAGCTGCCAGGCCGGCACCGTGCTCAGGCTCATCCGCAGGATGACCGACAGCGGCGCGGTAAACGGGATGAGCGTCAGGGCGATCACCAGAGGGCTTTGGGGGTTGAAGATGAAAGCGCTGATGAAAAAGAACGGCACGATACCCACCAGTGATATAATCCCGGCGAGCTGGCGGCTTTCCTGCTCGGAGTTGGCCACCGCGCCAACAGCGCCCAGCAGGCCGGCATACATGGCGTAGCTGAGAAAGAAGTACAGCAGCGTAATGGCGATCAGGTCCGCCGGCACAGTGACACCTTGCAGGAAATCGATCTCGCCGCCAAACGCGACAAACAGCACAATCGCCATCAACCACACAAGCACCTGCGTCAGGCCCAGCAGCCCCAGGCCGACCACTTTGCCCAGCAGCAGTTCAAGCGGCTTGACGCTGGTGACTAGAATCTCGATCACACGATTGGCTTTCTCCTCCACCACACCGGACATCAGATAGCCGCTGCTGGTCTGGATGGAGATGAAGAACACCAGCGCGAAGACGGAGGGGATGAGGAAAAGCCCGCCGGCTGCGCTCTGGTCGAGCGTGCGCCCGCTGTCCTTCAAATGCACGACCATCTCGACCGGGCTGCTGATGCGATTGAACACCTCGCGGTCACCGTGCTGGTGGCGCACATTGGCCAGCAGAAAGCGGTCTATGGTGTCGGTGACGCTTTCCGGAATACGGCTGGGACTGTAGACAGTCACCGCGCCAGTGTTCATGTAGTCCGCTGCCACTACGAAATACGCACCCAGTGCGCCGCTGTCCAGCGCAGCTTGCGCCTCAGCCTCATCAGCCAGTCGTGTGAAGTTATCCGGCGCCTCAACTGCATCCGCCAGCACGCCGGACAGGTCTACAAACCCGATCCTGCCCAGGCTGTCTTCCTCTAATGCGCCCATCAGCACGTTGAACACCAGCAGCATGAACACGACGCTGAAGAGCGGCGCGCCAAAAGCGGCGATGAGAAAAGCGGGGCGGCGCAGATTGGTGATGTACTCGCGCTTCGCAACCAGCCATGCCTTAGCCATGGTGCGCCTCCACCACCTGGATGAAAATGTCATTGAGGCTGGGCACGGCTTCCTCAAAGCGGCGAATGCGCATGTCGCCCGCCGCCGCAATCGCCGCCAGCACGCTGTCGGTTGTTGCGCGTTCGTCCAGATGCAGCAGCACACCGGCGCCGTTCGCGTTCGTCTCGCCCAACGGCTCAACACTGACCACGCCGGGCAGGCTGGCCCAGTCTCCCTGGCCCTCAACGATGATGGCGTGCGCAGCGTACCGCTTGCGCACGGCGTCTACCTGGCCGTAAAGCCGCTGCTGGCCGCGGTTGATCATCAGCAGGCGGTCTGCCATCTCCTCAACCTGCTGCATCTGGTGTGTGCTCATCACCACCGCCGTGCCAGCGCTACGCATGTCCATCAGCAGCCGCTTGATTACCATGGCGTTCACCGGGTCCAGGCCCGAAAACGGCTCGTCAATGATGACCAGGTCCGGCTGGTGCAGCACTGTAACGGCGAACTGCACCTTCTGCTGCATGCCTTTGCTCAGCTCGTTCACCTTCTTCTTGGCGTGTTCAGCCAGCTCTAGCTGCTCCAGCAGCGCCAGGCTGCGCCGGCGCGCCTCCTTAGGAGACATCCCCTTTAGCGCGCCCAGGTACACCATGACATCCAGCACAGGCACACCCCGGTACAGACCGCGCTCCTCCGGCAGATAGCCGATGCGATTCTTGGTCTGCTCATTGAGCGGCGCGCCCAGCACGCTGATGCGGCCGGTGTCTGGTTTGAGAATGTCGAGCACCATGCGGATCGTAGTGGTCTTGCCGGAGCCGTTGGGGCCAAGCAGGGCGAAAATCTCGCCTGCGAAGACTTCAAACGTCAGGTCATCTACAGCGCGAAAGGCCCCGTAGTCCTTGGAGATGTGTTCGGCACAAATAGCCGCATTCCCCCCCATACCCTTAACCTTTCTGAGCGTATCTTCCACTTCAAGCGCTACTACGCACAGGATGTTATCAGGGATGCGCTGCGTTATTCGTCTCACCCCCCAATTTTTAGGGGTATGCGCGTCTTTCTGCCGCTCACCGTTTTCGAAAAATAAACAAAAACTTGGTTGCACCGCGTTCGCATATGATGGTACACTGGAAGTTGTAATGAGCGTGCAGACTGTCTTAATCTTTAATCGTTGTAGGGTGCCCCTCCCTGCGAAAGAGCCTTCCGGTGCAGGAAAGACCAGCTCGGGCAGCGACCTACAGTCCTTGCGGAGGTTTGCATGAAGAAGCACATCCTGGTGGTGGACGACGAGATCGGCGCGCTTACGCTCATCGGCATCATGCTGGAGCGCGGCGGTTTCGGCGTCTTGAAGGCCAAAGACGCCCGATCCGCACTCGCCATCCTCGACCAGAACACGCCTGACCTCATCATCCTCGACGTCATGATGCCCGGCATGAACGGCATAGACCTGTGCCGCGCTATCCGCGAACGCAGTGACACCGACCACACACCCGTTCTGATCCTCTCAGCGCGGGGCGACGCCGAGAGCATCATGCGGGGCATGGAAGCCGGCGCCAACGACTACCTGCCCAAGCCGATCCTGCACCATGACCTAGTTGCCAAAGTGCGCAGCATGCTGGGCCAGGACAGCCCAGAGGCGTAACTCATAACCGCAGAAACAGGAATTAACAACGGCGCGCTGTTACCAGTGCGCTCGTTTTGTTTTGATCAGGAAAGGCTCAGGCAGAGCCGTACAGCGCGCGATAGATCGTGTAGAAGCTGTATAACCGCTCCACATATCCCCGCGTGCTCTCAATCGTGATCACAGACATAAACAGATCGGGGTCGCCGCCGGCGAGCTGCAGCCAGCTTGCGGCGCGCCCCGGCCCTGCGTTGTAACCAGCCAGCGCCGCAATTGCGCTGCCGCCGAAGCGGCGCATCTGCTCGGCCAGGTAAAACGCGCCGAACTCCACCCCTGCATAGGGACGGAACAGATCGCTGTGCTGGTAATCGGGCCACTGGAGCTGGCCTGCGATGTACTCGGCAGTGCTGGGGATTACCTGCGTCAGGCCCTTCTCGCCAGCTGCGGCGGTTGCCGTGGTGTCAAACAGACTCTCCAGCCGTATCAGCGAGAAAAGCAGCAGCGGGTCCAGGCTGTAGCGCTCAGCGGCGCTGAGGACGACGTCGCGGTAGTAAGCGGGGTAGCGCAGCCGGGCAATCCATGACGGCGTGTCAAGCGTGGCCGCCCCTGCCGCCTGGATCAGGTTGGCAGCTCCCACGATGGATAGGCGGTAGGCGGCAATCGCGCGCAGAAAGATAGAAAGCTGGTACGACGCCAGGCCGTCGGTTCGGTAGGCCTGCAGCAGGTCGTTGAACTCGCTTTCGGCCTCGGCATACGCGCCCACCGCCCACAGCTCGCGCCCGCGCACCAGGCGCGGGTCGGCCTCCAGCGCCGGCGAGAGCGGCCACAGCGGGCCGTCCTGCTCAACGCCAAACGTCTGGCGCAGCCAGTTCTCGGCCGCCGCCAGCTCAGCCACGTCGTCGAACTGGAAGCGGTAGGCGGCAGGCGGGGCGAACGGCGGGGTATTGGTGATCAGATCGCGGGCGCGGGCGGCAAAGTAGCTCTCTGGCGCAGCGCTCACTGCCAGATTGAGCGCCTGCTGCGCTGTGGCGTTGTCGCCGCGGCGCAGTGCCAGCCGCCCCACCCACAGATAAGCCGACGCCTGATCGCTGCCGGTGGCGGTGGCCGCCAGCCGAGCGAACAGCTGCTCGGCGCGCGCGTAGTCCTCCAGGTTGTACGCCGCCGAGGCGGCGATGAACAGCCCGCTGCGCGCCTGGGACGTGTCCGGATAGGTGTTTGCCAGCCGCTCAAACACCTGGCGTGCCTGCAGCGGGTCATCGTTTGTGCCGTAGAGGTAGCCGGCGCGCCACAGCGCCTCGGCAGCCGTCTCCGGCAGATAACCGTAGTTGTCGGCGATGAACAGGTAGCGTTCAATTGCGCCGGGAATGTCGCCCAGCAGGAAACGGGTGCGCCCCTGCTCCAGCAGCGCCTCGCCGAAAGCGGGGTCGCGAGGATACTGGTCAATGACGGTCTGGAAGGCGGTCACGGCAGCGGCGGCGTTGCCCAGCTCGCGGTAGGCGCGTCCCAGCAGCAGGTGCATCTCGGCCGGGATAGCAGCCAACTGCCGCGTTGTGGACCAGGCGTTGAACGCCTCGATCGCCGCCTCGTAGTCGCCATACAGATAGCTGACCAGACCGACAGTGTAGCCATCCAGCTCGCGCCCGTTTTCGCGCAGGAGGGCCAGCGCGCGGTAGGCCTGGGGCGTAGATGGATAAGCCTCCACAATGCGCTGCAAACGGTCCAGGCCAGGCGTAGGATCAGCGGCGCTCAGCTCAGCTTGCGCAGCGGCGAACTCTATGCTGGCGCGGTAGGGAGCGTTGCGCGCTGCTTCCAAAATGGCTTCGTACTGGGCCACCGCCTCGGCAGTCTGCCCGGCGTTGAGATACACCTGGGCCACTTTCTCGCGCAGCGCCAGCTGCGGCACAAGCGTACGGCTGGCCGCCACGGCCTGGCCATAGCTGGCCAGCGCGTCCGCCGTTTGCCCCAGCGCGAGCTGCGCGTCGCCGATGCGCTCGTAAGCGTAGCTGTCAATCAGGCCCGGCCGCAGCGCCAGGTACTGCCGGAAGTCAGCGATAGCCTCGCCCCAGCGCGACAGGCCCAGATAGGCGTCGCCGCGCAGAAAAAAGGCCTGCGGGCGGCGCGCGTCGTCCGGATATGACTCAATGAACGCAGTGAAACCTTCCGCTGCCTGAGCGAACAGCCCCTCGCGCAGCGCGGCCTGCCCCAGCCCAAAAGCTGCGGCGGCGCTCGCGTCCGGCGGCGCGCCCTGCCCCAGCACAGCGCGGTACAGCTCTACAGCGCGCTCGTAGTAGCCGTCCAACAGGGCGCGATCAGCGCTGCGCAGCAGGGTTTCCGGCGGCGTGGTCGGCGTGGGCGGAATGGTCGGGGTTGGCGTCGGGGACGGCTCCGGCGATGGCGTGGGCGTGCCCTCCGGCGTGGCCGTCACGTAGATCACCTGCGGCTGTTCCAGCGTGCAGGCGCTCAGCAAAGTCAGCGCAGCAGCCAGTGTCAGCAGCAGCGCGTGCGTCCAGCTCAATTTTGCCATGCGGCGGATTGTATCATGCGCCGGCGGCGGTCTGTCAACGACGATCGGCCGACTCTAACCCGACGGCGGCACGAGATCGCCGGCCAGCCAGGGCAGCCCGTAGCCCACGATCAGGTGGCCCGCCTCAGCCAGCGCACGGCCCAACTGTTCGGTTCCGCTGAACGACCACCAGTGATCGGCTGAAGGCAGGATAGCCACGCCAAAATCATCAACCACCAACCGGCTCAACGCGCGCTCGGCGCTCGGCAGCGCTGCGCCCGGCGGGGTACGGCGGCTGAGGATCACAGTGAAGCGCGATGCGCTGCCAGACGACCACTCGGTGTCGGTGTAGGCCAGCAGTTGAAACGCGATGCTGCCGCGCGCGCCGCCGCCCAGGTCCGCCGTGAAGCGGAACAGCCCGCCGGCCCACTGCGCCGGCCGCTCCTCCAGGTGATAGCCCGCCGCCGCGAACGCCTGGCCCACTACCGTCAGCAGCAGCACGCGGAAATAGTCCGTCAGCGGCTGGCGCGCGTCGGCGGTCACAGCCGCTTCCAGATAAAGGGAACCAGCATTTCCCAGTCCGCGAGGCCGCCGTGCGCGCTGACCAAAGGCTCTGCTGGAGTATCAATCACCATGTACCCCAGCCGCGGTATCAGCACGACGTCGCCCAAGCGGTGCAGCGACTCGGCGTAGGGCGTCTCCGGGCCAAACAGGCCGGCACGTGCCGCCGCGCGCGCGTCTACCCAGGAGAGCACAGCGGCAAAGTCGCGGCTGAGAGCCTCCAAAGCCTCGTCGCGCCCGTCCGGCAGCAGGTTAAGATACGGCAGGCGGCCCTCGCCGCTCATGCTGAAGCGGCGCGCGGCGCGCACCGGCCCGGCCTGTGGGTGATGGCGCAGGTCCACAAACTGCGACACATTGTGGTGGCCGTGATCAGCCAGGAACAGAAACAGCGTGCGCCCGTCGCGCACACGCCCATCTGCCAGAAGGCGCGTCAGCGTCTCGAACTGCTGGCGCACTTCAGCGCGCAGGTACGGCGTGTCGGCCCCATATAGGTGAGCCAGCGCGTCCACCGCCGGCCAGTACACGCTGACGACACAGCGCTGGCCGGCTGTCGTGCGCAGTGTGTCGCCGAGCCGCAGCCAGAAGTCGCTGAAGCTGACGTGCAGATGACGCTCTGACACGCCGCGGTGCAGCAGCCGCGACAGGCCGGTGTCCACCAAGCGGTAGTCCAGCACCAGATGAGTGGGCACGCCCACCTTTTGCAGCGCCGCCGCCAGTCCCTCTACGGGGATAAAGGTGTCTGGGTTCAGTCCCCATTGGGCGAAGGCGTTCTCCGGGAAGCGCTTGCCCGGCGGCGCAAACGTAAGCGCGTAGAACTGCATCGAAAACTCGCGCAGGAACATGGTTAGGCCGACGATGCCGTGCGCAATCGGCGTGTGGCCAGTCCACAATGTCGTGAGCGCCGCAGCGGTCGTGCTGGGCGTGACCGACGTCAGGGGCAGCGGCCCGCGCCCTTCGCTCAGGTCAGCCACAGCCTGCTGCAGCGCCGGGTCGTCGTCCATAAAGCGCCCCAGCCAGCGGTAGCCCAGGCCGTCCGATAGAAACATGACCACGCGGTCAACCTGCCCCGCCGGTGAGCTGCCGCCCCACACAACAGCATCCAGCGGCGCGGCGTTGGGCAGGTCAACGCCTAAGACGTGCGCCACGCTCTGAGCGAGGTTGTAGATAGACAGGCCGCCGTAGTGGGGAAAGACCATTTGGTTGGCCCACTCAGCCGGCAGGTCGAACAAACGGTTGGCGCGGATGCGCGCCTCAAGCGCGTCAGCGGTGTGCTGGAGCGTGAAGGCTGTTGTCATGAACCGCGATCCTGTCGGGTTAGGGGCACAAACAGCGTATGATTAGAACGCCTTCTGCCGCCGGCGGCAAGCGCCTATTCACCGTCGAGCATGCTGCGCAGGGCCTCTGGCGTGGTCACCGGCATTTGGCAGGCAAAGCTGCGGCACACGTAAACCGCCGGCGCGCCGCCGCGCAGCGTGCGGCCCTTCAGCAGCGGAATCGGGTGCGTTTCGTCCGCATCAAACACAGACAGCGCCGTTACGACATTGGGGCGGTATGGCCGGCGCACAACTTCCAGCAGCGCGGCAGTGCGAGCATCAGCGGGATCGCCAATCACAGCGACCTCGTCCAGCCCCGCGACCAGCATATCCAGCGCGTTGAGCCACTCGGTGAACGCCTGCGGATACTGCCGGAAAGCCTCGGTCAGACCGGCCAGCGCAGCGCGAGCCGCGCTGTCGTAGCGCGCGTCGCCGGTGTAGGCCGCCAAACGGATAAGCTGGCGCGTCAGCAGCGCGCCGCCCGAGGGTGTGGCGTTGTCCTGCGGGTTGCGCGGGCGCACGATCAGGGTTTCGTGATGGTCGGCGGTGTCGTAAAAGCCGCCGCCCGGCGCGGAGAAGTGGTCGAGCGCGAAATCGGCCAGGCGCCGCGCTTCGATGAACCAGCGCGTGTCGAACGTCGTCTGGTACAGTTCGAGCAGGGCATCCACAACAGCGGCGTAGTCCTCCAGGTAGCCTGCGATCTTAGCCTGCCCGCGTTTCCAAGTGCGGTACAGGCCGCCGTCAGGCGCGGACAGCGCGCTCAGGATGAAGTCGCCAGCGCGCACGGCGGCAGCGCGGTAGTCGTCGCGCGCCAGCGCGCGGGCTGCTTCAGCTAGGCTGGCGACCATGAAGCCGTTCCAGGCGGTGATGATTTTGTCGTCCAGGCCGGGCGCGACGCGCTGCGCCCGCGCCGCGTACAGCGTGTTCTTGATAGCCGCCAGCTTCGCCTCCAGCTCGGCCACCGTCAGGCCAAGGCGGGCCGCTGCTGTGCTGTCTGGCGACGGGACGTACAGGATGTTGTGCCCCTCGAAGTTGCCGCCGCTCGTCACACCCCAGTACTCAATTGCGATCTCGGCGTCGGCCCCCAGCAGCGCTTCCAGCTCGTCCCTGCTCCACACAAAGAATTTGCCCTCTTCGCCCTCGCTGTCGGCATCGGTGGCGCTGTAAAAGCCTCCGCTGGCGTCGGTCATCTCGCGCAGGATATAATCATATATTTCCTCGGCGATGCGGCGGTAGAACGGCTCGCCGGCGATCTGCCAGGCGTGCAGGTAAACGCGGCTGAGCTGCGCGTTGTCGTAGAGCATCTTCTCGAAATGCGGAACTAACCACTGCGCGTCCACGCTGTAGCGGTGGAAGCCGCCGCCGATTTGGTCATACATGCCGCCGCGCGCCATTTTCGTCAGCGTAAATAGGGCCATTTCGCGCGCCTGCTCAACGCCGCTGCGCGCACAGCAGCGCAGCAGAAACTCCAGGTTCATCGGCTGGGGAAACTTGGGCGCGCCGCCGAATCCGCCGTGTTCCCGGTCGAAACTGCGGGCGACGCGCTCATATGCCGCGTCCAGCAGGCCAGCGTTGAGAGCCGCCGCGTCTCCGCCCAGGCCGGCCAGGTCGCGGCCCAACGCGTCGGTCAACGACGCAGCCGCCTGCTCAATTTGGGCGCGCCGCTGCTGGTAGGCTTCGGCCACAGCAGTCAGCACCTGGCGGAAAGCGGGCATGCCGTGGCGCGGCGCTGGCGGGAAGTACGTGCCGCCGTAGAACGGGCGGCCGTCGGGCAGCAGGAACACAGTCATCGGCCAGCCGCCATGCCCGGTCATCGCCTGCACCGCCTGCATGTAGATATCGTCCACGTCAGGGCGTTCCTCGCGGTCTACCTTGACGTTGATGTACAGCTCATTCATCAAGCGGGCGGTTGGCTCGTCTTCGAAGCTCTCATGCGCCATGACGTGGCACCAGTGGCAGGCGCTGTAGCCCACGCTGAGCAGGATGGGCTTGTCCTCGCGCTGCGCGCGCTCAAACGCTTCCTCGCCCCACGGATACCAGTCCACCGGGTTGCTGGCATGTTGGAGCAGGTAGGGGCTGGTTTCGTGCTGCAAGCGGTTCACACGACGTCCCTTCTGTGCCGTCGCACACATTTTTATGATTTTCGTCTGCTTAATCCTAATAGCTGGTGAGGCGCAGCGCAAGCGCGGGTTTCGGCCAACCCGCGCTCACCAGGTAGTCAGGTCGTCTGTGGGCTGGCGCGCGCGCGGGGGGGCCGCCCAGTAGGACGACAGCCACTGGACGAGCTGGCGCATCGCCTCTGGGGTGCAGCGCGCAGCCGCTTCAACGCCGCGCGGCGAGAAAGCGTAAAGAGTGACAAAATAGCGGCGCGCGCTGGTGATGATATAATCCTGTTCCCAGCGGGACTGTCCCCACAGAAAGACCACGCCGCCTTCCTGGCGCTGCATGTGCTGCAGCCAGCGCGACCGATCAGCGTCGCTCAGCCGGTCGAGAGTGAAGCGCAGCGCCACCATCGAGCCATAGAGGAACACGAAGCTGGCGGCGCGGCTGGCGCGGTCGGCCTCCACGAGCAGAACTGCAGCGCCGTCCTGCGTGGCAAGCGACGCCAGGCCAACCTGGCCGGACACAGCGTGAAGGTGTACGGCTGAGAGCAGCGGCGGCGTGGGGAAACGCCTGGACAGCTCCTCGTCCAGGTCAACTGCGCCGTCGAGAAACAGCTTGAGCAGCAGCGGTGGGAGCGTGGCGGGCAGCCCTGGCCCGATCAGTTCTGCTGCGGCCGGCCGTTTGCGCGCAGCCGCAGCCTGTCGCGAGGGGATCGTCTCGTCACCGGACGGGCTGCTGGGGTTGCGCTTGTCTCGGAACATGGCTGCCGCTCCTGCGCTGTACACGTAGACGCATTATACTACAGCGCCAGGGCGCGGGCGCGGGGCGCGTTCAGCCTGGCGACGCGGTGACTGCCAGCACACCCAGGCGCGCCAGCACAGTTTCCACGTCGAACAGCAGCCAGATTTCGTCAATCCGGTTACCCTCGAAGCGGAAAACGGCCAGCTCTTCGATCTCCACCCGCTTGTGTGAAGGAGGCACATCGCGCCAGAAACCGGTGTGCGTGCCCGTCACCAGCCAGCGCCCGATCGCCAGATTGCCTTCGTCAGCCACCTCGCCGATCACCAGCGCCTGTGTGTCGGGGAAAGCGGCGCGCCAAGTTGCCACCGCCCGCCGGTAAGCGGCCCGCCCCAGCAGACCGTCACGCTGGCCGGGGGAGTGAAACACCAAATCATCAGCGTAGTTTTCGTCTATGGCGCTCAGGTCGCCCCGGCCCCACACCTGCTCAGCGTCGCGGTAAAACAATGTGACAATATCGGACATTTTTTCAACCTGCCACAATCTAATCTTAATTTAATTATAGCCGCTTACTGCCCGGCTGCCAACCGATCCACATGGGACCAGCGCCCCTGCACAAACGCTCTTGCGCCGCTGCCGCGCCGCGCATACGCTTGTGTTGACGATTGGAGAGGGCTATGCACAGCGATCCCAAATCCCGTTCTCAGGCGCGCTTCGGCCAGCACGCTCAGGGCTACGTGCACAGCAGCATCCACGCCGCGGGGGATGATCTCGACCGGCTGCTGGCGCTGGCCGCCCCCCAGCCTGAGTGGACAGTTCTCGACATCGCCACCGGAGGCGGTCACACGGCGCTGGCGTTCGCCCCGCGCGTGCGGCGCGTTGTCGCAGCGGACCTGACGCCAGCCATGCTGCGGGCAGCGCAGCGCTTCTTGGCCGAACGCGGCGCAGCCAACATCGTTTTTGCGGCGGCCGACGCCGAGAATATGGCATTCGCAGACTCGGCATTTGACCTGGTAACCTGTCGCATCGCGCCGCACCACTTTCCGGACTGCTTCCGCTTTGTGCAGGAGTGCGCCCGCGTGCTCAGGCCGGGCGGGCTGCTGCTGATCGAGGATCATCTGCTGCCAGAGGACGACCGGGCCGCCCGCTACATTGACGCCTTCGAACGCTTGCGCGATCCCAGCCACCACCGCGCTTACGCTGAGTACGAGTGGCGCGGCCTGTTCCTCGACGCCGGGCTGTCTGTCGAACACACCGAGACACTGAGGCGCAGCGCTGGCGGGCTGGTCGCCTGGGCGGCGCGCCAGGGCTGCACGCCAGAGACAATTGAGCGACTACAAGTCATGCTGGTCCAGGCCCCAGACGCCGTGCGCGCCTGGCTCAACCCGCGCTGCGCCGGCGCGCCGGACGCCGATTTCGACCACAGCTACATCATCATCGCTGGCCGCAGGTAAGAACGCTTCTACTAGCCAGCAGCCAGTTCAGCCAGCGCAGCGGCAGCGCGCGGCGGGCCGCCCAGCGCAGCCATCTCAGCTGCCAGACGGCGCGTGTTGGCCTGCACCCGCTCGTCGTTCAGAAGCGCCCGCGCGCCCTGAAGCAGCGCGCCGTTCCGCACGTCGTGCGCGGTTAGGTGAAGGCCCACTTTGGCCTGGGCCACCCGCCGCGCCTGGGCGCGCTGATCGGCAGCGTGCGGCACGACGAGCTGGGGGACGCTGTGCACCACTGCCGCGTGCGTTGTGCCCATGCCGCCGTGATGCACCGCCAGCCGCACGCGCGGCAGCAGGTGGTCGAAATCCACCCAGTTGAGCAGGCGCGTGCCTGGCGGCAGCGCCGCCTTGAGCGCGGCCTTGTCCGCTGGCGCAATCGGGTTCGTGCCGATAACTACGACTGGCAGCAGCCCCACCTGCGCTGCCGCCTGCGCCGCCCAACTGAAAAACCCCAGATCGCCGGTAAACGCGCTTCCCAGCGTGACCAGCGCCAGCGGCGTCTCCATTGGAATGTCAGCCAGCCACGCCGGCGAATCGCCCGCTGGCGGCTGCGGGAAGCCGCCAACATACAGATTATGTGGCAGCAGCGAATCTGCATCGGCGGCGTACCAGCTCTGCGTGAAGTAGCAAATGTGCAGGCGCGGACTGAGAACCGCCGGTGTTGGTCCGGTCGAGAAGTTGATGCCTTTCAGGCCAAAGCGCGCCAGCAGCCGCCCGATGCGCGCTCGGCTGTCCGCTCCCAGTGTCTGCTGCACGGGGAACAGCCGCTCGCTGTCGAGCGGGCGCTGCGCCGGCCAGCCGCACACCGCCAGCGGCACATCGAGCGCTTCCGCGGCCAGCGCCGCTGCCGGCAGGAAGGGATCGGCCGCGATAACGTTCGGCCGGCCCGCTTCCGCGGCCAGCGCCAGCAGCGCCTCGACCGCTTCGCCTACTAGGTCTTCGCTCAGCCAAGTGTCGAGCGCGCGGCGGTAGCGCAGCATGACCGCTTCCTGCGGCGGCACAGCCGATAGATCAGGGGCGGGCGGCGGCGGCCACAGCCAGCCCGTGCGCCGCACAGCAGCGAACGGCAGCCCAGCGGCTGTCACGAGGCCTGCCACCGGGGACTCACTCACCCAGGTGACGCGGTGTCCATGCGCCGCCAGGGCGCGTGCTGTTTTCAGAAAACCGCCCCAGTCCAGGTGACCGGGCAGCGGCGCTGAAATAAACCAAAAGGACGCCAGGGCTGCACCTCCAGTTTGCGGGGGCGAACAGGCCGTAGTGTACTGCGGGCGCTTGCGCTTAACGCATAGAACTTTGCAGCAGCGCCATTGAGTCGATCAACTTCCCGATGTGACCCACCCGCGCCGCGCGCGTCACGCCTCAGCGCCGGCGCTGTCCAGCCACGCCGGCTGAAACCGAGCCAGCGGCGCTTCCAGCATGGCGAACAGGCGGCGGGCCTCGTCCCACAGTGCCCGCGCTTGTTCAGGGTTGTTGGCGGCGGCCTGCTGCTCGCTGAAGGCCCGCAGCGCATCCGCCAGCAGCCGGCGCATGCCGGCCCGGCGCGCCAGCGCAGTGGCCTCAGTCAGCAGCGCGCCGGCATCAGCCGCGCGCCCGTCGCACAGCAGCAGATGCGCCTGCCCCGTCAGGGCGCGCACGATCACCTCAACATCGCCTCCGGCGCGGCCCGCAGCCAGCGCCTCGGCCAGCAGCGCAGCCGCCTCATCACAACGGCCGTCGCGCACTAACGCTGCGCTCAAGTTGATCTTGATGATCGCTTCCCAATGCGCGCTGCCCAGGCCGCGCACCATCTCCAGCGCCTGCTCGTGATAGGCCAGCCCAGCGGCACGGTTCTCCAGCGCCTCGTGCGCCAGCCCTAGATTGTCGGTCTGAACAGCAGCTTCTAGCGCCAGCCGCTGCTCGCGGCTGATGCTCAGGGCGTGTTCGAGGATGGCGACGGCCTCGCGCGGGCGGCCGACAGCGTATTTAAACCAGCCGTAGTTGCCGCGCCGCACCGCCTCGGCTGCGCGGTCGCCTGTGCTGACAGCAATCGTGATCGCTTCGGTGAAAAACGCCTCAGCCGACTGCAGCTCACCCTGGTCAGCGTAGGCGACAGCCGCGTTCGCCAGCACCAGGCCGCGCGTGATCGGATCGTCGGCATTGTTGAGGGCCATCAGCGCCTGTTCGTATTCGCGCATGGCGCGCTGGCTCTGGCCTAGGTAGCGGTAAGCGCCGGCGATGTCGCAGCGTGTCCGCGCCGCCAGCGCAAACTGGCGCTCGGCCTCGTAGATCGCTAGGGCTGCGCGCCATGCCTCAGCAGCGCCGTGCATGCGGTCGCGCTTTAGGTGCAGCAGGCCAAGGTCCAGGTGCGCTCGCGCCATTTCCAGCCGCGCGCCAATCGCATCGGCGCGGTGCGCTGCAGCCGCGTAACCGGCCGCCGCCGCTTCGTCCCCATCCACCACCAGCCGCGCCGCTGCCAGCGCGCGCAGCGCCTCAATCTGGTAGGGATCAGCGCTGCCCAGCGCGCTGAACGCGTCGCCCGCCGCCGTCAGGTGTGGAACAGCGCCGGCGCTGTCGCCGGCCGCGTGCAGCGCTAATCCCAGCGCCGCGTTCGCATGGGCGCGCAGCAGCGGGTCTGTGTGCAGCGCCGCCAGCCGCACCGCCTCGCGGGCGTGTTCCAGCGCCTCGCTAACTGCGGCCAGGCGCAGGCACACCCGGCTCATCTGACACAGCGCATGAGCGCGCTCGACGCCGTCAGGCGTCGCTGGCGAATAAGCGGCCAGCGCCTGTTGATAATGCCGGTAAGCGTCGTCCAGCCGCTGGGCGGCCAAATCGCGCGCCGCCAGCGCCAGCGCCCAGCGGCGCTCGTTGGGCCGGTCGTGCAGGCGCTCAGCAAGCCGCAGCGCCCGGTGCAGCAGGCGCTCGCCCTCGGCTTCCTGGCCGTTGGCGATGAACGCCTCGCCCAGCCGGCCAACATAGTGCATCAGCGAGTCCAAGTCGCCGCCCATGTTCAGGCGCGGAATGGCGTCTTTCAGCAGGTGCGCGGCGTAGCTGGCGTTGCCTTCAGCCAAATATAAATCCGCCAGGTGGGCCTGAGCGCGGCCTTCGGCGCCGGGGCTGCCGGCTGCCTGCGCCACCGTAACCGCCTGTTCATAGAACGCACGTGCCTCATCGTGGTCGCCGCGCGCCCACGCCAGCGCCCCCAAGGCGCTGAGCGTGTATGCCATCTGCACACGGTTGGCGTTCGTCTGGGCGCTGTGCCGCAGCTGGAGCAGCAGGGCTTCCGCGTCTGCCCAGCGGCCTTGCAGCGCGTAGATTTCGGCCCGCTGCAAATCAACAGCCGTCAGGGCGGCGGGGTCATCGGCCAGATGGGCGATCTGGCCGGCGCGGTCGAGGTTGGCCAGCGCGGCCGTGTAGTCCTCGGCGCGCCGCTGGCGCTGAGCCAGTGCCAGCGCCTCGTGCAGAGCAACGCGCTCGGTGCGCGTGCCGAAAAGGCGCGCTTTAAGCCCTGCCCAGCGCGCCACACGTTTCCACCATGCCATTGCCATCCAGCCCTGTTCGCCTCAACTGCTGCCCGCAAGCATAGCCGGTACACCGCAGAAACGCAAAGCGGGCCGCCGCACAGCAGCCCGCTGCACCGTGAAGTCTCTCTCTGCCGCCGGCTGCGCCAGGCAGCGATCACGGATAGAAACCGCGCGTCTTCATGCCTTCGGCCACGTGGTTAATCGCGGTAATCTGCGCTGCGGTGCGCATGTCAACCTTGTAACGCTGGGCCATCGTCACGGTGTTGTCGTAGCTGCGCACCATGATGCGCTGCAGCTGGCGGAACACCTCTTCCTTGTCCCACGAGAACGCTTGCAGGTCCTGCACCCACTCGAAATAAGACACCACCACGCCGCCGGCGTTGGCCAGGATGTCCGGGACCAAAAACACGCCCATATCGTTGAGGATGTCGTCAGCCTCCGGCGTGGTGGGGCCGTTGGCGCCCTCAACGATAATGGCAGCCCGCACCTTGCTGGCATTGTCCTGCGTGATCTGGTTCTCCATCGCCGCCGGTATAAGCACATCGCACGGCAGAGTCAGCAGCTCCTCGTTGGTCAGCGCTACCGACCCCGGGAAACCCTGGATGCTGCCATTGCTCGCCACATAATTGAGCAGCGCCGGGATATCGAGGCCGTTTTCGTTGTAAATGCCGCCGTTGACGTCGCTGACGGCCACGACATTAAAGCCCAGTTCATACGCATAGGCGGCGGCGTGCGAACCGACGTTGCCAAAACCCTGAATAACAATTTTGATGCCCGGCTTGTTCAGGCGGCCCTTTTGTTTAAGCGCCTCCATCATGCAAATGATCGTGCCGCGGCCGGTGGCCTCGGTGCGCCCCTGGCTGCCGCCGATGATGATTGGCTTGCCAGTGACAATTGCCGGGACCGAATAGCCAACGGTCATGCTGTACGTGTCCATAATCCACGCCATGACCTGCGGCGTTGTGCCCATATCGGGCGCGGGGATGTCGGCATAGGGGCTGATGAGGGGGATCAGCTCAGAGGCGTAGCGCCGCGTAAGGCGCTCCAGCTCAGACATGCTCAGCGTTTTGGGGTTGACCACAACGCCGCCCTTGGCGCCGCCGTAGGGAATGTTCACCAGCGCGCATTTCCACGTCATCCACATTGCCAGCGCGCGCACTTCGTCTAGGTTGACGTCCAGGCTGTAGCGGATGCCGCCCTTAGAAGGCCCCAAAACAGTGCTGTGGTGCACCCGATAGCCGGTAAACATCTCTACACTGCCGTCATCGCGGCGCACCGGGAAATTCACGGTGAACTCGCGGCGCGGGTAGCGGAGGTACTCTCGAATGCCATCATCCAGGTTAAGGTATTGTGTAGCTCGGTCATACTGCGCCAGCGCAACGCGGTAGGCATTTTCTTGCGCGTGCTGTGTGGGTGTTTGCGCCATAGCGACCACCATAAAGGGAAGCTCCTCTGCCGGCATTCAGCCGGCGGTTCATATTTATTAAGTGATGTTAAGCGGCTGACGCGCTGCTTTCATATTGTTCAGTATATCCGAGGAAAGCCTGCGGATGAAGTGAGATTCTTCAGCATTTGTGCATTACGACAAAAATAGCCGGCGCGATTCAGGCAACATGCACAGAAAGCCGGGTTTCAAACCGGGCTTGTGCGGCGCTGCCGCTGGCGCGGATGGGTTCGTCAGCGGCCGTTGAGATATGAGCGCAGAAACTGCCCTGTGTAACTGGCTGCCACGCGGGCTACGTCTTCGGGCGTGCCGCAGGCAATCACCTGGCCGCCAGCGTCGCCGCCTTCCGGCCCCAGGTCAATAATCCAGTCAGCCACCTTGATGATGTCGAGGTTGTGCTCGATCACCAGCACCGTGTTGCCGTTGTCTACTAACTGCTGCAGCACAGCGATCAGGCGCAGCACGTCGGCGGCGTGCAAGCCGGTAGACGGCTCGTCGAGGATGTACAGCGTCTGGCCTGTGGCCCGCCTCGACAGCTCGCGGCTGAGCTTGATGCGCTGCGCCTCGCCGCCGCTGAGCGTGGTGGCCGGCTGGCCGATGCGAATGTAACCCAGGCCAACCGCCTCCAGCGTCTGGAGCTTTGCGACAACGGCGGGAATGTTGGCGAAAAACTCCAACCCTTCGCTGACGGTCATGTCCAGCACTTGAGCGATATTCTTGCCCTTGTAGTGCACCTGGAGCGTCTCGCGGTTGTAGCGCGCGCCGCGGCACACATCGCAGGGCACGTAGACGTCGGGCAGGAACTGCATCTCGATCTGGAGCTGACCCTGTCCCTGGCAGTTCTCGCAGCGCCCGCCTTTGACGTTAAAGCTGAAGCGCCCCGGCGAGTAGCCGCGTATCTTGCTCTCCGGCAGCTCGGCGAACAGCGTGCGGATGGCGTCGAACATCTTGGTGTACGTGCCGGGGTTGCTGCGCGGCGTGCGCCCGATCGGACTCTGGTCAATGTTGATGATCTTGTCAATCTGCTCGATGCCCTCGATAGCGTCGTGAGCGCCAGGGCGCACGCGGCTGCCGTTGATCACCTGCGCCAGCCGGGCGTAGAGGATGTCCACCAACAGCGTGCTCTTGCCGCTGCCACTCACGCCGGTGATGCACACCAGCTTGCCCAGCGGAATTTGCACGTCAATGTTCTTTAGGTTGTTTTCGCGCGCGCCGCGCACTGTGATCGTCTGGCCGTTACCGGGCCGCCGCGCTGCTGGCACGTCAATGCGCAGCCGCCCCGCCAGGTAAGCCCCGGTCAGGCTGCCTTCCACCTGCATAACATCCTGCGGCGTGCCCTGCGCCACAACGCGGCCGCCGTATTCGCCCGCGCCCGGCCCCAGGTCAATGATCCAATCGGCGCTGCGCATAGTCTCTTCATCGTGCTCCACCACCAGCAGCGTGTTGCCCAGATCGCGCATGTCAATCAGCGTCTGGATCAGGCGGGCGTTGTCGCGCTGGTGCAGCCCGATAGACGGCTCGTCGAGCACGTACAGCACGCCGGTGAGGCGGCTGCCGATCTGCGTGGCCAGCCGGATGCGCTGCGCCTCGCCGCCGCTGAGCGAGCCGGCAAAACGCGAGAGCGTCAGATAGTCCAACCCAACCGCGTTGAGGAAGCCCACCCGCGCCTCGATCTCGTTGAGAATCTGGTGCGCGATCTGCTGGTCGCGCTCCGACAGGCGGCCCTGCGGCCCGCGCAGGCTTTCAACCCATTTCGCAAGCTCTTTAACGGGCATGTCCGTCACGACGTCAATCGGCGTGTCGGCCACTGTGACGGCAAGCGCCTCCGGCCGCAGGCGTTTGCCGCCGCAGGTGTTGCACGGGATGCGCGCCATGTATCCCTCGATCCTCTCGCGAATGTATTCTGATGTGGTCTCGCGGTAGCGCCGCGCCAGGTTGTTGACGATGCCCTCGAACGTCGTGGTGTAGCTGCGTCTGTAGCCCTGGCTGTTAACGTAGCGCATTTCGACGCGCTGCTTGCCTGTGCCGTACAGGATGACGTCCTTCTGCCGCTGCGTCAGCTCGCGCCAGGGGGTGTTGAGCGAGAAGCCGTAGGCGCGGGCCAAGCTCTGTATCATGTTCCACGTCCAGCCCTGATAGTCTTCCATGCTCCAGCCGCCAGCTTCCAGCGCGCCTTCAGCGATGCTCAGGTCAGGATTCGGCACCAGCAGCGACGGGTCAATTTCCAGGCGGAAGCCCAGCCCTTGACAATCGGGGCAGGCCCCTTTCGGCGTGTTGAAGCTGAACGTGCGCGGCTCGATCTCCGGCAGGCTGCCGTGACCGTAGACGCAGGCCAGATGCTCGCTGAACAGGATGTCCTCCGGCGGCTCAGCGCTCAGGTTGTTGACAATCACCACGCCGTCGCCCAGCTCCAGCGCCGTTTCGACGGCGTCGGTCAGGCGGCTCTCGGCGCTCTTGGCATCGTCGCTCTCCGGGTCGTCGTAGTGGCGGATGATGAGACGGTCAACGACGATCTCGATGTTGTGTATCTTGTAGCGGTCAAGCGCGATGCTCTCCTCGACCTCGCGCACTTCGCCGTTGACGCGCACGCGCTGAAAGCCAGCCCGCCGCACCTCGTCGAAGATGCGCTCATGGTGGCCCTTCTTGTTCTTGATGATGGGGGCCAGAATCTGCGTGCGCGTGCCGTCTGGCAGCGCCTTGACCGCGTCCACGATCTGCTGCGCGCTCTGCGCCACTACCTCGCTGCCGCACACCGGGCAGTGCGGCACACCCACGCGGGCGTAGAGCAGGCGCAGATAGTCGTAAATCTCGGTTACTGTGCCGACGGTGGAACGCGGGTTCTGGCTCACGCCTTTCTGGTCAATCGAGACCGCCGGGCTGAGGCCCTCGATCTGATCTACATCTGGCTTCTCCATCTGTCCCAGGAACTGCCGAGCGTAGGCGCTCAGGCTCTCGACGTAGCGGCGCTGCCCCTCAGCGAAGATGGTGTCGAAAGCCAGCGACGACTTGCCAGAGCCGGAAAGGCCGGTGATGACCACCAGTTTGTTGCGTGGAATCTCCACGTCAATGTTCTTCAGGTTGTGTTCGCGCGCGCCGCGCACGATAATCTTGTCCTGCGTCATGGAGATGCTCACCTGTATGCTCAAACCGGCCTGGAGTGGTACATATGTTCTATTACAGCGCCGCGCCCGTGGACGGCAACAACTTGTCAGTGTACAGCGCCGCGCCACACAACGGAATGCGCAGTTGACCTGGCGCATTAGAGCTTGCTCAGCGGTCGCAATCCGGTAGATTTTGACAGCTTTGTGCTGCTATAGTGGGCGCAGTTGTGAAAACCGGAACAACCAGATGAGGCAGTTATGCGCGACGTTTGTGTAATTGGAATCGGGCAGACGCCCATCGGCGAACTGTGGGACTTGAGCCTGCGCCAGCTCGCCGCCGCTGCCCTGCAGCAGGCCGCGGCTGACGCCGGGATTGAGCGCGTGGACGCGCTGTACGTGGGCAACATGCTGGCCCCGCGCCTGAGCAACCAGGCGCATTTGGGCGCGCTGGTGGCCGATTACGCCGGCTGGCGCGGCATCGAGGCGGTGACTGTCGAGGCCGCCTGCGCCTCTGGCGGCGCGGCTTTTCAGGCGGCTGTGCGCGCCGTGGCCAGCGGCGCTGTCACGATTGCGGCGGTGTGCGGCGTCGAGAAGATGACCGACGCCACCACCGGCCCGACAACCTCTGCGCTGGCCACTGCCGCCGACGCTGACTTCGAGGGCGCGCACGGCGCGTCGTTCGTGGCGCTCAACGCGCTCATCATGCAGCGCTATATGTACGAATACCGTGTGCCGCACGACGCTTTCGCCCCGTTCAGCATCAACGCCCACCAGAACGCGCTCAACAACCCCAACGCCATGTTCCACCGCCCGCTCACGCTGGACGACTACCGCCGCGCGCCGGTGATCGCCGACCCGATCAACCTCTACGACAGCTCGCCTATCTGCGACGGCGCGGCCGCTGCGATCCTGTGTCCGCTGGAGCTGGCGCGCGACTTGAGCGCCAGCCCGCCCGTGCGCGTGCTGGCCAGCGTCACCGCCACTGACTCGCTGGCGCTGGCCGACCGGCACGACCTGCTGGCGCTGGACGCCGCCCGCCAGAGCGCGCAGCGGGCCTACGCGCAGGCGCGTGTGAGTCCAGCCGACATTGACGTGTTTGAGGTGCACGACGCCTTCACGATCATGGCGGCGCTCAGCCTAGAGGCGGCGGGCTTCGCCGAGCGCGGCCAGGGCACGCGGCTGGCGCTGGATGGTGACATTGCGCCCAGCGGGCGCGTGCCGATCAGCACGATGGGCGGCCTCAAAGGGCGCGGCCACCCAGTGGGAGCCACCGGCGTCTACGAACTGGTGGACGTGATCACGCAGCTGCGCGGCGCGGCAGGCCCTAACCAAGTTCCTGGCGCGGCTGTGGGTATGACACAGAACATCGGCGGCACCGGCTCGACGGTCGTCACCCACATTCTGGCGCGGGAGCAGTGACCTCGCCCGCCAGCCCCCTCTCCAATCTAAATTAAACGGAGGGGGGAGTCCCGCGCCAGCGCGACGGGGGTGAAGCTGCCGACCGTCAGCTTTTAATCGTTCAGGTTGGTGTTGGGCGTGGGGCTTGGCCCCGGCGTAACGGTGAACGTCGGCGTCGCGCTGAGGAAAATGGTCGTGGCGGTGGCCGCCATGTCTGGCTGCGTCTCGCTGATAATCACGTCGCCGAAACCGCGCACCACCGACACCCAGGTGCGCCCTGGCTTCATCATCATTGGCTGGTTGTTGCCGTAGATGATCTGCAGCGCGCTGCCCGGTTCTCTGTCGCGCCGCCGCCAGAAACCGGAGTACCAGCGGCCATCGCGCACCAGCACTGCCGGCCCCTGATCCCACAGTTGGATTTCTAATGACTCGTTTCTAGCCCCAAGCTCGAACAGATCGGGCCGGCGCTCGTGCGGCACCTGGATAATAATCAGGTTGTCGGCCCACAGCTGCTGGCCGTCCGCGGCGTCGAAGTGCGGCACGCTGTCGGTGTAGCGCAGGTAGCGGCCGGTAGCTGGGTCGTACTGCCAGCGGGCGTCAGTCTGGCCGTACCAGTCAATGAACACGTCGTTGGCCGGCAGGCCGTTGGGGTCTGGAGCGTCGCTGAAGGCAAAGCCGCGCGCCCGCAGCGGCGTGTTGACGTTGCGGCGGGTGGCCAGGTCCCACACCTTGGTCGTGTCCAGGAACAGCGTGTGCTCGAAAGCCTTGCCCTCCTCCGGGAAACGGCAGAACCCTGCCTCGCAGTTATCGCCCTTCAGCGGCGAGAACGTCTGGTAGACGAAATCGGCACTCAGTATCATCTGCTGGATCGGATCGCTCGTGCCGGAGTAGGCCAGCAGCGCGTTGTACATGACAATCAGCTCCAGGTCTACCAGGCGCGCGCTGCGGATCGAGCCGACGTGCGTGGGAGCGTTGTTACGGTAGATGGCAGCGAAGCGCGTCACGCCGCCCTCAGCCTCAACTTCATACACCACATCGGCTTGGTTGACCCCGTGCTGCGGGCGGACGACCGGCGGGTAATTGGAGATTTTTACAATCAGGTTGCGCCGGTTCATCGCCTCATCGCTGGGGTACGGCTGGCCGGTCAGCGGGTTGACGCCTTCGGGGTAGAAGAACGGGCCGTTGGGCGTGGGCGTAGGCGAAGGCGTGTCAGTCGGCGACGGCGTGATCGTCGGCGTCGGCGTGCTGGTTGGGGTGGCTGTCGGCGTGCTGGTGGCAGTTGACGTGGCGGTCGGCGTGGGCGACGGGCCGGCTGGCGTGTTGGTGGCGATGTCGAACAGGAACTGAGTCGGGACCGGCGTGTTGGTCCCCGGCAGCGTCACCTGCACCGCTGGGCTGGCCTGAGCTGGGAACACCAGCGGCAGGGTCATGATCGCTAGGGTGAGAGTCAGCAGGACGGGCGCTCGGCGCATGTCTACCTCATCGTGTGCGGTTCGTTGGGCGGTGTCCGGGCCGGGCACACGCCGGCGGAAGTATACGCCCCGCTTTACAGATTGCCCAGGGGCTTTTATCCTTAGTAGTTGTCAGCCGTCAGCCATCAGCCTGCGGCCGCGCTGTGGGCTGCCTAGTGCTGTGCGGCTTGACGGCCCATGACCGCTGACGACCCAGAGGGGAAATGCTGTGGCAGAACGCCGCCTGCTGTTCGCGCTGGCGCATCCTGACGACGAGAGTTTCGGCTACGGCGGCGTGATCGCGCGCTATGTGGCCGAAGGCGTAGATGTGTATCTGATCTGTTCGACCAACGGTGACGCGGGGACAGTCGCGGAGGAGTTCCTAGACGGCCACGACTCCGTCGCGGCTCTGCGGCTGGCCGAACTTGACTGCGCCGCCGCTAAACTCGGCTTGAAGCAGGTGTTCAAGCTGGGCTACAAGGACAGCGGCATGATGCACTCCGAGACCAGCCGCGATCCGGCCTGCTCGTGGCAGGCTCCGCCTGAGGAGATGGCGCGCCGCGTGGTCGAAGTCATCCGCCAGGTGCGGCCTCAGGTGATCGTCACCTTCAACGCGTACGGAGGCTACGGCCACCCCGATCATATCGCCATCCAGCGCGCCACAGCGCTGGCTTTCTCCCTGGCCGGCGACCCCGCCTACATCACGCCCGGCCTAGAGCCGTACCAGCCGCAGAAACTGTACCATTCCTCGATCCCGACGCTGATGCTGCGACTGGCAATCGCGCGGCTGCGGCTGGCTGGCAAAGACCCGCGCCGTGTGGGCCGCAACGCCGACATTGATCTGGTCGCCATTCTGGATCACGTCGAGCCGACCACTACGTTGGTCAACATCGGCGACTATCTCAAGGACTGGGACGCCGCCAGCGCCTGCCATGCCAGCCAGCTCGGCGGCGGTTTCGTGCGCCTGCCGCTGTTTGTGCGCCGGTTGTTCGCGGCGCGCCAGGCCTTCACCCGTGTGCACCCGCCGCCTGCCCGCCCGCGCGTTGACGAACACGACCTGTTCGCCGGCGTCACCCTCGACGCGCCACAGCAGGTGCTGCATGGCCGGGAACAGTCGTGAAGACCGCGTTGACCGCCTGCTGGACGCGGTCGAGCTGATTAAAGCCGGCGAGCGCAAGGCGGCGCTGCCCATCCTGCGCGCCCTCATCCGCGAGGACAACGATTTCGAGGACGCCTGGATGTGGATGAGCGTGGCAGTTGAAACCCTTGACCAGAGCGCCGTGTGCCTGGACAACGTGCTGCGCGTCAACCCGCACAACCAGGCCGCCGCCAGCGCCCTGCACCGCATCCGCCAGCCAGAGCTGCGCCAGCAGCAGCAGCGCGCCCGTCTGCGCTTCTACCGCGACCTGTTCCTGGGCGCCATGTGGCTGCTGACAGCGCTGCTGCTCCTGGGGATGATGGCCGCGTATCTGCCCTGAGAGCGGCGGTTGGCTCAGTTCAACGGGGCGTGGCGGCGGGCGACGACTGCCTGCCCTTCCGGACTCTGCGCCCAGGCGATAAAAGTGCGCAGTGCCCCCTGCGGCTCGCCCAGACCGGCGATGAACAGCGTCGTGCGCAGCGGGTAGGTGTTGGCCGCCACGGTCTGCGGCGTGGGCAGCACGCCATCTACGGGCAGCAGCGCCAGGCGCGGGTCGAACCAGCCCAGCGACACATAGCCCAGGCTGCCAGGCTGTCGCGCCACCATCTCGACCATGGCAGCGCTAGACGGCGCGACCAGCGCCGTGCGCGTCGTGCGGCGCTCGCCCATCACCAGCCGCTCAAACTCTGCCCGCGTGCCCGAGCCGTCCTCCCGGCTGACAACCACGATCGGCTGATCCGCGCCGCCCAAAGCGCGCCAGTTGGTGATGCGGCCCTGATACACGTCGCGCAGCTCGGCCAGCGTTAGGCCGGCTATGGCGATGTCCGGATGGGCGATGATGACAATGGCGTCCTGGCCGATGGGCGCGCCCCACAGGGCGCTTGTCTCCGGAGACGGCAGGTGGTTGGTCAGGAAGTAGGCATCTGGCTCCTGCAGCAGCAGTTTGACTACGCCGGCGTAGTTGGCGCTGCGCACATCGAAACTTACCTCAGGAGCGCGTTGAGCGTAGAGGCGGATTAGGTCGTTGAGCAGGGGCAGCGTCGCCGATGTAGCGTAAAGCCGCAGGGCCACCGCGTGCGTGGTTGGCGTGGAGGCCGGGGGCACTGGGGTGGCACAGCTTGCCAGCGCAAAGGCCACCACTACCAGCGTGCGTCGCGTGCACCACATCGGCTTGTCAACCCTGCTCGGCCGTCAGAGCGGGCCTGCGGGGCGCTGCTGCGCGGGGCTGCTGCTGCGGGGACGATGTGTCCAATGAGGGGTTCCTCGCACCGGGAGAATCAGGCAGGCTGGAGACGCCGCAAAAACGGGTCAACATACGCTGCCAGGTCGCCGGCCAGGATGGCGGCACGCATCGCAGCAACGTGCTGCACCAGAAAGTGCACGTTGTGAATCGCCAGCAGCGTGGCGGCCAGCATCTCTTTCGCAACCACCAGATGGCGCAGATAGGCGCGCGTAAAGTGCTGACAGGTGTAGCACGCGCAGGCGGCGTCCAGCGGTTGATCAGCGCGCGCGTGAATCTGATTGCGCAGGTTCAGCCGCCCGTCAGCCACCAGCGCCGAGCCATGCCGCGCCAGCCGCGTGGGGATCACGCAGTCGAACACGTCCACGCCGCGCAGCACGGCCTGGGCCAGGTCGTCCGGCTCGCCGACGCCCATCAGATAGCGCGGTTTGTCTGCCGGCAGCAGCGGCACAGTAAAGTCGAGCGCGCGGTACATGTGGGCTTTGCCCTCGCCCACCGCCAGCCCGCCCACGGCATAGCCAGGGAACCCAATCTCCAACAGGGCCTGCGCCGATTGCTCGCGCAGGTCTGGAAAGACGCCGCCCTGCACAATGCCAAACAGCGCCTGGGCGCTGTCGTCGGGGTGTGCCGCACGGCAGCGGGCGGCCCAGCGCGTCGTGCGCGCGACCGCCTGTTCCACCGCCGCCCGATCCTCCGGCGGCGGGCACTGATCGAAACACATGATAATGTCCGCGCCCAGGTTCTGCTGGATAGCGGTAGCGCGCTCCGGCGTAAGGCGGCGTGGACTGCCGTCAATGTGGCTGCGAAACGTCACGCCGTCGTCGTCAATACGGCTGATTTGCCCCAAGCTGAACACCTGGAATCCGCCAGAATCGGTTAGAATGGGCCGCGGCCACTGCATGAAGGCGTGCAGCCCGCCGAGGTCGCGCACCAGCTCGTCGCCGGGGCGCAGGTGCAGGTGGTAGGTGTTGGCCAGCAGCAGCGTGACGCCAATCTCTTCGAGTTGGCGCGGCGTGACGGCTTTCACCGTGCCCTGTGTGCCCACCGGCGCGAACACTGGCGTTGGGATCGGGCCGTGTGGGGTGTGCATTACGCCGGCGCGCGCCTGACCCAGGGTCTTAACAACTTCGAAGCCAAATGCCATGCGATAATGGATTCCTTAAGAACCTTTTGCGATTATAACAAAACTTGGCCTCGCCGCGAGTTTTGTCTTGTGCCCAGCCGCAGCACCGGAAGGTAACACAGCCCATGATCAGCCTCTATGACCTGCTTGAAGCCGCCAACGGGCAGTTATTCGGCGAGGCGGCAGCGCAGCTCTTCACCGGCTTCTGCCTGGAACCGCGCGCCGCCAGCGAGAACCAGATGTTCGTCGCCCGCCGAACTGACCGGGGCGACACCCACCAGCACATTCACGAGGCAGTCGAGCGCGGCGTGCGCGGCGTGCTCTGCGTTCAGCCGCCAGAGTTCGACACTGCCGGTGTATCTGTCATCATCGTTAAGGACACTGAAGCAGCGCTGATGGCTTGGGCGCAGCACATCTTGACCAAGCTCAGGACGCGCGTTATCGCTGTCACGGGAACTGCCAGCGCGTCAACGGCGGTGAGCGCTGTGTGCCAGGTGCTGGCAGTGCGCTATGCAGTCCACACCTGCGCCGACGACCAGCACGGCCGCCTGCGCCTGCCGCTGGCGCTGGCTGAGCTGCGTCCAGACCACAAGATGTTTGTCTTGGAACTGGCGCCGGCCGAGCCGGGCGATGTGGCCGAGCTGGCGGGCCTGGCCCGGCCGGACGTGGCCGTCGTCACACACGCGGGCCTGGCCAACACCGAGACGTTCGCCAGCGTGGACGAGATCGTGCGCGAGATGAGCGCCCTGGTCGAGCAGATTAGCGCTGACGGGCTGGCAGTGCTCAATTACGACGACGACGAGGTGCGGGCGCTGGCGGGGCGCACCCGCGCGCGCGTCGTCACGGTGGGCGCGACGGTGTTTGGGGCCGACATCATGGCCTACAATATCGTCGCCGGTCTGACCAAGACCGGTTTCGACTTGCGCCACGGCCAGGAGCGGCACATCGGGCGCTGGACCCCACTGCTGGGGCGGCACTACCTGTACAGTGCGCTGTTCGGGCTGGCTGTGGGCCAGCACTACGGCATCCCGCTGGACGAAGGCCTGAAAGCCCTGACCCTGCTAAAGCCGCTGCCGGGCCGCATGAAACCGCTGCGCGGCGTCAACGGCGCGCTCATTGTGGATGACACGTACAACGCCCTGCCCCAGCCCACGCTGGCGGCCCTAGACTGGCTGGCAGCCGCGCGCGAGGCTGACCAGCGCACGGTGTTCGTTCTGGGCGACCTCGAGGGCCTCGGGCCGCTGAGCCAGCGCTGCCACCGCCAGATCGGGCAGCGGGCCGCAGCCGTGGCTGACCTCGTTATCACTGGCGGGGCCGAGGCCGCGCTGGCTGGGCGCGCTGCGCTGGACGAAGGGCTGGACCGCCGGCGGGTTGTGATCACATACAGCCCGCAGGACGTGATCGCTGCGCTGCGGGACGACTATCCGCTGGGGCCGGACGACATCGTCCTAGTAGCTGGCGGGCGCACAGCCCGCATGGAACAGGTCGTAAAGGCGCTGCTGCAGGACCCAGCCGACCGCGACCAGCTCGTGCGGCAGCAGGTTGAGATCGAGCCGGCGGCTGCGCCGCGCAGCATACACACCACCTGGGTCGAGATTGACAAAGGAGCGCTGGCCAACAACGTGCGCCTGGTGCGCCAGATCATCGGCAGCGAAGTCGCGTTGATGGCGGTCGTCAAAGCTGACGCCTACGGCCATGGGGCGGTGGCGGCCAGCGTCACTGCGCTGGCAAACGGCGCCCAGGCGCTGGGCGTCGCCTCGCTGCCGGAGGCGCTGGCGCTGCGCGAGGCCGGCATCGAGGCCCCGATCCTGGTGATGAGCTACACGCCAGTGTATGCCGTGCGCCAGGCGCTGCGCCACAACGTCACGCTGACGCTGTACGACCTGGACATAGCCCGCGCTTACAACCAAGCCGCCCGCGAGATGGGCGTGCCGCTGCGCGTCCACGTCAAAATTGACACCGGCATGGGCCGGCTGGGCGTGCTGGCTGACGAAGCAGTGCCCTTCTTCCGCCACCTCGCCAGCCTGCCTCATCTCGATATCGAGGGCATCTACACCCATTTCTCCATGGCTGACGAAGACCCGCTGTACACGGCTGACCAGCTGCGCGCTTTCAAGAGCGTCGTCAACCCGCTGCGCGCCAGCGGGTTCAGTTTCAGATACATTCACGCCGCCAACAGCGCGGCCACGCTGACAGCTAAGGACACCCACCTGAACATGGTGCGCGTCGGCATCGCGCTTTACGGTCTGTCGCCGTCAGAGACAGTGCCCATCCCGCCGGCGTTCGAACCGGTGATGGCGTGGAAAACGGTGATCGCGCAGGTCAAGACGCTGCCGCCTGGCCACCCGGTCGGTTACGGCCAGACGTATGTCACATCTGGCTACGAGCGCATCGCGGTGATACCGGTGGGCTATGCGCACGGCTTCCGGCGCAAGCCGCACAACTGGGGTCAGGTGCTGGTGCACGGCCAATATGCGCCAATCGCGGGGCGCGTGAGCATGGAAAAGACGTGCATCAATGTGACGCACATCCCCGGCGTCGCTGTCGGTGATGAGGTCGTGCTAATCGGACGCCAGGGCAGCGCCCGCATCACTGCGGAAGATGTGGCCAAAAGCCTGGGGACGAACAACTACGAGGTGGTGTGCAGCGTCCTCGCGCGCGTCCCCAGGCAGTAGCGCAGGCCGTCTTAACCCAGCATAGCGCGCAGATCGTCTGCGATCACCTGCGGATCGGTGCCGAAGGCGTAGATCGCGGTCAGCCGCATTTCTGGGTCAATCAGGAAGACCGACGCAGTGTGATCCACCAGATAGTTCTGCGTGCGGCCATCGTCGTGAATCTCGAAATACAGGCCGTAGTCTGCGCCAATGCGCCGCAGCGTCAGCTCATCGCCTGTCATGCCAATGAACGCTGGGTCAAAGCCGCCCAGATAACGCGACAGCCGCGCCGGCGTATCGCGTTTAGCGTCCACGCTCACCATGACGAAGTTCACACCAGCGCCCCGTTCGCCCAACGCGGCCTTAACGCGCACATACTCGCCCAGCGTCATCGGGCACACGTCGGGGCAGAACGTGTAGCCGAAGTACAACAGCGTAGGCTTGCCCTTCAGGTCGCTCAGGCTGAGCGGCTCGCCGGTGTGGCTGGTCAGTGTGAAATCGTCCAGCGGGCGCGGCGGGTCAATGCGCGTCGCGCCGTCGAAGGCGTTGGCCGGGTCCACCAGGGCTGCGCCGGTGTTGGCAGGCGCGTTTACCACAGCGCTGAACACCGCGAACAGCACCACACCAGTGACAGCCACTATCGCCAGCAGGCCAGCGATCAGCAGCGTGTTGGGCCTGCTGCTTCCACCAGCAGGCTCGTCGGTCGTTTTCTCAGTCATCGTGCCCTTTATTTCTCCTTAATAGACCGGCGCTCAGCCGCCGCTGCCATGGTTGTAATCGTGATCCATTTGCATACCGCTCATCTCGCGCACCGGCGCGCCGACTACCAGCTCAAAACCAGACTCGAACACCAGCGTCAGCGCAACTGCCTCGCCGGGCAGCAGATCGCGCGGTAGGTCGAGCAGCATGATGTGATAGCCGCCCGGCTCAAGGGTCACGCTGCTACCGGCGGGAATTTCCAGGCCATTTTCTATCGGGCGCATGCGCATCACGCTGCCGTCCATCTGTGTCTCGTGTATCTCAACCGTCCCGGCCGCATCCGTGCGGGCCGCCACCAGGCGGTCAGCAGCAGGGCCGCGGTTCTCCAGGATCATGTAGACTGCGCTCGGCCCGTAGACGGCTTCCGGCTCAGGCGTAGCAGCGGGCGCGCCGGGGCTGTGCCCCATGCCGTTCTCGTCCATCTTGGCAGCGGTGGCCCGCGCCCACACGTCAATCGCCACCACATCGCCAGCGGCGGGCGGCTCGCTGAGCACCGGCACGCCCACCTCAATCACCATCGGCTCGCCCTTCACCGTGCCATCGTCATCCAGCATGTCGAACGTCAGCGCCAGCACGAACGCCTCGCCCGGCAGCAGATCGCGCGGCAGGTCGAGCAGCATCACGTGATAGCCGCCTGGCGCCAGCTCAGCCGTTTCACCAGCAGGGATGTCCAGGCCGCTCTCCAGCTCGCGCATACGCATCACGCCGCCGTCCATCTGTGTTTCGTGGATCTCGACTGTGCCGGCGGCGTCCGTGGCGGCGGAGGAAAGCCGGATAGGATGGCTGCCGCGGTTTTCAATCACCATGTAGGCAGCGCTGGGGCCGTAAACCACTTCGCTGTCCGCCTCAGCGGTTGTCTCCTGATGGTGCATCGAATGGTCGTCGGCCATGGCCATTTGTCCAGCCGTCGCCCGCGCCCACACGCCGGTAATCACAATATCCGAAGCCTCATGTGCCAGAACCGGAACAGCGCACAGCAGCGCCAGCAGAAGTGCGACAGCGAAACGCAGTTTCATCATGTGCATCCTCCTTGTAAACAGACTCCTTGTAAACAGACTGCATCGCTTGTGAAAAGTTTAGCGGACGGCCTGCGCAGCCACAATATTACTTACTCTGCTTTAATTTAAGTGATAGTGCGTATCACAGCAATGGTACTGTATACATAAGCAGGGCCGAACCGCCGCGCAGTCCGGCCCTGCTGCCATCACGTAATGACTGCGGACCTGCGGTCACGCCTTCCGGCGCAGGCGCGTCCACACCATGACGGCCGCGCTGCCGATCAGCGCCAGCGTGCCCAGCGTAAGCATCAGCGGCAGCGCCGGCCCGCCGGGGTCCGGCCGCCCGCAGATAAAATCCCAGATCAGCTCCGGCGCGCGCAGGATTGTCTGCACGTCTCTGGCGTAGGCCATGCTAAACAGCAGCATCGTCACGCCAAAGCTGGCCAGCAGCGCAACCGCCGCCAGCGTGATCATGCTGGCGCTGGCAGCGCCAACCTCAACGGATGAGTCCTGCTTTTCAGGGCGCAGTTCGGCCATTGTTCACCTGCCTCGTCAGCCGCCCAACGTCAGAACCCCGGCCCGGCCGGGCCAGGATTGCCCGGCACGAAGAAGCCGTTGACCACATCTATTGCCTGGATCAGCACCGGCCCCCACATGATCACGTTAGAGATGACAATGACCGCCGTCCACACGCCCCAGCGCTCGAACCACTCTGGCCGGCTGCTGGCCGGGCCAGTGGTGTCAATCGGCGCTTCGACCTCCGCCTGGCCCTTTGAAGCGAACCACGTGCCTACCAGCACCACATAGAGCAGGATCGAACTCACCAGCAGCAGCGCGCCGCCAATGGCCGACAAATTGAGCCATGGCGCCCACAGGTCGCTGATGTAAGCCCCCGCCCCGCCCATATCCGTGCGGCGGATAGCGCCCTCGATGCCGGCGCGGCCCATGCCAGCGCCGAACACGATCATGCCGGAGAACCAGAGAAAGACCTGCGCCAGCGCCAGCTTGGGCATGAACAGCTTGCGCCCGCGCATCATCGGCAGCAGCCAGTAGAGCACGCCGATGTAAGTCAGCGTGACCGCCCCGGCCAGCGTCATGTGGAAGTGCCCAACCACCCAGGTGGTGTTGTGCAGCGCCAGGTTGAGCGAGAACGAGGCGTTCATCACGCCGGTAATGCCGCCCACCACAAACAGCAGCATGCCGCAGAACTGCGCCGCCACCACCGGATTGCCCCAGGGCTGCTTCCATATCCAGCTCAGCGCGTTCGCGCCGCGCTGATGGCCGGCGCGCTCCAGCGTGGCAGCCAGGTTGAACGCCGTCAGGAAGCTGGGCACAGCCACCACAAACGTCAGCAGCGAGTGGCTGATCTTGGCGAACTCGCTGACGCCGGGGTCCACGAACAAGTGATGCACGCCCACCGGCACGGAGAAGATCATCAGCATGAGGAACGCCACGCGCGCCATCTGGTCGCTGAAAAGCCTGCCGCCGATCTGCTTGGGCAGCATGGTGTACCACGAAATATAGGCCGGGATCAGCCAGAAATAGACCAGCGGGTGGCCGAAGAACCAGAACAGGATGCGCGTCACCTGAGGATCAGTCGTTCGGATAATGCCCAGCGACAGCGGCAGCATCATCGTTAACACCTGCGTCGCCACGCCCAGCGTGGCCGTGAACCACATGACGTAGTTGCACAGCGTGGCAAACACCGCCAGCGGCACTGCCTGGCCAGGATGGTCTTTGCGCCAGCCCAAGTAAGTCATGACGATGTTGAGAAACGCTACCCACGTCCCCACGATGACCAGCGTTAGGCCCAGGTAAAACGTCCAGTGGGCCACCATCGGCGCGTAGAACGTGTAGAGCACATTGGCCTGGTTGGTGATGATGGCGTAGGCCGCCAGCAGCAGGCCAACCAGCATCAGCACGAACGCCACCCACGCCGCCCGCAAGCTCCACATCGGGCGCTGCAGCGACCGCTGGGTGATGAAATAGCTGAAGCCGACAATAAAAAACGTGGTGAACACCAGCGCGTTAAGCACGCCGTGCAGCGTGAGCGCCTGGTAGTAGTATGTGAAAATCGGCATGGCCACGGCCTGGCCGCCCAGCGCCTCGGTGACGGCTGGCGCGCGCCGGAACGTCTGGAACGGCCCCATCAACAGACCCAGCGACAGCGCCACCAACGACACCAGGATGTGCACGCCGATAAGCGAGCGTTCGCTGCGCAGCATGGAGAGCGCCGGGAACATCAGCACCGGGGTGCTGCTTTGCGCTGCAGGTTGGACGGCTTGCATACTTTTACCTTCTCCTCCTCAAACCCCCAGACAGTTGGCCCGCCTCACTCGACAATGATGGTCGCGTGCATGCGGTGGTGGCCAGCGCCGCAGTACTCATGGCATAGAATCTTGTACTCGCCCGGCTCGTTGAACACGATCGTCCCGCGGCCCACGTGGCCGGGGATAACCTGTATGTTGAGGTTGTGCCGCTCAACCATCAGGCCGTGCGTCACATCAGCGCTGGTAACAAAGAACGTCACCCGCGACCCCCTCGGCACGCGGATGATGTCGTTGCCGTCGGCATCCCGCTCGCTGCTGCCGGTGTTGAAGCGCCACATCAGCGACGTCAGCGTCAGCTCGTAGTTGCCGTCGCCCATGTCGCGCAGCCCAGGCGAGGCAAAGCGCGTTTCGCTCAGCGCCAGCGGATTGACGAACTCGGCGGGCAGGCTGGGCAGCCGCAGGCCAAACACCAGCATGGCCGCCAGCAGCGACGCAAAGAACGCCCCCAGCACCGCCGCCACGATCACGATCCAGTACTTCTCAAGGCGGTCTATGTGCATCGGCTAGGCCCCCCCACGCAGGATTACGACTTCGAAATAGGTCAGGAAGAAGTAGATCGCGTAGCCGATGATCAGCGCCACTGCGAAGTAGAACGCCCCACGCGGCACAAAGCCGCCCTCGCCTTCGCCCTCGTGAGACGCCGCCGGCGGCGTCTCGACGGGGGTGGCGGCCTCCACCGGCTCGCCGCCTGTCTGTGCCTGTTCCGCCATGTTGAACACATCCCTCCTCAAATAATCACTGCTCAACACATCTGCCCTTACAACGTCATTAGATAAGCCACCAGGTCGTTAATCTGTTCCGGTGTGAACAACTCGCCGTATATCTGGGGCATCAGGTTCTCCGGGTAAGGCGGGTTGCCTTCGACGATGTAGGCATTCGGGTTGACAATCGACTCGTGCAGATACTCCTCAGGGGTCTGGTTGGTGATGTTCTGCGCTGCCCAGGCGCTCACGCCCTTCAGCCCAGGCCCGATCAGCCGCTCATGCGAGTCAACGCGGTGACAGGTAGAGCAGGCGAACCCGGCCTCTGGCTTCAGCTCGTTGAACAGCGCGCGGCCGCGGTCTGGGTCGCCGATTGCCGCTGCTTGAGCTGCTGTTGGCTGGGCAGAAGCCGGCTCGGCAGCGGCCTGGGTGGCCGCCGCCGCCTCACGCTCAGCCTGGGCTGTTGCGGTAGCCACACCGGCGGGCACAAACACCGTCGGCGTCACCGGCACAACGACGTCTGCGCGGCCGCAGGCCGCCAGCAGCGCAAGCAGAACTAGCGAAGCAAGTCTTGATCTGGTCATAAGCGTGCCTTTTGTGCTGACATAAATCGTGTGACTCGCGTCACAAGCGTGGTAGACTCGGTTGATGGAGCGCAGATACAGGGCCAACAGATTGTGAATTATATGGCATTTTCAGCGGGATATGCAATAAACTCTAAGGAACGCGCCGGCCTGTTAAACGCGCGCTGACTGCTCTCGGAGAAAACAAAATGAGACACTTTGTCACCCTGGACAAGATGAACTACGATGCCGAGTCCGGCATCCTGCGGCTGGAATCCAGCCAGGAGCCGGGCATGGCGCCGCAGATCACCATGCGGCGCGAGGGCGCGTATATGGCAATTGCGGCCAGCTATGGCCCGCTGGAGATTGCGCTGCGGCCCCAACACGAGGAGCTGGCCCGTCTGCTGGGCCGGCTGCAGCCAGTCAAGGGGCTGCAAACGACGCGCCAGGTGGGGACGGCCCAGGCGTATCTGGCTATCGGCCTGCGCGTAGACGGCACGCTGGTGATACGCCCAACTATCGTCGCCGACGCCACCGGCCACTTCAGCTTCAACCTCGCGCTGACGCCGGCAGTGCGCGAGCAGTTCTTTGCGTGGCTGCCCGTCGAACGCGAGGCCGAGGCCTGACCGCGTTGCTTGTTCGCCGTCTTGAGGTTACAATGAGGATGTAACAACAACGCGGCTGCCTGCAAAGAGAGTTCCTGCGCTGGGCGCGGGACGCCGAAGGGGCAAGCCGTCAGATGCGCTGGTCTGGCGGTGAAACTCTCAGGCACAGGGATTTGCAGGGCACGACACTCTGGAAGCGTACGCCAACAGAGCGCACAGCAGTTTGCCGGTGCGCTCTTTTTGTTCGCGCACGACGCCCAAAAAAAAACGATCAAGGAGAAGCAGAACAATGGGTAACTGGAACACACCGGCAGACCTGAAGTACGCCCGCACCGACGAATGGCTGCGCCTGGACGGCGAGACCGGCACAATTGGCCTCACCGACTACGCGCAGGACGCCCTCAACGACCTGGTATATGTTGAGCTGCCCGAGGTAGGCGCAAAATTCGCCAAAGGCGCGGCCTTCGGCACGGTGGAGTCGGTCAAAGCCGCCTCAGACCTAATCATGCCGGTTAGCGGCATCGTGACCGAAGTCAACGGTGCGCTGGAAAGCGAACCGGAGCAGATCAATGCTGACCCCTACGGGGCCTGGATTATCAAGATCAAGCTGGACGGCCCTGCCGACACGTCTGATCTGCTGGACGCCGAAGCCTACGCCGCCTACTGCAGCGAACGCGAGCACTAACAAGTCGCCGGCCGCTGGTCTCCGTTCTCCGGCTGTTAAGCGCTAGAAGCTGGGAACTAAAGACTAGAGCTGAGTGAGACTAGCAAACAAGTGAGACTGGAAAACACATGAGCTATATACCGCACACTGAAACAGAGCAGCAGCAGATGCTGGCAGCTGTTGGGGCCGCCACCATCGAGGACCTGTTCGAGGCAGTGCCCGCAACCCACCGCTTTCCCCCGCTGGACCTGCCCGCCCCGCTCAGCGAGATGGAGGTGCAGGCCGAGCTGATGGCGCTGGCCGAGGCCAACGACCACGCGCAGAGCTTTGCCGTGTTTCGCGGCGGCGGGGCCTATCACCACTATATTCCGGCGGCCGTCAACCACATCCTGCTGCGCGGCGAATTCTACACCGCGTACACGCCCTACCAGCCAGAGATGAGCCAGGGCACGCTGCAGGCCATCTTCGAGTACCAGAGCATGATGTGCGCTCTCACCGGCATGGATGCCGCCAACGCCAGCCACTACGACGGCGCTACCAGCCTGGCTGAGGCTGTCACAGTGGCGTATGAGGTGGGCAAGCGCAAGCGCAGCAAAGTCATCCTCAGCCATGCCATTAACCCGCAGTACCGCGCCGTGGCCCGCACTTACCATCAAGGGACCGGCATCAAATTCGTGGGCGACAAGGGCCGCGCCGACATCTCCGACCTGATTGACATGCTCGACGAGACAGTCGCGCTGCTGGCCGTCGCTTACCCCAACTACTTCGGCCAGATTGACGACTTAAAGAACCTAGCGGAGAAGGTGCACGAAGCCGGTGCGCTGCTGGCGTTCGTCGTCAACCCGCTGGCATTGGGAATGTTCAAAAGCCCGGGCGAGCTGGGCGCGGACATCGCCGTAGGCGAAGGCCAGCCGCTGGGCATCCCGCTCAGCTTTGGCGGGCCGTACCTGGGCTTCTTCGCCACCCGCACCGAATACGTGCGCAAGATCGCCGGACGCATCATCGGCGAGACGACCGATCAGGACGGGCGGCGCGCCTACGTTATGACGCTGCGCCCGCGCGAGCAGGACATCCGGCGCGAGAAGGCCACCAGCAACATCTGCACCAATCAAGGCTTGATGGCGCTCGCTGCCGCTGTCTACCTGTCGCTCATGGGCAAGACTGGCCTGCGCCGGGTGGCCGAGCTGTGCTATCACAAAGCCCACTACGCCGCCGACCGCATCAATGCGCTGGACGGCTACACCGTGGACACAACGAAGCCGTTTTTCAACGAATTTGTCGTCAAGTGCCCGCGCCCAGTGCGGGAGATCAACGCCCGCCTGCTCGACCAAGGCATCATTGGCGGGCTGGACTTGAGCGCGGACTATCCGCATCTGAACAACCACATGCTGCTGTGCGTCACCGAGGTCAACACGCGGGCCGAGATTGACGCGCTGGTGAGCGCACTAGAGGAGGTCGCCCGATGACACAGCCCACCATCTACGAGATCAGCGCGCCAGGACGGACCGGCGTCACGCTGCCCGCACTCGACGTGCCCGCTGCGCCGCTGCCCACCGACCTGCTGCGCCGCGACCTCAACCTGCCGGAAGTGAGCGAGGTGCAGGTCATCCGGCACTATGTCAACCTCAGCCAGAAGAACTACGCGATTGACAAAGGCTTCTATCCGCTGGGGTCGTGCACCATGAAGTACAACCCTAAGATCAACGAGGACATGGCGCGGCTGCCCGGCTTTGCCCACCTCCACCCCCTCACCGACGAGGCCGGTGCGCAGGGCATTCTCGCGCTGATGCACCAGCTCCAGGAGTGGCTGGCCGAGATCAGCGGCTTTGCGGCGGTCAGCCTGGCCCCGGCAGCCGGCGCGCAGGGCGAGTTCGCCGGCATCCTGATGATCCGCAAGTATCACCAGGAGCGGGGCGACACCAAACGCACTAAGATACTTGTCCCCAACAGCGCGCACGGCACGAACCCGGCCACCTGCACTATGGCCGGCTTTGAAGTCGTCGAGCTGCCCTCGGACGACAACGGCGACGTAGACCTGGCCGCGCTGCGCGCCGCCTGCGACGACACGGTGGCCGGCATGATGATCACCGTCCCCAACACGCTCGGCCTGTTCGAGAGCCACATCCTGGAAGTGGTCAAGGCCGTGCACGACTGCGGCGGCCTGATGTACATGGACGGGGCCAACATGAACGCTTTGATGGGCGTGGTCAAACCGGCCGAGCTGGGCTTCGACGTAATGCACTACAATCTGCATAAGACGTTCTCCACGCCGCACGGCGGCGGCGGCCCTGGCAGCGGCCCGGTAGGCGCTAATGAGCGGCTCAAGCCACATCTGCCCGGCCCAGTGGTGGAGATTGTTGAGCCGGCAGACGACGAACACGACGCGCCGCTCTACGGCCTGCGCATGCCAGAGAAATCAATCGGGCGGCTGAAGGCGTTTCACGGCAACGTCGGGATGCACATCCGCGCTTACACCTACATTCGCATCAACGGCGCGCGCGGCCTGAAGGACGTCTCGCGCTTCGCTGTGCTCAACGCCAACTACGTGCGCGCCCGCCTGCAGGACACCTACACCGTCCCCTACCCGCGCATCTGCGGCCACGAGTTCGTGCTGCAAGGTCATTTCGAAGATGTGGACGACGTGCACGCCCTCGACATTTCCAAGCGCTTGATGGACTACGGCATCCACCCGCCCACCAACTACTTCCCGCTGATCGTGCCGGAGGCGCTGCTGATCGAGCCGACCGAGACCGAGACTAAGGCCAGCCTGGACGCTTTCATCGAGGCGATGAAGAAGATCGCCGCGGAAGCGTGCGAGAACCCGGACCTGCTCAAGACCGCGCCGCACACGATGCCGGTGTCGCGTCTGGACGAGGTGCGCGCTGCCAAACAGCTTGTGCTGTGCTGCGCGCCGGTGTCGGCAGCGCTGGCAGCCGCCAGCAGCGGCTGACGGGCCAGATCAACCTCACCCCCACCGCCCGCTGTCAAACGGCTGAGGCGGTTGGGGGTGAGCGTTAAGGCCGTGCTGGGGCGCTTTGAGGTACAATCAAGCCAAGCACAATGCGCCGGTCAAAGCAGCCGTGAAACGAACTCGCATCGTCACTGAGCAAATCCGCCGTCACCGCCGTCTGGTGGGCTTTCAGCGCCAGGCGCGCGCCATCTGGCACGACACGCGCGCCCTGTGGCGCGAGTTCCGCCTGCCGATCCTGCTGTTTCTGCTGGTGACGGTGGGCGGCGGTCTAATCTACGGCGAGCTGTACTACATGGCGCGCGGTGTGCACATCCCCATCATTGACCGCCCTTACATCATGCTGCAGCTGATGGTGCTGGAAACACCGGAGGAAGCGCCGCCGGAGTGGTATCTCGTCACCTTCTGGTATCTGCTGCCGCCCATTCTGATCTTTCTGATCGGTCTGGGCGCAGCGGATTTTCTGCGCCTGTTCTTCTTCCGCAATCAGCGCCACAACGCCTGGAGAGAAGCCGTGGCCGCCACCTACCGCAACCACATTATCGTGTTCGGCGCGGGGCACGTGGGCCTGCGCGTTGTGCGCGAGCTGGCCGAGATGGGCCTAGACGTGCTGGTGATTGACAACGACCCCGACCCCGGCGTTGAAGAAACGCTGCAGGCCCTCAACGTCCCGCTGCTGATGGCCGACGGGCGGCTGCCCAGCACGCTGGAGAAGGCCGGTCTGCCCTACGCTGACGCCTTCGTTGCCTGCACCGGCAGCGACCACACCAACTTAGAAGCCGTAATGCGCGCGCGCGATATGAACCCGGACGTGCGCATTGTGGCCCGCGTGTGGGATGACAACTTCAGCTCGCAGATTGCGCGCTTCTTCAACGTGCAGGCGGTGCTCAGCTCATCGGGCCTGTCGGCCCCCGCCTTTGCCGGGGCAGCTATCGGCGTAGAGATCACGCAGACGCTGCAGGTAGGCGGCGTCGAATACAGCATGATCCGCCTCACTGTTCAGCCGGGCACGTTCATGGACGGCCAAGAAGTGGGCAAACTGCAAACCGAAAACGAAATGGACATCGTGCTGCACCGGCGCGGCGACGCTGTAGACGTGCAGCCGTCGCGGCACACGGTCGTGCGCGCTGGCGACACAGTGGTGATCTTCGCCAGCCACGAAACGATCCTGAACGTCGTGGCGCGCAACCGCCGCCCGGCGCGCAGCTGGACATAACGGCTGCCGCACCAGGCCGCTACTTCTTCTTCGCTTTCGGGAAACGGCTGAGGACGATCACCGGCTCTGGCAGCGTGAAGCGGTCGCCCAGCATCAGCTCGCCTGGCGCTTTGCCGATCTTCGTCCGGCCTGCGCCAGCGAATACGCCCAGCGCCGTGCCCTCCGCCGCGTAATCCAGTTTCACATACGCCTGCCCCAGCTGGTAGCCCTCGCTGTCAATGCTGCAGCTCGTGACGATCCCCACCACGCGGCCCTTTTGGTCGAGCAGTGGGTCGCCCTGGTGCGGCGGGCGCGCGCCTTTGTTCTGCACGCGGAAGCGCACGATCTCAGCGTCGCGCGCGCGCTCGTGGGCGATATAGGCCGCCTTGCCCACGAAGAACGGCTTGTACAGCTTTACATAGGCGCTGAAGCCGGCGTCTGCCGGGTTGAGGCCCAGCGGCCCGGCCAGCTCGTGGCCGTAAAGCGGCAGCCCGGCCTCGGTGCGCAGGCTGTCCCGCGCCGCCAGTCCGCAGGGCTTCGCGCCGTGCCGGATCAAATCGCGGAACAAGGCTGCCGCCTGCGCCGGATGAACGAACAGCTCGTAGGCCACGCGCTCGCCGGTGTAGCCGGTGCGCGACACAATCAGGTCGTAACCGCCGATTTCGGCGCGCAGCACACCGGCCCAGGGCAGCTTCTCGACAGCTCGGCGCGTCGCGTCCTCTGCGCCCAGCGCCAGCAGCACAGCACGGCTCTGCGGCCCCTGCAGGGCGATGTCTACCCGCTGGTCAGCGCCAGCCGCCGGGTCGCGCAGGTCGCGCAGCGTAAGGCGCCCCCCACTCTCTACGCGCCGCCCCGGCAGCGCGGCGTCAATCATGACGCGGCCATCCTTGACAGCGTTCAGCCAGGCCCAATTCTTGTCGTTGTTGGCGGCGTTGACCACCAGCATGAAATGTTCATCGGCCAGCTTGTAGATCATCAGGTCGTCCAGCGGCAGGCCATCTGGGGCCAGCAGGTAAGTGTAGTGCGATTCGCCCGCCGTCAGCTTGCTCACATCGTTGGTGGTCACAACGTTGAGGAACATCTCCGCGCCAGGGCCGCAAGCGTCGAACACGCCCATGTGGCTCACGTCGAAAACGCCCGCGCCGCCGCGCACGCTCAGGTGCTCATCGGTGACAGAGGTGTACCACACCGGCATATCGTAGCCGGCAAACGGAACCATTTTCGCGCCCAGCTCGCGGTGCAGGCTGTGCAGCGGCGTTGTCCTGAGCGGGGCGTCGTCAGGCTCGGCCCACTCAAACGGCGGCAGCGCGTCTGGCCGCGGCCCGGCGTAGCGCGGCCCATTGACGCCGACAGCGTAGGCCTTGAGCGCGTAGCCGCCGCCGTTGGCGAAGGCGTCCGCCGGCGCGTGAACGCTGGCCGCGCCCAGCAGGCGCACGTCCACCGGGCCAGGCACTTTAGCGTAAGGGTCAGCGTGGTCGAACAGCGTGAAACCATCAGAGAGAGCGCGCAGCCAGGCGGCGGCCCGGCCCGCGTTCTCGGCCACGTGCAGCCGGTAGACGCTGTCAGCCCGCTCAACCAGCGCCCGGCTGATTGGCGCGCCGTCCGCGTCGAGCAGCCAGGCGGGCTGCTGCTGGCCGGGCTGGAGCGCGCACACGTCGCTGGTCACAGCCGCGTTGAGGAACGCCGCCGCCTCAGCCCCGGCAATCTCCAGCGTCTGCCAGCCAGACGCTGCGCCGTTGAGTGCCGGCTCGTAGAAATGCGGATAACCCTCAGCAGGCACATCCGTGTCAATGCCCACGCTGGCCGCCAACTCGTACACCGCCTGCTGCGCCTGTTCTAACGCCACATACGGCACTTTGGCGCGCGGCTCAGGACGGCGGCGGCCGCTGTAGCTGAACGGCACGCACGCCCGCAGCAGCCCGGCGATGATCTCCGCCAGCCGGTCAATCTCCGCCTCGTGGAAGCCGCGCTGTGTGATCCAGGGCGTGCCCAGGCGCAGGCCAGACGGGCGCAAGGCAGCCGTGTCGCCAGGGATGGTCTGGCGGTTGACGACGATGCCGGCCAGCTCCAGGATGCGCGCGGCCATGTCGCCGCTGAGGGCTGTGCCGTCCGGCCCGACGATGCTGCGACAGTCCACCAGCAGCAGGTGCGTGTCCGTTCCGCCGTGCGGGATGCGCAGGCCGTGCGCAGCAAGCTGCTGCGCCAGCCGCGCCGCGTTGCGCACAGTCTGCCGCTGGAGTTCGCGGAACTGCTCGGTACGGGCCAGGCGCAGCGCCACCGCCAGCGCGGCGATGCTGTTGATGTGCGGCCCCCCCTGCTCGCCGGGGAACACGGCCCGGTCGAGCTTCGGCGCCAGGTCAGCGCGGTGGGTAACGATGACCGCGCCGCGCGGCCCGCCCAGCGTTTTGTGCGTGGTGAAGCTCACCACGTCGGCCACACCCACTGGGTTAGGATACACGCCGGCAGCGACCATGCCGGCCACATGGGCCACGTCAGCCATTAAATAAGCTCCCACGGCGTCCGCGATCTGGCGGAACCTGTGAAAGTCCGGCGCGAACGGGTAGCTGCTGTAGCCGGCGATAATCATCTTGGGGCGGCGCTCCAGCGCCAGCGCCATGATCTGGTCGTAATCCAGGCGTTCAGTCTGCGGGTCAACACCGTAGCTGACGATGTTGTAATAGATGCCGCTGCGGTTAACCGGGCTGCCGTGTGTCAAGTGGCCGCCGGTAAACAGGTCCATGCCCATGACGGTATCCCCCACGCTGAGCAGCGCCGTGTAGACGGCGTTGTTGGCGGGCGCGCCAGAAAGCGGCTGCACGTTCACAAACAGCTTGTCGGCGGGGTAATCCGGCGTGGCGAACAGCTCTGCAGCGCGCCGGCGCGCGAGCGACTCGACCATGTTGGCGTAGGCCGTCCCCTTGTAATAGCGTTTGTCGGCTGAGCGACGGTATTCAGCCAAGCGCGCGCCGTAGTCCAGCAGCTCAGCCTCGGTCATTGTGCGCGTTTCGTCTAACGGATAGCCTTCAGCGTAGATGTTGTGAAACGCCGAACTGAGGGCCTCGCGCACTGCTGCCGGCACGCTGCTCTCGGAGGGGATGAGAATCAGATGGCGCGCCTGGCGGGCGGTCTCGTGGCGGATCAGCTCAGCCACCGCTGGGTCAAGTTCGGCCAAGTCGCCGCGAAAGAGATAATCCTTGCTGGGCATGTGGTCTGTCCCTGATGGTGTGCGTCGGACGGGTGTAACGCTCTGGCGCTGATTGTATCACGGCCGGCACGGGCCGGGCTATGCCCCCCTGTGCTGGGTATTTCGGCCTATTTTTGCCAGCGTGGGCTGTGGTTTCTGCTACGATAGTGCGCCATGACGCTGAGCAGGTTAACAGGAAGCCCCGCCTATGCTGTCTCTCAAATGCGCGCTGCCGCTCACGGCCCTGGTCGCTGTGCTGCTGGCCGCCTGCTCGCAGACCCCGGCAGGCGCTGGCATGGTTGTTCGCCCGTTCGGCATTCTGGGGCGCGGCTGGATCACCGACGCCGCCTGGTCACCGAACGGGATGCGGCTGGCTGTGGCGACTTCAGCGGGGGTCTGGCTGTATCACGCCGACGACCTGAACGGGCTGCCTGTGTTCTTGGAAGGCCATACCGAGCCAGCAGCCGGCGTCGCCTTCAGTCCGGACGGCAGCCGAATCGCCTCCGCCAGTTGGGACAACACCGTGCGCCTGTGGGATGTGGCCAGCGGCGCGCTCATCGCTGTCCTGGACAAGCACACCAGCGACGTGAACGCGGTGGCGTTCAGCCCCGACGGCGCGCTCATTGCGTCTGCCAGCTTCGACCGCACCGTGCGTCTGTGGGACGCTGATTCCGCCGCGCCGCGCGCCGCGCTGGAGGGCCACACGGACGGCGTCGAGAGCCTGGCGTTCAGCCCCGACGGCGCGCTGCTAGCGTCAGGCGGGCGAGACAGGGCTGTGCGGGTGTGGCGCGCCGACAGCGGCACAGCGGTTTGGAGCAAGACGCTGGACGACTGGGTGTACAGTGTCGCTTTTGGCCCAGATGGCGCGCTAATCGCAGCGGCCGGGCGCAGCGGCGTCGTTCACGTTTGGGATCGGACAGGGCGTGATACTCAAACGCTGGACGCCGGCGAGATTGTCTACCGAACAGCTTTCAGCCCGGACGGGCGCCACCTAGCGACTGCTGGCGCCAGCGGCACAGTCCGCTTGTGGGAGATTGCTACTGGCGCGCCGGCGGCATCCCTGGCAGCCGGAACCGGCGGTGTGCGGGCGCTGGCTTTCAGCCCGGCCAGCACAGCCCTGGCCACAGCCGCCCGCGACGGCAGCCTGCGCCTGTGGGATACCGTCACCAGTGTGCAGATCGCCGCGCTCTACGGCTGGCACGGCGGCGCGGTTAGCAGTGTGGCGATCAGCGCAGACGGAAACACGCTGGCGGCTGGCGGCGGCAGCCCTTTTACCGACGACCGCAGCGTCAAGCTGTGGGACCTCACTACAGCCGGGCTGCTGCGCCAGATTCACAGCCGGGCCGGCTGGATTAGGGCGCTGGCCTTCAGCCCGCACGAAGACCTGTTAGCCGTTGGCGGAGAGTTCGGCGTGGTGGAGCTGTGGCCGCTGGCCGCCAGCGCCCCACAGCGCAGCCTGCGGGCGCACACCGAGCGCGTCCTCAGCCTGGCTTTCAGCCCGGACGGCGCGGCGTTCGCCTCTGGCAGCGCCGACAGCACGGCTCGGCTGTGGGACGCAGCCACCGGCGCGGAGCTGGGCGCAGCGCGCAGCGACAGCGGCCCAGTGACCAATCTGTCGCTGACCAGCGGGCAAACGCTGTTCGAGTCCGACGAGTCCGGCGGCATCGTCCACGACATCTCGCACGTCACGGCTGCTGCAAGCGGCGACGTGGAGATGCTCCTGTGCAGCCAGGGCGACGGCATCACCGCATCGGCTATCTCCGCCGATCACACGCTGATCGCGTCTGCCTTCGGCGACAACCGCGTGCGCCTGTTCGACGCCGCCAGCGGCGCCGAACGGGCGGCGCTGTCGGGTCACACGGCCAGCGTTCTGGCGCTGGCGTTCAGCCCGGATGGGCGGCTGCTGGCCTCCGGCGGCCTGGATAACACCGTGCGCCTGTGGGACACCGCCACTGGCGCGCTGCTCAGCGTGATTCACGGGCACACGTGGCCGGTGCGCGCCCTCGCCTTCAGCCCCGACGGCCGCCTGCTGGCCTCCGGCAGCGAGGACGGCACGACGCGCTTGTGGCGGCTGACAGCCGCTGCTGCTTGACCGGCCTCTCCAAAATCCAGACATCAATCAAGCAAAAAGCTGAGAGACCCATTAACAATATCCAGACAACACGCTAGTACTTCATTCTCAGTTAACGCTTTCTCTAGGACCTATAGGCTACTCACCGGCGTTGTATTACCAAAATCGTAAATGTATCGTAGGGACAGCGCTTCGGATGGCAGAGGAGGAGAAAGCGTATGGTTATGCTAAACCCGGGATATAAACGGCTGCTGTTTTTGCTGGCAGCGCTGGCGCTGGTATTCGCTTTCAGTCTAAGCGCTGCTCCGCAGCTCGCTCAAGCGCAGGGCAGCAGCGGCCTGGGCGTGGGCAGCGGGCACGGGCTGGAAGTTGGCATCAACCTGCCGGCGCTGCAGCAGATCAGAGCCGAGATCGCCCAGGGTCTGTACAACCGGCCCTGCGCCCCAGAGGAACACGACCCGAACGTGTGGCACACGCTGGTCAACGTCGAGCGTAAGTGCCACTACGACCATCACCACGGCGATGACCCGAACTACGTAAACGACATCTTCGGCCCGCCCGGCGAGTGGTTCGGCATGACCGGCCGCTCCCTGTCGTATCCCTGGCAGACGTTCCCAGCCACCCACGCCTACGAGTCCAACGCTGCCTACATCGGCTCTGGCCGCATGGAGAACGAGGCCAAGCACGAGAGCTACTACTGGATCGTGCGGCGCGACCAGCCGTGCAACACCCCCAACCGGCAGTTCTGCGTCAAGGACTTCCGCGTGCAGGTGCACGGCGACCTGCACGCCGAGGGCGCGGCCACGCGCTGGCACTCGATGTCCGCTGAAGTGCGCGTCTGCCGCGACGTGAACAACCTGTCCACCTGCGGCATCATCCGCACCGGCGGCTGGATGGATCACGGCCGCCTGTTCGACATGGACCCGATGCGCGACGCGGCCCGGCGGGTGCTGTGCGGCCACGCAGGCGAAGATGCGGGCCTGCTGCGCCACATCCCCCTGCCGGTGGACACCCAGTACTTCCCACTTCCAACCCAAGGTGTCTTGATTGACGAAAACCGCTGCCATCCGCTGCTCACCGGCCAGATGGTGCTCAATGGCCCTTCTGCCGGCCTAGCCGGCGACGGCCCAAAGGCTGAATGGTGGGCGCACGGCGCCAGCGATTTCCGCTACCAGCTTCAAGTCAACAACCCCATTTCCAACGTCCGCGAGACCGCGCCGGGCAGCAGCCGGCTGGTGGACGAGTTCTTCTGCCGTCCCGAGGATCCCGGCTGCCGCTGGAATCAGTCGCTCATCACCATCCGGCTGCAGTACATCGTGCCCATCAACAGCTACTACGTTGGCGGCTTCGTGCGCAACGGCATCGTCAATCTGCGCCTGTCGGATCGGCGCTTCATTGACCGCTTCGGCGGTCTCAATCCGAGCTGCGCCGCTGTCGGATTAGACTGCATCCCGATCGAGTACAGCAACGTGCACCTCAGCACCAACTTGGGCCAGGGGCTGGCTGGCTTCTCGCACACGCCGTGCGAGGCCTGCGAGAAGGTCAACTACGATCTGTCGCCGCCCGGCCAGCAGTGGATCACTTGGTTCTACCGCAAGTACCTGGGCCACAACCCAGGCCACAACAACCCGCCGACGCCAACACCATCGCCTGAGCCGCAGCCAACTGAGCCGCCCACGCCAGAGCCAACTGCGCCGCCGCCCCCCGCTGGCCCCGCTGTGATTGTTGACGTGAATCCGCCGTCGGCACAGGCCGGCCAGCCGGTGAGCGTGGCGCTGCGCCTGTCGAACGTTGCTGACCTATACGGCCTGCAGGCCCAGTGCACGGCCAACGCCGGCATTGTCAGTGGAGCTGGCCGCGCTGACGGCGACGTGTTCACAGCCGCCAACAGCTATTTCGTTGACAGCGGCTTCCAGCCAGACGGCTCGTGGATGGTGGCGGCCAGCCTGCTGGCGCCCAACACGCCCTTCAGCGGCAGCGGCACGGCTTTCACACTCAACTACACGGTAAATGCGGCCGGCGTGACCGACCTGACGTGCGCGGTGTTGGCCGTTGACCACGACGGGCATGAACTGCCCATCCAGGTCATCAACGGCAGCCTGCTGGTGAGCGCGCCGCCTCAGCCACAGCCGGCGACAGCGACGCCTACCGAAGAGCCGACCACGCCACCACCCCCGCCGCCAATCATGACAGCGGAGCCGGCGCAGCCGAGCACAGTCGTCGGTGTGGGCCGCTACCAGAACCGCCCGAACAACGGGGGCATCACAGTGCAGCTCTACGCGCCTGACAACACGCTGGTGGCCACCGCCATCACCGCCGAGGACGGCAGCTACGCGCTGACCAATGTGCGGTTGGGCGCGTATGTCCTGCGCTTGAGCGCGCCGCAGCACATTCCGGTGAGCAAGACCGTGGCCGTCGAGGCTGACGGGATCACAGTGGACGCCGGGGCCGACACGCTTAAGGCCGGCGACACAAACGATGACGGCGTTGTAGACATCGCCGACGCGACGTTCATCGGCGCGAATTTTAACGCCGCCGCGCCGCCTGCGCCCGCTAACGCCGACATGAACGGTGACGCGCTTGTGGACATCAGCGATCTGGTGCTGGTGGGCAGCAACTACGGACTGGGGGCAGCGCAGCCTTGATCTGATCGGCTGCGGCAGCCAGAGCGTTTGTGCGAGGGGTATGCGCCGGCCTGCGGCGCATGCCCCCGCGCGGTTGGACGCAGAGAACGCTAACGGACGTTATCGAGAGGAAGGAACAGCAGTCATGCGCAGGTTGTACAGGACGGCTGCCGCCGTCGCCCTGGCGCTGAGCATCGCCGCTGGTGTCAGCGCCCAGCCAGACACGCCTTACGTGTGGATCACTCCACCGCCAGGAAACATTGCCGTTGGCCAAGAGTTCATCGCTACAGTCCACGTCAGCGGCGCAAGCGGAGTCTATGGCGTAAGTTTCACAATCAGTTATGACCCGCAGACGCTGCAGGTCGTGCTGAAAAACGACGAGGCCATTCAGCCAGGCAGCTTTTTCGCCGGCCAGCCGGCGTTCACGCTGCGCAACCGCGGAAGCGGCGGCGTCATTGAATACGCGCTCACGCTCACCCAACCAGCCGAGCCGGTAAACGGCGGCGGCACGCTGGGCACGATCGCGTTTCGCGCCCTGGCTGCTGGCGCCTCTGCCGTCACACCGTTAGAGGCTCGTCTGCTAGTGCCCAGCTTCACTGAGGTCAGCGGCCAGAGAGTCGCGTTCGAGACCAAAGAGGTGCCTGCACAGACCCAGGCCATGACGCTTAACGTACACACCAGCGGCGCTGCGCTCAACCCAGCAGCGCCAGCGGATATCATCTCTCCACCAGCTGAGGCGCTGGCCCCCCAGCCGACCCTGCCAGTGCTGCTGGTGGGCGCGCTGCTGTTCCTGGCGGGCCTAGCCCTGTTCGTCCTCAGCGTAAGCGGTTACGTGCACCTGCGCCGGCTTGATACCCAACAGGAGGGCATCCTATGGTGAACCGCCTGCGCGCCATTGCGGCGCTTGCCGGCCTCGTGCTGATGCTGGCCGGCGCTGCCACTACTTACAATGCGCTGGGACAGGACACAGCGAGCGAGGCTGCAGAGCCAGCTCCGACAGAATTTGTTCCCGCCGCCACGGCCACGCTGACACCCACCTTCACGCCCACGCCCACCGAGACGCCGCCGCCGCCCACAGCCGCACCGCCGGCTGCCGTTGAGCCGCCGCCAACGGTTGAGCCGCTGCCAACTATCGAACTGCCACCCGCTGTGATCGAGCCTGCGCCAGCCGCCGATGCGCCCCCGATCGTTGAGGTTGAGGTCACTGTCGAGGCTGCGGCGGCTGTGGACGAGCAGATGGCGGCAGACGCGCCCGCGCCACCGACTGATGAGGTTCAGGCGACACCGGTTGTGGAAGCGCCTGCGAACGCTGCGCCAGTTCCGCCCGCTGAACCTGAAGCGGCGGCCAGCGCCCCAATAGAAGAGGCTGCGGGCGCGCCCCAGGCTGCGCCGCCTGCTGAGTCCGCACCTCTCGTCATCGGGCTTCCGCCGCAGTCTGCGCCGCCGTCTGGCGAGCTTCCAGCTGCGCAGGCAGAGCAGCCTGCCGCTGCGCCGCCCGTTGAGGCCGATCCGGCCCCGCTGCCGGAGACTGCGCCATCGGATGCGGCAGCAGCGCCCGCTGCGCTGGAGGCCGCAGCGCCGCCGCCGGAAGCGGTGGATGAGGTCAGCGCCGTGCCCGCTGAAGCCGCGGCAGTCGAAGGCGCCCCCGCGCCGGCCCTTGCGCGGCTGGCTGGGGTGGTCGCCCTGCCGGTCAACCCCAGCGTCATCGGCTTCCACATCATTCTGACGCTGCCAGACGGGACTCGGGTCAGCGCTGTGCCAGATGCCAACGGAGCCTTCGCCTTCGAAAGCCTGCTGCCAGGGGACTATGTGGTAGAAGCGGTGGGCCTGCGCCTGCTGACAGTGCGGGCGGCCTTCACGCTGGCGGAGGGCCAGCGCGCAGAGCTGCCGCCGCCTACACTGTACGCCGGCGACACCAATGGCGACAACGTCGTTGACGTGCGCGACGCGGCGCTGGTAGCGGCCAACTTCAACGGCCCGGCGCTGGTCCCGCAGGCCGATTTGAACGGCGACGGCTGGGTGGACATCCGCGATCTGTCGCTGATCGGCGCGCATTTTGGCCTACAAGGCCCCCTCCCCTGGGACTGAGGCTAACTGCACTTTGACATTCCGTTAGCGCCGCCTTAAAATCATCGCGTGGCACAACACGGTCAGGAGCGCTCGCCGCTCCTGGCCGCGCCTTGTCCCCACGGCAGTACCAAACAAAGGTAAACAGGGGTGCGGCGCTGCCCTGCGCGCGCTTGCAGACCTTTATCGTGATACGTAATCAGTAGAAAGGGGAAAGCGCCTGCAGCCGCAGCGCGCCGAGCACGTCTTATGAAAGAGTACACAACTGAACAGCTCAGGAATATCGCTCTGGTGGGCCACCAGGGCGCCGGTAAAACTTCACTGGTAGAAGCCCTGCTCTACAATACCGGCGCAATTACCCGTCTCGGCAGGGTGGAGGAGCGGAACACCGTCTCCGACTGGGACGAAGATGAAAAAGAACGCGGCCTTTCGCTGTCAACCTCGCTTATTCCCGTCGAGTTCAACGACCACAAGATCAACATCCTCGACACGCCGGGCTACACTGACTTCCAGGGCGAGGTGAAGAACGCCATCCGCGTGGTCGACTCTGTGGTAGTAGTGGTAGACGCCGTTGCCGGGGTCGAGGTGGGCACTGAGCTGGCGTGGGAATACGCCCAGGCCTACCAGCAGCCCATCATCGTGACCATCAACAAAATGGATCGCGACAACGCCGACTTCGAGCGCACACTCAACAGCCTGCGCGAACGTTTCCCTGGCTACAAGTTCATCCCCGTGATGCTGCCGATTGGCCAGCAGGCCGATTTCAAGGGGGTGGTCAACCTGTTGACGATGAAGGCGTATTACGGCGCCGGGGCCGAGCGCGCTGACCTGCCCGCCGACATGAGCGCCGCCGCCGAAGAGGCCCGCATGGTGCTGACTGAAGCCGCCGCCGAAGCAGACGACCAGCTCATCGAGAAATACTTTGAGGAAGGCGCGCTCTCCAACGAGGAGATCCGCGACGGCATGCGCAAGGCGGCCCGCAACCACGAACTCAACACCGTGCCGGTGTTTGTCACCTCTGGAACCAAGAACATCGGCACAGTGCCGCTGCTCGAGGCGCTCATCGCCTATGCTTCGCCGCCTTCCGTACGCCGCGTCCAGGTCACCGACTCCAGCGGCGAAAAGACCTACCTGATGCCGCCGCAGAGCGACAGCGGCCCGCTGGCGGCTTACGTGTTCAAATCCATCAACGACCGCTTCGTGGGCGCGCTGTCGTTCTTCCGCATTTTCTCCGGCAGCATTCAGGCCGATCAGCGCTACTTCAACGTTACCCGCCAGTCCGAAGAGCGCCTGGGCAGCCTGTTCGTTATGCGCGGCAAAGAGCAGATCGCTGTCACCACGCTGCACGCCGGCGACATCGGCGTGGCTGCCAAGCTGAGCAGCACCAAAACTGGCGACACGCTGACCACCCGCGCCAACCCCCTGGAAGTGACGCGGCCAGAGTTCCCGGCCCCGCTTTACATGGTGGCCGTTGTGCCCCGCACCCAGGCTGACGGCACGAAGATGGGCACTGTGCTCACCAGCCTGGCCGAGTCCGACCCCACACTGCGCTGGCGCCAAGACCCCGACACCCACCAGACTATCCTGGAAGGCATGGGCGAAGCGCACGTTAACCTGGCCATCAGCCGCGCCGAGAGGTTCGGCGTGGGCTTGGACATCCACATGCCCAAGGTGCCCTACAAAGAGACAATCCTGCGCACCGCCGAGACCACTTACCGTCACAAGAAGCAGACCGGCGGCGCTGGCCAGTTTGCCGAGGTCAGCCTGCGGCTGGAGCCGAACCCCGGCAAGGGCTATGAGTATGTGACCGCCATCGTCGGCGGTGTAATCTCAGCCTCGTTCCTGCCGTCCATTGACAAGGGCATCCAATCCGTCATCCCGGAGGGCGTGATCGCCGGTTTCCCGGTGATTGACGTCAAGGTGACTGTGTTCGACGGCAAAGAGCACCCGGTCGACTCGAAGGACATCGCGTTCCAGATTGCCGGGCGCGAGGGTTTCAAAGAGGCTTTTCTCAAAGCCGGGCCGGTGCTGCTAGAGCCGATCATGAACGTCAAGGTGACTGTGCCGGAGAGCATGATGGGCGACATCATGGGCGACCTCAACTCGCGGCGCGGCCGTGTGCAGGGCATGGACACCGAAGCGGGCCGCAGCGTGGTCAGCGCGCAGGTCCCGCTGGCGGAGATGCTGCGCTACGGCAACGACCTGCGCTCGATGACCGGCGGACGCGGCATCTACACCCTGACGTTCAGCCACTACGAGCAGGTCCCAGCCCACCTCGCCCAGGCTGTGATTGACGCCAACAAGGCCAAGGCCGAAGCCTGACGGCCCTCGGCAGCCACCAGAGACAGCAGCGCCCCGGCATTCAGCGGGGCGCTGTTCATTTCACTCGCGTTTTTTTAGCGCGCGGGCGCTACAGGTTGTCCTGCTCGCTCTCTGCGGCGACCACCATGTCACCCGCGCCCTGCTCTACACCGGCAATTTCCAGCACGCGCTGGCGCTCGACGACTTCCTTAGCCAGCAGCTCCTGCGCCAGGGTGTCCAACTTGTCGCGGTTCTCTTTCAGCAGATGAACAGTCTGCTTGTAGGCGTCCTCAACCAGCCGCTTTACCTCAGCGTCAATAATGGCGGCCGTGCCCTCACTGTACGGGCGCTCTTGTGTTAGCGCATATCCCAAGAATGGCTGCACCTCTTCGTCGCCGAAGTTCAGCGGGCCGATCACCTCGCTCATGCCGAACTGCTTGACCATGCGGCGCGCCAGCTCTGTGACACGCTGCAGGTCGTTGCTGGCCCCGGTCGTGATCTCGCCCAGCGCGACCTCTTCAGCGGCTCGCCCCCCCAACAGCACCAGCATGCGCGCTTCCAGGTAGCTGCGCGAGTAGTTGCGCCGGTCATCATCCGGCAGCTGCGCGGTGATGCCCAGCGCCTGGCCGCGCGGGACAATCGTCACCTTGAACACCGGGTCGGCCTGAGGCGTAAGGGCCGCCACCAAGGCGTGGCCCGCCTCGTGGTAGGCGACCACCCTGCGCTCGTGCTCGTTGGCCAAGGGCGGGCTTTTGATGCCCAGCACGATGCGCTCGAAGGCCTCGGAAAAATCGTCCATCGTGATGCGTTTGCGCCCACCGCGCGCCGCGTTCAGCGCCGCCTCGTTGGCCAGGTTGGCCAGGTCAGCGCCGCTAAAGCCGATAGTGGCGCGCGCTATCTCTTCCAGGTCAACGTCGTCCGCCAGCGGCTTGCCCCGCGTGTGAATCTTGAGGATTGCCAGCCGCCCGTTGCGGTCCGGCAAGCTCACCGTCACCTGGCGGTCAAAACGGCCAGGGCGCAGCAGCGCCGGGTCCAGCACGTCAGCGCGGTTGGTGGCCGCCATGACGATTACTGTCTCCGACTGGTCAAAACCGTCCATCTCGGAGAGCATCTGGTTGAGCGTTTGCTCGCGCTCATCGTGGCCGCCGCCCAGGCCAGCGCCGCGCCGGCGCCCCACCGCGTCAATCTCGTCAATGAAGATGATGCTGGGCGCGTTCTCTTTGGCCCGCTTGAACAGGTCGCGCACGCGGGACGCGCCGACGCCCACGAACATCTCAACAAACTCGGACGCTGCCAGGCTGAAAAAGGCGACATGGGCCTCGCCAGCCACTGCGCGGGCCATCAGCGTCTTGCCAGTGCCAGGCGGCCCCACCAGCAGCACGCCGCGCGGAATGCGCGCGCCCAACGCCACGTACTTATCCGGCTCTTTGAGAAAGTCCACAATCTCGACCAGCTCAGCCTTGGCAGCATCCTGGCCGGCTACGTCAGCAAACGTGACCTGCGGGCGCTCGGCGTCGTACTGGCGCGCCTGAGAGCGCCCGAAGCCGAACACATTGCCCATCTGCCCCTGTGTGCGGCGCGCCGTCCACAGGAAGAAGCCCAGCAGCAGCAGGATCGGGCCAAAGTTGAGCAGGAACAGCAGAATTGGCGAGGTCGAAGTCGGCTGGTAAGAGATAATCGCGTTGTTTTCGCGCAGCGCCTCCAGCAGGGCTTCATCGCCCGCTGGCACGCTGGCCGTAAAAGCCGAGGACGTGCGCGGCTGAGCAGCCTGCCCGCTGGCGGGTTCGGTCAGCGGCCAAGTAACGGGCGCGCGAAAGCGCCCCGTGGCGCTGTTGGCTTCCAGCGTGATCTCTGCCACGTTGCCAGCCGCTGCCTGCCGGTACAGAAACGAGTACGGCACTTCGATAGGCGGCTCTTGCGTGAACGTGTTCACCATCGAAGGCACGCGGAAAAACAGCCAGAACAGGATCAGCACCCAGGCGATCGGCCAAATCCAGCCCGGGATGCGAAATGGGGGGGGCTGCGGGGGGCCGCTGCCAGGCGGCTTGTTCCCGGTGTTCTTCGGTCCGTATTGCATGATTATTCCTGACTCGAGATAGACTAGCTGACGTTAACCACAGTAAAACAGACGCATTAGATTTCTGCAAATGTTTCCTTAAGGGCCGGATACAGCCCTCGATACAGTTTGTAAGACCGGTTATATGCGCCGGCCTGCGGCCCTGGGGTCACTGGATCGGCCGTGCGGATGGTCTGCGCGCAGGCTGTCACTACATCAGGATAGATGCCAACACCCACCGCCGCCAGCAGCGCTGCGCCGAAAGCCGCACCCTCTGTCGAGTTCGTTGTGACAAGCGTTGCGCCCAGCGCGTCGGCCATGATCTGCTTCCACAGCAGGCTGCGCGCGCCGCCGCCGCTGACGCGCACCTCGACGTCACCCGGCAGGCCAGCCTCGGCAATTAACTCAAAGGCGTCCTTTAGGCCGAATGCCACGCCTTCCAGCACAGCCCGCGTCATGTGCGCCCGCGTATGGCGTATTGTCAGACCGACAAACGCGCCGCGCGCCAGCGGGTCGGGGTGCGGCGTGCGTTCGCCGGTGAGATAGGGTAAGAACAACAGGCCGTCGCTGCCCGGCTCGATGTCTGCCGCCGGGCGCAGCAGGTCGTCGAACGACTCGCCGGGCGCCAATGTGTCGCGGAACCACTGCAGGCTGCCGGCAGCGCTGAGCATCACGCCCATGAAGTGCCACATACCTGGCACAGCGTGGCAGAAGGCGTGCAGCCGGCCCGCCGGCTCGTAGGCGTAGCGATCCAGTGGGGCAAACACCACGCCCGACGTGCCCACCACCAGCCCGATCACGCCGGGGCGCACTGCGCCCACGCCCACCGCGCCCGCCGCTTGATCGCCGCCGCCGCCCACCACCGGCGTCCCGGCCTTCAGTCCCGTCTCGGCGGCGGCCTGGGCGTGGACTGCGCCGGAGATTTCAGGCCCCTCCACCGTGCGCGACAGCCATGACTCGGGAATCTCCAGCTCGCTCACCACCTCGCGCGACCAGCGGCGCTCGGCGACGTTGAGCAGCGACGTGCCCGCCGCGTCCGACACGTCAATCGCATACTCGCCCGTCAGTTTGTAGCGGATGTAGTCCTTCGGCAGCAGGAAATGGGCGGCCTTCGCGTAAACATCCGGCTCGTGCTGGCGCACCCACAGGATTTTGGGCGCGGTGAAACCAGTCAGGGCGCGGTTGCCAGTGAGCTGGATAAGCCGCTCAAAGCCGATCTTCTCCGTTATGTAGTCGCACTGCGCCTGTGTGCGCTGGTCGTTCCACAGAATGGCCGGGCGCAGCACGGTGCCGGCCGCGTCCATCAGCACCAAGCCGTGCATCTGGCCGGTGAGGCCGACCGCCGCGATCTGCTCGCCGGTGACGCCGCTGGCGGCCAGCGCCGCGCGGATGGAGGCAGCGATGCCGTCCCACCAGTCAGACGGGTTCTGTTCGCTCCACAGCGGGCGCGGCGTGCTGATAGGCTGCGGCGTGGTGTGCGAGGCGATCACCGCCCCGCGCTCGTCAACAATCAGGGCCTTGGCCCCGGTCGTGCTGATGTCGAGTCCCAGCAGGTAAGCCATTTTGTGCCAGCTCGCTTTCTGTACAATCAGTGATGTTGTGCGCGGCGGGCGCTCGCGCCGCATGAGCCGCTTGAATTGTAACATGCGCGCGCAGAGACGCTACAGCGGCGCAACTCTCCCCTCACCCTCTGCGTATCTGCACATGAGATAATTCAAATGGGGGGGAAGACTCGCATGAACAGTTCACAGCGTTCGCGGGGCTGGCATCTGGTACGCGGTCTGCTGGCAGTGACGGTGCTGGCCGCGCTGGGCGGCGTGTTGGCTTGCGTGCGCTATCGCCAGGACATGGCTGCCGCTGAAGACCGAATCGCCGCTGGCAGCAAACTCGCTGAAACACCGTGTGGGGTTATCGAGTATGGCGAACGGGGCACGGGCCAGCCGGTGCTGGCGCTGCACGGCGCAGGTGGCGGCTACGATCAAGGGCTGCTGACGACCGAAGCGTTTGGCACGGGCTTCCGCACGATAGCCCCATCGCGCTTCGGCTATCTCAACTCGCCTGTGCCGACGGATGGCTCGGTGTTCGCCCAGGCGGACGCCTACGCCTGTCTGCTCGATTACCTGGGGGTGGACCGCGTTTCAGTTGTCGCCGGGTCGGCTGGCGGGCCGTCCGCGCTGGCGTTCGCCCTACGTCACCCCGATCGCGTGGATGCGCTGGTGCTGGTGTCGGCCATCAGCACGCTGCGCCCCATCCGCGACGACAGCAGCGGGCCATCGCCGGCCATGCTGTCGGACTTCGTCTATTGGGCAGCGGCCACTTACTGGCCGGGCGCCTTTCTCAACGTCGTCGGCCTGACGTGGGAGGCGCAGCAGCAGATCAGCTCGGCCGAATATGACCGCATGACGGCCGTGGTCCACGCAATGATGCCAATGAGCCGGCGCATCCCCGGCATGAACCTCGACGCAGTCGAACAAAGCCAGCCGGAAGTGGAAGCAATGCCCCTTGCAGATATTCGCGTGCCGACACTGGTGCTGCATGCCGTTGACGATGCACTCATCCCCATTGCGCAGGGACAGCACAGCGCCCAGAACATCCCCGACGCGCGCTGGATTCCCTTCGAGCGCGGCGGCCACTTCATGTTCGTGCTTGACTCCGCCGTGGCTGAGATGCGGGCGTTTATCAGCGAGCACGGGGGGCCAGCGTGAACCAGGCAAAACTACAGGCCCTTCTGGATCGGCAGATCGGGCGCAGTGTGCGCAGCATCACAGCGGCTGTGCAGTCCGAGGACGGCCGCGTTGACTTCACCGGCGCGGCTGGGACGGCAGATGCAGGGGGCAGCGCGCCCATGCAGCCGGACACACCGTATGCGCTGGCCAGCGTGACTAAGCTGTACACGGCGTCTGTGGTGTTCAAGCTGTGCGATGACGAACTGCTCGACCTGGACGCGCCCATAGCGCAGTATCTGCCAGCCTCGCTCATCAGCGGCATCCACCGCCGGGACGGGCGCGACAGCACCGCTCAGATCAGAGTACACCACCTGCTTAGTCACACGTCCGGCCTGCCTGACTATTTCTTAGACACGCCGCCAGGCAGCAAAAGCGTGTTCGACCAACTCAAGCAGGGACGCGACCTTGCGCTCACAATCGAGAACGTGACAGCGCTTGCGCGCGCGACTCCAGCCCGGTTTGAGCCTGGCGCGCCCGGCAAAGCCCACTACTCCGACACCAACTTCCGCCTGCTGGGAGCCGTTATCGAAGCCGTCACCGGCCAGACCACCATTGCCGTCTTTGAACAGACCATCTTCGCCTCGCTTGGCCTGCGCGCCACCTACGTATACGACATGGCGCTGATAGATGGGCGGCCAGCGCCAGCGGCCATCTTCTTTAGAGATGAGGCGCTCAACCTGCCGCGCTTCTTCTCATCTAATGTGACTGACGGCGGCATTGTCTCAACAGCGCGCGAGAATCTGTCATTCCTGCGCGCTTTTTTCGACGGCAGGCTGTTCGATCGCCGGCATTTCAGCCGTATGACCGCCCAGTGGAACGCGATCTTCTTCCCCTTCCAGTACGGCTGTGGCCTGATGCGCCTAAAGCTGCCGCGCGTCTTTTCACCGCTGCGCCCGCCTCCTGCATACCTGGGGCACTCCGGATCAACTGGGTCGTTCGCTTATCACTGCCCGGAAAAGGCGCTGTATCTGACGGGGACGATCAACCAGATTGCCGCGCCGAGCCGGGCTGTGCGCCTGATGATGCAGCTTGCCAACGCGGTCAGCGGTTGACCAGCGCAGCCCTGACCTAACGCGCTTGCATTGTTTTATATATGACTAACATACACAGTGTCGGCTACTGAGAAGATAGCGCTGCGTCATCATCTGCTGCACAACAGCGACCACAATCGCGCTGGACGGCGCAGCGTGACAGCGACCCACCGGGCGCTCAGCCGCCGGCCAGCAGGCGCTCGGCAGCGGCGATGTCTGGATCAGCGCCAGCCCGCCAGTCATCAAGCGTCCAGCGCACGGGCACGGCCGGCGCGATGCCCTGCCCCTCCAGGCGTCGGCCGTCCAGCAGGCGCAGGTCGCCGCTGGAAAAACGGGCGCTGCCACCGCCTGTGAGGGGAAAGGCCAGCGGATTGCCGGCTGAGCCGCCGCTGGTGCGGCCCACCGCAACGGCGCGCCCGCTTTCAATCAGCATCAGCGCGAATTCCTCAGCGCTGCTGCCCGTCCGGGCGTCAATCAGCACAGCGGCTGGGCCGTCGTAGCGCGGGCCGCGCGGGTGGACCTGGCGCGCGCTGCACGCCAGCCACAGGCGCGCCGGCAGCCGCTGGCGATAACACTCCCGCGCGTATTCAAACGGCTCGGCCAGCAGCCGTCCGGCCATCTCAGCGGCTGTCAGGCTGCTGCCGCCGCCGTTACCGCGCGCATCGAGGATGAGCGCCGGCGCGTCCATGAGCGCGTCCAGCGCCGCGTCGAACTCAGCAACCAGCGCCTCGCTGCTGCCGCCGAACGTCGGAATGCGAATCAGGCCGATGTCCGACGACAGCCGACGGCCGGTGATGATCGGCCCCAGCTCGCCCATCTGCGCTAGCTGGCTGGGCACAACCAGCGCGACCGTGCGCGCTGCGCCATCCGCGCCAGCGACGGCGACAGTCAGCTCGCGGGCGTCATCCCAAGCCACCAGCAGATTGTGCAGCCCCCACGCCCGCTCGCTCCACGGCGTCGAGGCGACGTGCAGTGTGGGGTGCAGCGCAGCAATAGCGTTGTCCACGCTGCGGCCGTTGATGGCGGTGACAATGTCGCCGCGCGCCAGCCCAGCAGCGCGCGCCACGTCGTCCAGCGCAGCAATCACCGCCTGGCCATCCACATCGGCCAACGCGCCAAAGCGCCAGGTTTCCACCGGATGTGGCTGCGCCAGGAATGCATGCCCGTCTCGCAGCTCGTACAGCATTTCGGCGACCAGCGCATGATATTCTTCATCGGTTGACGCCGCTGCCACCCGCGGACGGAAGCGCGCGCCCACTGCGTTCCAGTCCACATTCTTGATGTCAAAATAGGGATAGTTGTCGCGCACCGCAATCCACAGGCGCTCGAAGTTGGCGATACGGTCATCGGTGGGCACGAGAATCTGCCCCGCGTTGTAGAGCGCGTAGACCGTGCCGCCGGCGAAAGCAGCGGTCAGCAGCACCGGCAGCGCCATCAGACCGGACGCCAGCCAGCGCGCTCGCCGTTGGTTTCCGCGCGCGCTGATGCGTCTCTGCTGCCGCCACAGTCCTCCGTATATCGCTGCTCCGACCAGCGCGGCCAGTGCAACCGGCAGCGGCGCAGGCCCGGTCAACAAGTAGGCCGCCGCGGCGCTGAACAGCGCGCCCACCAGCCCACCGACGATCACGATAACGCGGCCCAGCTTCACCATTTTCTGCGCCTTTGGCTGTCTCTGCTCAGACGCGAAACATGATAGTACGCCGCTGAGACATCAGCCAGGGCGGTCAGCACACAGCCTGGATAGGCAGCAGTACGCAAATAAAATGCAGGCACTGCAGTGCCAACGTCTCTAAAGTGAAGTGACAGCATGTCGTTTTTTAGACAAACCAAAAAAATATTTTTTATTTAAGAAAACTTAACAAGTACATAACTATCTGATAAAATCAAACTGCTCGATGTCGTATGTACGGGGGCATTCTTTATGAGTCCACAGGCAGGGAAAAACACCGACCTAACGGCCGCGCTGGCAGAGCGCGCAGAGCCGGTGCAGGCTGACGACAGCATCGCTGAAGCCGGTCGCAAACTCATGCTGGGCGAGTTCATCAGGATGCTGCGCAAGGAGGACGGCGCGCGCGCCGGGGATGATATCGAAGACGTCCATGACATGCGCGTGGCTATCCGGCGCATGCGCAGCGTGTTCCGGCTGCTAGGCGGCTACTACCGCCCCAAGGCAATCCAACCCTACCGGCGCAGTCTGCGCGTGGTCATGCAGGCTCTGGGCGAGGTGCGCGACCTGGACGTGATGATCCACGACCTGACCGCTTTTCTGCCCCAGTTGGACGAAAGCCGTGTCTCGGCTATGCAAGGCGTGATTGACAGCCTGGATCAGCGGCGCGTGGTGGCGCGGGCGAATCTGGTGCGCGTGCTGGACGCCAAAACCTACCGGCGCTTCTGTCACGATTTCGCCGCGTTCCTCACCACGCCGGCGGCGGGCGTGCGCAGCCTCAACGGCGACGGGCCAGTGCCGTATCAGGTGCGCCATGTTGTGCCGCCGATGATCTACGAGCGGCTGGCGGATGTGCGCGCCTATGACGTAGTGCTGCCTACCGATGACGCGCCTACCCTGCACCAGCTCCGCATCGCCTTCAAAGGCCTGCGCTACACGATAGCGCTGTTCGACAATCTGCTGGGGCCGGAAATCAGCGGTTTCATCGCCGAGCTAAAAGCCATTCAAGACCACCTGGGGCGGCTGAACGACATCGCGGTGGCGCACGAACAGCTCGGCGCGCTGATGGCAGACCTAGAGGGCGACCAGTCTGCTGCGCTGTGGCTGTACCTGGAGCATCTGGACGCCGAGCGACCGACGCTGCTGGCCCAGTTCCCGGCTGTCTGGAAGCGTTTCAACTCCAAAACCGTGCAGCGCAAGCTGGCGCTGGCGGTGTTAAACTTGTAGGCATCACCCTGTTTGACCGGCAGCACACAGGAGCACTGAATGAGCGAGCGTATCGGGTTTATCGGGCTGGGGATCATGGGCAGCGGCATGGCACGCAACCTGCTCCAGGCCGGTCACCCGCTGTGCGTGTGGAACCGCACCGCCGCCCGCATGGACGCGCTGGCAGCAGCCGGCGCTGAACCGGCCGCCAGCCCGGCAGCTGTGGCCGCCTGGGCCGACATCGTCTTTATCTGCGTGAGCGACACGCCAGACGTAGAGGCGGTGGTGCTGGGCGAGCACGGCGTAATTCACGGCGCGCGCCGCGGCAGCCTGGTGATTGACACCAGCACCATTAGCCCACAGGCAGCGCGCGCCATCGCGGCGCGGCTGGCCGAGAAAGGCGTGCACCTGCTGGATGCGCCGGTCAGCGGCGGCAGCGAAGGCGCGGCGCGCGGCACGTTGAGCGTGATGGTGGGCGGCAGCGCCGAGCAGGTGGCGCGGGCCATGCCCTATCTCAGGGCGATCGGGCAGACAATCACGCACGTGGGCGAGCAGGGCGCCGGCCAGATGGTCAAACTGGTGAACCAGATTCTGGTAGTGGTCACCATGCTGGGGATCAGCGAGGCGCTGGTGTTCGCCAAGGCCGGCGGCCTGGATTTGGCGCGCACGCTGGAGGCCGTCAGCGGCGGGGCTGCCGGCAGTTGGATGCTGTCGAACCGCGGGCCGCAGGTGCTCAGCGGCGACTGGCGGCCCGGCTTCACCATTGATCTGCAGCAGAAAGACCTGCGGCTGGTGCAGGAAACCGCTGATGCGCTGGGCGTCCCACTGCTGGCAACCGGCATGGTCGCTGCGCTGTACCGCACCCTGCAGGCCCAGGGATTGGGCGGAGAGGGCAATCACGCGCTTATCAAAGCGCTTGAGCGGCTGACAGGGATCGCGGCCCGCCAGTAAAGAGCGCTCATGCTGCTGCTCTGCCTGTTGGCCTGGGCGCTGCGCTGCGGCTATAATGCTCACTTATGAACACGCAGCAACTGCGCCGCACAGCCGGCATCTGGTGGCTGTGCGCTCTTACGACCGCTCTGGCGCTTTTCCAGGGCGCTGCTGCCGGGCGCGCGCTGGCGCTGCCGCCGGCGCTGGCCGCGGCTGTCAGTCTGCCAGGCGCGCTGGGATTTGTGGCCGCCGGCATATGGGCATTGCTTTTCGCGCTGCTCACCGTTAATCTGTGGCGGCTGCGCCTCAACGCCGTGCACCACACCGCCGTCGCGGTAATCGCGTTTGTTCTCTACAGCGCGGCCCGGCTGACTCTGTATGCCCGCGCTGACTACGACCGGCAGCGCCTGCCCTTTGTGCTGCTGGCCGCACTGCTGTGCTGTGCTGTGCCAGCGCTGTACCTGCTGCGCCGCCCGTCGAATCGCCATGTGAACGGAGACGCCTGAAAAAATGACATTAGACCAGAAAACCAACGAACGCATCGAGGAGCTGCGCGCCCTGCGCCAGGAGCACATGGACGGCGGCGGGGCGGAGCGCATCAAGCGCCAGCACGACTCCGGCCGCAACACCGCCCGCGAACGCCTGGACATCCTGCTTGACCCCGGCAGCTTCCGCGAGCTGGACGCTTTTGTGCGCCACCGCTCGCACGACTTCGGCATGCAGCACAACCGCCCGCTGGGCGACAGCGTCATCACCGGCTGGGGCACAATTGATGGACGGCTGGTGTACGTCTATTCGCAGGACTTCACCGTCGTAGGCGGCTCGCTCAGCGAGGTGCACGCGCAGAAAATCTGCAAGATTATGGACATGGCGATGAAAGTAGGCGCGCCGGTGATCGGCCTCAACGACAGCGGCGGCGCGCGCATCCAAGAGGGCGTGGACAGCCTGGGCGGCTACGCCGAAATCTTTCTGCGCAACACGCTGGCCAGCGGCGTCATACCCCAGATCAGCGTGATCATGGGGCCGTGCGCCGGCGGCGCTGTTTACAGCCCAGCCCTCACCGATTACATCCTGATGGTCAAGAACACCAGCTACATGTTCATCACCGGGCCGGATGTCGTCAAGCAGGTCACACACGAGGACGTGACGTTCGAGGAACTGGGCGGCGCGTCGGTGCACGGCTCGCGCAGCGGCGTGTGCCACCTCGTGGGCGAGAACGAAAGCGAAACGCTGCTGCTGGTGCGCGAGCTGCTGAGCTACTTCCCGCAGAACAACATGGAGGACGCGCCGTTCGTCCCCACTGCCGATGACCCCCTGCGCGCTGATGCCGAACTAGACACAATCATTCCGGAAAACCCTAACAAGCCGTATGACATGAAAGAGGTCATCCGGCACATCGTTGATGAGGGGCGCTTCATGGAAATCCAGCCAGACTACGCCGACAACATCGTAGTCGGCTATGCCCGGCTGGGCGGGCACAGCGTGGGCATCGTCGGCAACCAGCCGATGGTGCTGGCCGGCGTGCTGGACATCAAGGCCAGCGAGAAGGCGGCGCGCTTTATCCGCTTCTGCGACTCGTTCAACATCCCCATCGTGACGTTTGTAGACGTGCCCGGCTATATGCCCGGCACCGAACAGGAACACAACGGCATCATCACCAGCGGGGCTAAGCTGCTCTACGCCTACTGCGAGGCCACCGTGCCCAAGCTGACTGTCACTACGCGCAAGAGCTACGGCGGGGCCTACTGCGTCATGAGCAGCAAACACATTCGCGGCGACCTCAACCTGGCCTGGCCCACCGCCGAGATCGCGGTGATGGGGCCGGAGGGCGCGGTTGAGATCATCTTCCGCCGCGAGCTGCGCGAAGCCGCTGATCCGGTGGCCAAAAAAGCCGAGCTGGTGGCCGAATATCGGCGCAAGTTCGCCAGCCCGTACATCGCTGCCGAGCGCGGCTACCTGGACGACGTGATCGAGCCGCGCGAAACACGCGCGCGCCTCATCAACGCGCTGGAAGCCTTCCAGAATAAGCGCGACGAGAACCCGCCGCGCAAGCACGGCAACATCCCGCTGTGAGCGCCCCTGGAGGACACGCCCATGCCTGAACAGCGCAGCATCCAGAAAGTGCTCATCGCTAACCGGGGCGAGATCGCCGTCCGCATTATCCGCGCCTGCCGCGACCTGGGCATTCCGACCGTGGCTGTCTACTCCAGCGCCGATCGCACCGCCCTGCACGTGCGCTACGCTGACGAAGCAGTGCACATCGGCCCGCCGCCCCCGCGCGAGAGCTACCTGCGTATTGACGCCATCATCGAAGCAGCCAGGAAAACCGGCGCCGACGCGGTTCACCCCGGCTACGGCTTCTTGGCCGAAAACGCCGATTTCGCCCAGGCTTGCGCCGATGAGAAGCTGATCTTCATCGGGCCGCCGCCGTCGGCCATCGCCGCGATGGGCGACAAACAAGCCGCGCGCCGCGCCGTCCGCAGCCGCGGCGTGCCCCTCGTCCCCGGCACTGAGGTGAACAAAGCGCTGCGCGACGACGAGCTGATCGCCGCCGCGCAGGAGATGGGTTTTCCCGTAATGGTCAAGGCGTCGGCTGGCGGCGGCGGCAAGGGCATGCGCGCCGTGCACAACGCAGGCGATCTGCCCGGCGCGCTGGCGGCCTCACGGCGCGAGGCCGAGAGCGCCTTCGGCGACGACCGCGTCTACCTGGAAAAGCTGCTCACTGGCGCGCGCCACATCGAAATTCAGGTGCTGGCGGATATGCACGGCCGCACTATCCACCTGGGCGAGCGCGAGTGCTCTATCCAGCGCCGCCACCAGAAGCTGGTCGAGGAAGCACCTAGCGTCTTTGTGGACGACGACATGCGCCGGCGCATGGGCGAGTCCGCCGTCGCCGCTGCTGAAGCGGTGGGCTATGTCAACGCCGGGACTGTCGAATACCTGGTGGACGAGAACAAGAACTTCTACTTCCTGGAGATGAACACCCGCCTGCAGGTCGAGCATCCGGTCACGGAGCTGATTACCGGCGTGGACATCGTCAAGGAGCAGATTCGCATCGCGCGCGGGCGGCCGATGGGGCCGACAGAGAGCCTGGCCCAGCCGCGCGGCTGGGCTATCGAATGCCGCATCAACGCCGAGGACCCATACAACAACTTTCTGCCTTCGATTGGTCGGGTCTCCACGCTGATCATGCCCACTGGCCCCGGCGTGCGCGTGGACAGCGGCGTCTACGCCGGCTACGAAATAACGCCCTACTATGACAGCATGATCGCTAAGCTCATCTGCTGGGGCGAGGATCGGGCTGAGGCCATGCTGCGCACGCGCCGCGCGTTGGCCGAGTTCACCATCATGGGCGTGCAGCACAACGTGCCGTTCCACATCAACCTGCTGAACAGCTTCAGCTTCATCGCCGGCAAAATAGACACCATGTTCATCGAGCAGCGTTTCAGTATGAACACCTACGAAAGCGAGCCGACAGAGAGCGACTACGAGACGGCGGCGCTGGCGGCCACGCTGTTCGCCCACCGCCGCCGCCAGCTTGCCAGCCAGGTGGTCGCGCCGGGCAAGCGCGACACCAGCAACTGGAAGTGGGTGGGGCGTTACGAAAGGATGCACCGGTGAAATACATCACCACGATCAGCAACCGCACCTACGAAATCGAAATCCTGCCCGACGGCCGGGTGCTGCTCAACGGCCAACCGCGCGATGTGGATTTCCTGTCACTGGACGCCTCGCTGTACTCGATCATTACCAACAACCGCTCGCTGGAGGCGCTGATTGAGGAGCACGCCGGCGAGTACCAGGTGCTCATCGGCGGGCGGCGCTACGAGGGCCAGGTGCTGGACGAGCGTGACCAGCTGCTGCGCGCGCGCGCCGGCGGCCAAGTGGATCAAACCGGCGAGGTGTCCATTAAAGCGCCGATGCCTGGCCTGATTGTGGCCGTGCCAGTTGAAGAGGGCCAGGCGGTCAAAGCGGGGCAGACAGTCGTGATCCTCGAATCCATGAAGATGCAGAACGAGCTGAAAGCCCCCCGCGACGGCACGGTGCAGCGCATCAGCGTCGCGCCAGGCCAGAGCGTCGAACAGAAGAAGGTGCTAGTCACCATCACCTGAACATGCCCTACTGGCTTGAGGCGACTTTAACGGCGACCCCGGCCTTCGCTGGGGTCTTTTTCGGGCTGGGACTGCCCTGGGCGCTGGTGGCTTTGCCGCGCCGCCAGTGGCGCGATTGGCCGGCGGCGCTGTGCCTGGCGTTTGCCTTCGGCCCGGCGCTGCTGACGGCCTGGATGTTCGTCCTGGGCACGCTGGGCGCGGCGTTTGACACTGCTCTGCTGCGCGCCGACCTGGTGCTGTTCGGCACGGCCGGCCTGGCAGTCGAGGGCTGGGCCTTGGTCTGGCTGCGCCGCCGCCCGCCAGACGACCTGCCGCATGCCGCGCCCCAGCCGCTGGCCTGGGACGAGCGGCTACTGCTGGCGCTGATCGCGGCGGCACTGGTCGTGCGCTGGTTCGCCATTGCCTACTGGCCGTTCACAGCGTATGACGCCCTGTGGGTCTACGGCTATGAGGGACGGTTGTACACGCTGCTGGGCCACATTCCCCACACCATCGGCTACTACCCCCAGTTTCTGCCGCTTCAGTTCACTTTTGGACAGCTCATCGCCGGCGGCATTGACGACCACGCCGCCCGCGCCGGCCTGATCTTCATCCACGCGGGAACAATTCTAGCAGCGTACACGCTGGGGGCGCGCCTGTTCAACCGGCGTGTGGGGCTGTTGACGGCGGCGCTGTGGGCGCTGTACCACCATGTGGGCGCGTGGGCGCGCTTCGGCGACTTAGAAATCCCGCTGACTTTCTTGTTCACAGCGGCAGCGGCGTTTTTTCTCAGCGCGTGGACCGGCCGCAGCGACCGCCGGCGCAGCGCCGTCATCGCCGGGCTGCTGCTGGGCATCGCACTGTGGACCAAGCCGACAGCGGGCGCGTTCGTCTGGGGCGTCCTGCTGCTGGCGGCGCTCGATCTCGTTCGCGTGCGCTTCGACTGGCACGCCTGGCGCCCCCGTTTCGAGGCGGCCCTGCTGGCCGGGCTGGCCGCGGCGCCGCTGGGGGGCGTGTGGTACATCCGCAACGTGCTGCTGGGCCACAACGCAGTGGACTTCCCGCCCGGCTTCTGGCTGACGCAAGCGGCGCGCAGCGGGGCGGAGTTCGGGTGGCCGCTGTTGGGGCTGCTGGCGTTCATGGCGTTCGCCTATTTTGGCCCGCTGCAGGCGCGCCCGAACCGCCGCGCGGGACTGGCTGGGCTGGTGCTGGTGCTGGCGGCGCTGCTGCCCTCAATACTGTTCCCTCAGCGCATGGGCGCGGTCGAATGGGCGCTGCTGGCGGCGGGCGGGTTCGTCCTGTACCGGGCGCTCGTCCGTTTCGACGGCTGGCCGCCGGCTGTCCACGCCTGGATGAGCCGGGTCGGCTGGGCGCAGGCGCTGGCGCTGCCGTACTTCGTCACCTGGTTCTACTCGTACAGCTACCACTATCGGCTGTCGTTCGCCATTGTGCCGCTGCTGATGCTGCCTACAACCGCCGTGCTCGGCGGCTGGCTGACTGCTGAGCGGGCGGCGCGCTGGCGCGCGCTGCCCCGGCTGGCGTGGGGCGCGGCGTTGGTGGCGCTGGCGCTGCCGGGCATTGTCGCGCCGCTGTACGATGTGGGCGCTGGCTGGGACTGGCTGTGGACTAATAAACTGCCCGATGACAACGCCCGCTACCGCTCCGGCAACGCGGCGCTCATGGCTGTCGTAGATGGTCTGCGCGCCTACGAAGCCGAACACGGCGACATGCCAGTGGTCGCTGCGCCGGGGGTGCTGCGGCTGCCGTTTTTCTTCCCAACAGCGGACATCCGTGTGAAAGCCGCGCCTACCCGCCTGCGCGATCTGGAAGGCGTAACGTACTTCGTGGAGGGCGCGCCAGAAGGCGCAGGCGTGTACGACGGCATCCCGCTTACCAGCAACCAGGTGCTCGGCGCGCTGGCGCAGGGCCAGACGACCGTCCCCAACATCACGCGGCGCGCCTGGTGGCACGACGACGGCATCTTCCGCTACGTGGTCTACGAGCTGCACACACAGCGCCGCTTCCAGAAACCGGACGTCTATCACGACCCGACAGAGCCGGTGGTGTTCGGCGACATGTTTCGCTTTCGCGGCCACGGCATCGGCGCGGATACGTTCTGGCCGGGCCGCCCAGTGTACTTGCAGCTCTATTGGGAAACACTGCGGCCGCCCGACCGCGACTACACGATCTACGTCCACCTGCGCGACGCCGACGGCCAGGTGCGCGCCGCTTGGGACGGCCCGGTGACCAGCAGCGGGGACGGGCGCTATTACTCGACGCTGGTGTGGGAGCCGGGCGAGTTCGTGGTAGACGAACGCCTGCTGCGCCTGACCGAGGACCAAGCGCAGCCGGGTGAAGGCTACAGCATCGTGGTTGGCTTCTACGACTTGCAAACAAACGAGCGCCTGCCGGTCACAGTGGGCGATGTGCCGGCAGGCGATGGCTTCCGCCTCAACGAACGTCTGCGGGTGCTGGCGCAGCCGCCGGCGTGAGCGCGCGGCGCGGCTGCACTGGGTCTGTGATGTAGCGTAGACGATTATCGCCGCTCACATCCAGCCCCAGGCTGAGCCTGATGGCGTCTTTGGCGCACACGTTGACGCACGCCTGGCACATGATGCACTCGGTCGAGAGCACGCGCTGGCCGTTCTTAGCGTACTCCGAAACGCGGATGTCCATCGGGCACATTTTGCTGCAGGCGTCGCAGCCGGTGCACTTGGCAGCGTCGCTGCCGATCTTGGCCAGGCTGAAGCGCGCGCCAATGCGAATGGGCACGTTGACCGGGCACAGGTACTTGCAGAAAGCGCGGTTGTCTTTCAGCGCGAAGGCCATGGCAATGGCGACAGCGTAGTACAGCGCGTTGCCGATCACAAACCACAGCAGCATGTCCAGCCCCCAACTATGCATATCAGGCTGGTAGCCGACGGCGTGCCACAAGACCAGCACCAGCGCCAAACTGGCGCCGAAGTGCGCGTAGGGCAGCCAGCGCAGCCAGCGCTGGGGCCGCCGCCCTGGCGAACGCTTGAACGGCAGCGAGTCGAGCACCATCGCCGTCCAGCAGCCCCAACCGCACCAGCTCCGCCCCAACACCAGCGGGCCGAACACCTTCGACACGCTGTAGTGCACCAAACCGCCTGCCACCGCGCCGCTCAGCAGGCTGAAAAAGAACCCCTCTAGCTGAAGGTTCTGCGTCCCCATTAAACCGGCCAGCAGAACCAGCCACAGCCCCACTGCGAACAGGCTCACGCGCCGCGCTCTGTTCTTCTTCTTAGCAGGCGAGCGCCACATCCACACCATGCAGCCAGACGTGACCGCCCCAATGTACAGGAAGTTGAGCGGCATCATCAGGCTGGCCGGCGGCCCTGTGTGATCGGCCGCTGGCGGCGGTTGAACAGCGCCCCAGAACAGACCGACACCGATGAATATGATAAAGAACAGCAGCGGTATGTGGTACGGATATGTTGAGCGAATGCGAGTGCGAACGGCGGTCATGGCTTGTGCTTTCTACACTGTTTGTCTTATATATGATAAATCATATATAGGCACAGTAGAACAGACGATGATCATCGCTTGAACACGACAAACGTCACTGCTGTTCAGGCAGCCAAGACTCAGCGTGCGGCGCGGCGGAAGATAGTCGAACCGCCCCTAAGGGCGGCGCGGCGCGGGGCCGGTGCTCTCGCGCACAACCAGCCGCGGCTTGAGCAGAAGCTGGCGCTCTTCGTAATCTGGGTCTTGCAGTTTGGCGATGAGCATCTGCGCAGCGCGCAGGCCCATCTGAAACGCTGGGAAAGAAATGGCCGTCATCGGCGGCATAAGCAGCTCGGCAGTCTTATCAGAGATAATGCCGATCACCGACACGTCCTGCGGCAGCGCCAGGCCGCGCTGCTGCAGCGCCCGGATGATCCCCACCACCTCCGGGCCGTGATGGGCGAGGATGGCCGTCATGTTGGGATGAGCGTCCAGCAGATCGCTGGTCACTCGGTACACATCCTCAACCCGTTCCGTTGCATCAGCCACGATTGGCTCTAAACCGTGTGCTTGGCAGACCCTTAGATAGCTCTGCAGCGCGCGCGTGGACGGCCCATAGCCCTCGGAGCGCACCTGCCCGATGAGGTTGACCAGGCCAATGCTGCGATGCCCCAGCTCTAGAAAGTAGTCGCAGGCCAGCACAACAGCGCCGTCGAAGTCCAGGTCAACGTAGCTCAGACCGGTGTTGTCCGCACAATGCCCGATCATCACGAACGGATAGCCGTGTTCGCGCAGCAGGTCCACGCGCCAGTCCTGCAGGTGAATTTCCATCAGGATAGCGCCGTCAATCTGGTTGGTGCGATAGAGGTTGAGCAGTTGATGCTCGCCAACCGGCTCAAAAATCAGGCTGAAGAGGTAATTCGACTTGCTGACCACGTCCGCCGCGCCCAGAAAAAACTCGAACTCAAGCTGCGAGAAGCCAGCCGTGTCCGCCGGGAACAGCACGGCAATGGATCGGCTTTTGCCGGCCGCCAGGTTCTGCGCCTGGGCGTGCGGCGCATAGCCCAGCTCCTCGATGATCTCGAGGATGCGCTGGCGCGTGGCTGGCGCCACGTCTGGCTTGTTGTTGAGGGCGCGCGAGACAGTGGTAATGGACACGCCAGCCGCACGTGCAACATCCTGGATGGTGATGTTCCGTGTCATAAATGAACAAGCCTTTTTCTAAACCGCCAGTGCAAACACAGAGCTGTTGACGTGAAACCAAAAATCCGTTACAGTTGAAGCACCGAAAGCGCTTCCGGTAGCGCTTCCGGTGTTCTTTCAGTATAACACACTTTCCGCAAAGCAGCATTTCGTCTGCAAGGAGGTGCCACCCTATCCCGACAACCGCTCAGCGTCAAAAAAAGAAGCGTGTAACAAAACGACATTTTCATGTGGAGGAAACTATGTCCAGCAGGTCTTTCCAGCGTTTTATCGGTTTGCTGCTGATCGTCGCCCTAGTGCTGACGGTCGTGGTCGTGCCTGCCGCCGCCCAGAGCGAAAGCGGCAAGTGGTGCGCTGGCAAACGCATTCGGTTCTTCGTGGGCGGCGCTGAAGGCGACGCCTTCGCCTCGATCGTGCTGCGCGGCGCGCAGGCGGCCGAGGCCGACCTGGGGCCGACGGTTGAGTACGTGTTCTCCGGTTGGAACACCGACCGCATGATCCAGCAGCTCCGCGAGGCGATCGCCGCCCAGCCCGACGGCATCGCCATGATGGGCCACCCGGGCGACGCGGCTATCATGCCGCTGGCGGAAGAGGCTGCTGCCGCCGGTATCGCCATGATGTACCAGAACGTGGACGTGCCGGAAGTGCGGGCGCGCTTCGGCGGCGGCTACGTGGGTGCGCAGCTTTACCCGCAGGGGTACGCGCTGGGCGAAGAGCTGATCCGCCTCTACGGCTTTGGCGAAGGCGATGCGGCCATCGTCTACAGCGGCTGGACGCAGCCAGGCCGCTTCATCCGCGAGCAGGCGACAGTGGACGCCCTTGAAGCGGCCGGCGTCACTGTCATCAAGGTGAACTCGCTGCCAGAATGGGCATCCGATCCGAACCAGGCCACACCAGTTATGGCCCCGATTGTGGCCGACACGCCCAACCTGCGCCTGATCGTCCACCCCGGCGGCCAGCATCTCGGCGTCGTGCCTACGATGATGGAAACGTTCGGCAAAGCCCCCGGTGAAATCATCAACGCTGGCTTCGACACCAGCCCGGCAGTTATCGAAGCGTTCGACAGCGGCTACGTGCAGCTTACGTCCGACCAGCAGCCGTTCCTGCAGGGCTACATCCCTATCCTCAGCCTGTGCGGCACGCTGGTGTACGGCCTTGGCCCGCTCAACGTAGACACCGGCGCTGGCTTCGTCACTCCGGACAACTACCAAGTTGTCGGCGAACTGGCAAAGCTGGGTTACCGTTAAAAACAGCCCGCCGCAAACCGCAGAGGCCCAGCAGTATGCGCTGGGCCTCTGCTACAGCTAAGCGTTGTGTGAGCCAATCTGAAGGCAATCGGTTTGCTGCCTCTCCTTATCACATTTCACTGAGGATTTCAACGTGAGCACACCTCTTATCGAATTCAAAAACATCACAAAATCCTTTGGCAGTGTCAATGCCTTGACAAATGTCTCCATGCACATTAACGAACGAGAGATCGTTGGATTAATCGGCGACAATGGGGCGGGTAAGTCCACACTGATCAAAATCCTGGCGGGCGTTCATGCGCCAAACAGCGGCGAAATCTGGCTGCGCGGCAAACGAATAGAGGGTGGATGGAACGTTGCTAAGGCCCACGCGGCGGGCATTGAGACCGTGTACCAGGATCGCGCGCTGGCCGTGCAGCACACCATCGCGCACAACATCTTCATGGGGCGCGAGATTACCGGCCCGCTGGGGCTGATCCGCGTGCAGAAGCAGTACGAAGAGGCCGAGCGCTTAATGCGCGAAATCGGCTTCACGTCGCGCGTTTTCACGCCGGACTCAGTCATCGCAACGCTTTCGGGGGGCGAACGCCAAGGCGTGGCCATCGCGCGCGCGCTCTACTTCGAGGCCGAGCTGTTGGTGCTTGACGAGCCGACGACAGCGCTTTCGCTGACAGAGACGCAAAAAGTCTACAATTTCATGCTGGCTGCCAAAGAAAAAGGCAGCTCAGTGCTGTTTATCAGCCACAACATCTACCACGCCTACGACATCGCTGATCGCTTCGTTATTCTCGACCGGGGCACGGTGGTCATGCAGGCGGATAAATCAGAGATCGCGTCGGCTGAGCAGTTGGTGCAGCACATGAAAGACTTCGCCCGCGCCGGCCATCACGCCTAACTTTTTTCTTTTCAAGGAACATCCAACATGGCTACTGAAGCAATTGCCCCTGCTGTTATCAAACAACCTAACCGCGCGGCCCTGCGAGCATTTGTGCGGCGCAACCGCCG
>DAOTWC010000083.1:0-2365 GCA_034435995.1 Anaerolineae bacterium | reverse complement strand
ACTTTCACATCACGTACTTTGCCCACCGAAACCTGCTTTCAATAGGCCTTCTAACGTACGCAGGACGTGGGGCGGAGATTGACGAGGTGTTAGGGCTGCAAGTGGCGCGTCACCTGGCAGATGATGGCGAGGTGTATGTGATATCTGACCAACACGACACACTAGCCGCGATAGCCGAAAGGCTAAATCAGATTAGTGGGCCAATTGAAACTGAAGCAGTTTGGTCATACCCTCATCAGGTCACCATATATCGTGTGATATTTCCAGGAACTTAGTGCTTCATCCGACAATTCATTAGGCGGCTTTTCGCCACTCGAAGGGGCGGCAATGGGCATTCCAGTAAGCCGTCCCCTGCGTAATCGCGCCAACAATTTCGGCTGAAACAGCAAGCGGACACACGGGTGCGCCAGCGCCCAGAGCAGCACATCCATAGTCTTGTGGATTCAGAGATTGTCCAGGATCAGGACGATTTGGCCCGTTGGCCACCGCCCTACAATCTGATCCAGAAACGCGATCAACTTGGCGCTGTTGCGTTTGGGTGCGCTCCATGTCAACGCCTGGCCGCTGCGCGGCTAAAGACACCAAACGTCCACACCATCCCACGCGCGTTAAAAGCTTTTGCCTGATTGTAGACCGTCGCTGTGGAACACCCCACGTGTTCGGCAATTGCTTCCGCCGTTTCTCCGGCCACCCACCCCAGCACGATCTTCGCCCGTTCGACCTGCCGCTGCGGGGCTGTGCGCGACCGGCTCAGACGTTCTAATTCCTGTTTCTCGCTTTCGCTTATCGCCCTCACCTTGAGCCGCTTCGCCATTTCCTCTCCGCATCTTTGCAGAGAGTTTAGTTCATTCTCTAGCTATTTTCAGGATGCACCAATTAGTAGCCACCTTTTTGCCTTGTCGATTATGTCCAATCTTTTCACCACTCCCTGGCGCGGGGCAGCGCAGCTGCGGCAGAGTTTGATTTGTGTCACTGACCGTCTAAGGTCATGGATTTCCGACGCACGATGGCTACACCCTGCTTCGGCGTGCAGATGGCCGCTGGCTGTGGGCCTAGCTGGAAGCGCGCAGCAGGTTGGCGGCCGGCGCTTAGAGATACTTGAGCAGGCTGTCAGGGTGAGCTTTGCGCAGGCGGCGGTAGCGCGTGCACACTTGGTACAACAGAACTAGGGCCAGCGCCGTAATCAGCAGCACTTCCACAAAGGCGGGCAGCGGGCTGCCCTGCAGCAGCGCTGAGAAGATGTCAATGGCGTAGAAGTGGAGCACGTAGAAGGCCAGCGCTGTCTGGCCCAGCAGCGCGATGTGTTTCAGTGGAAAGCGGGCCTGGGCAGGCTGGGCGGCGTTCAGCAGGTACAGCAGCAGGTAGGTCGCGCCGATGTAAAACGCAAGGTAGGCCAGCGAAGGCGGGTGTTTGGTCATCAACAGCGGGTGAGACGGGAACAGGACGCCGAACTGTCGGAAATGGCTGACAGCCGCCCAAACCAGCCACGCAGCAGCCGCCGCGCCCAGTGTCACCCGCGGAAACAGGGCCGGGTTGGCGCTCAGGCAGCGCATGGTCGCATAGCCCAGCAGGATCACGGCCAGCCAGGGCAGCACCGGAAAGCCAAACGTTACCGGGTCGCCTGGCCCCATGTACAGAAAGACCATGCGCAGCAGGTTAACATCCTGCGGCGGTGTAACCATTTTGTAGAGCGCCTGCGTTCCCACTGTGATAGCAAGAGTCAGCAGCAACAGGTAAAGCAGCGGCAGGCGGCGCAAAAACGCCAGCAGCCACAGGCAGATGCCGATACACGTCAGCACGTTGTAAGCGTTTGGTTCGTAGCCAGGCTGCGGCCAGAACTGCCACGGCAGCACCAGCCAGTCCAGGGCAATGAGCACGCCGCCGCGAATGAGCAGGAAACGGGTGATCTGGGCATCAGCCCAGCCGCGGCGTCGCCGTCCACCCTCAAAGAGAGCTGCGGCAAAACCGGTCATGATGAAGAACAGCGGCGTCCCCTGCAGTAGCCCTACCCAGGTGAGCGGGCTGTACTCGATCAGCAGCGGCACCGGCATATCCCAGCCGTAATTCACCCGAAAGGTAATGCCTGGCACATGCCAGGTCGCGTGATTGAGCAGCATGAAGATCATGGCCAGGCCGCGTACAATATCCACAGTGCCCAGCCGCTCGGCCTGTGTCGCTGCCGCCGCCGGATCGCGCAGGGCTGCGGCCACGGACGGCAGCTGCGGTGATCTGCCGGTTCCGAGTGCGTTTGACATGGCAGTGTCCGCGCCCGCTGTGCAGTAAACCCCAACCTCGCGTGTGAGACCGCGTTTCCGTTACTATTAGCATAACACAATTACAGGCCATTGGCCGCTGCGGACGGCCA
>DAOTWC010000082.1:0-30386 GCA_034435995.1 Anaerolineae bacterium | reverse complement strand
TTTCACGGTCTACTTTGCTGCCAATCCGATCCTGCGGCTATAATTCCGTCAGGCTTATCTCGAAACAGGAGCTTCTCATGCTCAGGCGTATGCGCAGGTACACATTGGGACTGGCGCTGCTGGCGCTGGCCGCCGCCGCGGCGGGCGCGCTGGCCCAGGAAGCATCAGCGCCGCAGCCACAGACGTTGGTGGCCTACGAAGCGGGCCAGTGCCGGGCGCTCGTCCCCTTTGGGACAGACTGGCATCCTTCTGTCCAGCAGGAGGTGGCCGGCCAGCTTGAAAACGTGTTTTACGACGTGCTGGACGTTTTGGCTTATGATGGCGCTGTGTGGGTTCGCGTCGCCGCGCCAGAAGCAGACGGCAGCGCGTACATCAACACCAACAACTGGTCAGTCGAGCTGGACATCGCGTGCATTTTCGCCAGCGGCCTGGGCGACCAGCCGCCCGCCCCAGCCGACGCGCCGCCTGCCGCCACGTTCCACATCCGCTATCCGTTTGGGACGTGCGTGGTGCTGTACGTGCCGCCTGCCACGCCAGCCTATCCCGCCAGCCTGCAAGAAGGCCCGATGGGCAGACTCACTGAGTCGCTTTATATCGTGTGGGATGCCGTGCGCTATCAAGACGTGAACTGGCTGGTGCTGCACGACACAACCAACCGCCTGCCTGTTGCCGCCACCGTGCGCGAGCTGACAGACCGCGTTGACACGTCACGGGCGGTTGTCACGCCTGGCTGTGTGGCAGTGCCCGCCCTTCTGGGCAGCGGCTAGGGCAGGCGCAGCGGCTAATCCAGGCTTGCAGCCTGCCCGGCCCCGTGCTATAGTTGGCACAGTTCGCCGAGGTAGCTCAGTTGGTAGAGCACCGCACTGAAAATGCGGGTGTCCCCAGTTCAAGTCTGGGCCTCGGCAACTCCCCGCCCAACCACAAAGGTTGGGCTTTTTCGTCTATTTGGCTTTTTGCGCGCCCAGAAGCGGCCTCTATCTGGTATACTGTAATAGTGCATCAAATATTACGATAAACAGTGCTGTCCAGTTGGGGTTCACGGAGAGAGCAAGATGGTTGTGCGCGCACTTCTGACGATCGCTGTGCTGCTAGTCGGCGTGCTGCTGGCTGGCGGCCCAACCCCGGCACAGGATGACACTGGAGCCTGCCCCGCGCTGGTGCAGCGCGCGCTGGACGAACTGGGCAGCAACTGCACCGTCCTGGATCGCAACAGCGCCTGTTACGGCTTCAACCGTGTGGACGCCACCTTCACCCAGGTGATGGCTTCCGGCTTTTTCAGCGAGCCAGCCGACCGCGCCGGCCTGGAGAACTTCGCCCGCATTGCCACCGTCCCGCTGGACACCGAGCGCGACCACTGGGGCATTGCCCTCATGAACGTGCAGGCCAACGTCCCCGGCAGCCTGCCCGGCCAGGCAGTTGTGTTTCTGCTGATGGGCGACACCGAGGTGGAAAACGCGGTTGACCCAGCGGACATGTACATTCCCGCCGAGCCGATTGTCGTCAAGGTGATAGCTGATACCGGCCTGCACAGCGGCCCCGCCGCAGCCACCAACCTCGTTGATCGCGCTGCCGCCGGGCAGATGCTCCAGGCTGATGCGCTCAACAGCGACGAGACCTGGCTGCGTGTGGTAACAGACTTTGGCCCGGCCTGGGTGAGCCGCGACACCCTTGATCCCTCGTTTAACCCAGCGCGCCTGCCGGTGGTGACAGAGGAGAGTCGCACACCGATGCAGGCGTTCTTCTTCCGCACCGCCTTCACTGACCTAGAGTGTGTGCAGGCGCCGTCCCTACTGGCCCTGCAAAGCCCGCGCGGCATTAAGGTTGATTTGACGGTCAACGGCGCGAACATTCGCATGGGTTCGCGGGCTGTACTGCGAACGCTGCCGCCCGGCAATGTGCTGGAGATTATAACGGTGTCTGGCACTGTCACGCTGGAGCCAGGCACACCCAACGAGCGCGTCGTTCCGGCTGGCACAAAAGTGCGCGCGCTGCTCAACGATGACGGCACTGTGATCCTGACCAGCTTCTCACTCCCAGAGCCGATCAGCCCGGATGACGAGGCGTTGTTGGAAACTGTCGGCGCTGCCTTTACTCAGTTGGGGCTGCCCGACGAAGAAGCGACAGCGGACGAACCGGCGCTGCCTGTCTCGATAATCACCACGGGCGTCTGTGTGCCGGGCCAGCAGGTCGTTCACACGGTGGCTCCGAGCGAAACGCTGTTCCAGCTCGCGCTGATCTACAACACATCGGTCGCAGCCATCCGCCAGGCCAACAACCTGCCGGGAACTCAGGTGTTCGCCGGCCAGCAGTTGGTGATTACCTGCGGGGGCACGGTGATCCCTACAGCAAGTCCACCGCCGCCGGTAGACTGCGGCCCATTCCGCGCGACATCGCCGCTGGACGGGCTGCCTAACGGCATCGGGACTTTCTACTGGGACGCAGCCCCTGGCGCCGACGACTACCGCGTCATTGTGACCGGTGAATCGGGCACACAGGTCTTCACCGCTGGCGGCAGCCAGACAAACCTGAGCGTCAACCTAAGCGTCGCCAGCATAGGCCATGGTTTCAGCTTTACTTGGTATGTTGAGGCCCTGCGGGGCGGCGCTGTGGTGTGCAGCACACCCCCGGTGACGCTGTTCCGCGAAGCGTCTCCGTCCGATAACCCGCCGCCACCGACTGACCGGCCAGCTAATCCACCGCCTACAGAGGAGCCGACGCCGCTGCCCACGCAGGAGCTGACGCCGCCGCCCGAGACGGAGGAACCCACACTGCCCGCAACAGAGGAACCGCCGCCCCCGCCAGCTGCGATCGGGCGGCTGACACTCTCTCCACTGTGCTCGCCCGCGCCGGCAGAAATCCGTGTGTGGCAGGTGCGTAACCCCAATCTAGCGTTCGTTCCGGTGCGCTGGGCCGTCAATCAAACCAACCAGTCAGGCGGCTACCTCGCGCCGCCAGGCGACAGCTCCTTTACAACCAACACTGTTCTGGGCGCCAATCTGACGTTTATCTTCTGGATAGACGAAAACGGCGTTGAGCAGCAGGACTCCAGCACCAGCAACGCGGCGCCTTGTGAACCGCCTGGCAGAACCTGATCATGCGCCAACTGAAGTCAGCCACTCGCGGATGACGCGCCGCGTTTCGTCGGGCGCGCTGTGCGGGAACAAATGGCCGTGTCCAGCGATGGTTACGAAGCGAGCGTTGGGCAGCAGCGCCTGCGCCCGTTCGCGTGACTCTGCCACGAATGTGTCGGTTGTCTCGCCGCCGATGACCAGCACCGGCAGCAAGGCGTCCAGCCGCGGCAGATCATCCCACGTGTTGGCGTAGATGGACTGGTAATAATACGCTTCCCACGCCGGACTCCACGCCAACTCCAGACCGCCGTCTGCCGCAGGGCGCGTCATGCTGTCGGTGTACAGCCACAGCGCAGAGTCGCTCCAGTCGCTAAACAGCGGCTTGCCGCGCCAGTAGGCAAAGGCTTCTTCCGCGTTGGCAAAGCGGCTGCGGCGCTTCAGCGCGCCCTCCACCAGCGGCAGGCGCAGCTCGCCGCCCTGCTGGCGCACGGCCTTGACGGCGTCCATCACGTGCGGCGGCAGGATAGTCGGATCGAGCAGGATCAGCGCGCGAAAGCGTTCAGGTTCGTCCAGGACCGCCAGCAGCGACGCCACGCCGCCGAACGAGTGGCCAACAGCGATCACGCCGTTCAGATCGTGGGCGCGCAGGCCAGCCAGCAGGTCGTCGGCCAGTTCGCGCCACGAACCGGGCTGCGCCGGCGGCGGGCCGATCTGCGGCCACAGCGCGCGCGGAGGCAGGCACACAACGCGATAAGCATCCGCAAAAGGCGCCAGCAGGGGACGGTATGTTTGGGGCGGGAAGCCGTTGGCTACGGCCAGGTGAATAACCGGCCCGCCGCCGCCAAAGGTGTACAGCGGATACTGCGCCATCTCAGCCATGTTCACGTAGAAACCACTCGCAGACGTCCATGATTTCGCGCAGCGCCGCAAGCGACGCTCGCCAGTCACCCTCGACGATCAGGCTGTGGTTCAGCCCGTCGTACACGCGCCAGTCCACATGCGCATCGCTCTCGGTCAGGCGCACGACATCAGGTGAGTACAGCGGATCGTTCGTGCCGATCACCGCCAGTGTGCGAATCCCGTCTAACGCCTGCATTACACCGCCCACAGGCGTTAACAAAATCAGCGACACGCTGTCCGCTTTGGTGCTGCGCGCCAAGTCCACCGCCAGCGGCGTCCCCAGCGATTTTCCCGCCACACACAGGTGGCGGTAGCTGTTGGCCAGCGCCGGCGCGGTCGCCAGCGCCACATCCTCCTGCAACAAGGGAAACTGCTCCGGCCTGAAGTCGCCGCCAGACGTTTGGAAGCCATATGAAACCGGCAGCGCATCCCAGCCGTTCTCCAGCGCCAGATACAGCAGGTGAAACAGGATCGGGTGATTGACGGTATAACCGCGCCCAGGCAGCAGCACCAGCAGCCGCTCAGCCGGCGGGATGTGGCGAAAAAACGGCGTGGTTATCACCGGCCCAAACGGCGACGTGTGCGTCAGCGTGGTAATTTCAAGGCTCATGCGCGCTTTTCCTCGCTGTCCAGCGGCAGCAGCAGGCGCATCTCACTGCTGGGCGCGAAACCGAGCGCCGCATACAGCAACCGCCCAGTGTCGCTGGCGTGCAGCGACAGCCCGCGCAGACCGTTCGCCCTACACCAGTCCAGCAGGGTCAGCAGCAGGCGGCGCGCCAGCCCGCGCCGGCGGTGTTCTGGCCGCACATAGACGTTCATGATATAGCCGCGCCGCGTGTCAAAATCGCCCGGCAGCGGGGCGCCCTCGCGAATATCCAGCCCCGCGCCTGCCACCGGCTCACCGGTCGGGTCACAGGCCAACCAGCCCACATAGACGCCGCGCGCAATACGATCGCGCACCCAAGCTGTGAAACACACGTCCATGCCCGGATGCTCGGCGTAGGCTGGCTCGTCCATATCAACGAACATGGCGCGGCGTTGGGCAGCAATTACTGGGGCGTCGTCAGCCGCCGCCAGCCGGACGATGTAGACAGTCTCCACTGTTCAGCCTCTCCCTCAAGCCCTCAAAAAAAACGCGCGCCGCGATGGGATTATCCATCACGGCACGCGCCAAAGCAACCGGTCAGGTTGTTTTCAGTTACTTGGATTTCGCCTTCTTGTCGCCTTCAGGGGCTTCGGCGGTTTCCTCGACCTTCACCTTCTCAATCGTGCTCACCACCTGGTCAATGATGTTGTTGAACAGGCGGCGGTAACCTTCCACCGCTTCCTTGACGGCAGCCTCGCCGTGCTCGCGGAAACCCTTGGGAATCAGGCTCTCTAGCGCCTTGCCGGCTTCGGTTACGGCCTTGCGCTGGTGTTCGATGAATTCATCGAACGGCGTGTCTTCAAGCTGCTCCTGCACATCTTCGACCACTTCTTTGGCCTTGGTGCGGGCTTTCTCCTGCACATCCTTCACTTTGTCGCGCAGTGTCGCTTCAGCGGCTCTAACGGTTTCCTCAGCCGCCTTTACAGTTTCCTGGGCCGCTTCTTCAAACGATTTTGGTTTGTCTTCTGCCATCGGTAGCTCCTTCTTGCTTGACTTACTTGATTTGCGAACGCTCTTTTTCGGCGTGGTTTGCGGCCGGGCTGCAGCCGGCGTGCGGCTGCGCTTCTCTGCCGGCAGAGCAGGCGTTTCCGGCGGGGACAGGTCGTTCTGGCTGCTGTCGTCGCTCATCAGTTGCGGCCTCTGGGCCTTTATATCTCCTTTTCTTCTCACAAATACGTCTATTCAAAGCAAATGTTGCGCGATTGCCCAGCGTTTGTGAATTTTACTACAAGCAGGGCGAGCCGTCCAGCAGCCCCCGCTCTCAGCCGATGCCCTGGGCGCATTTGATCAGCTCCTGGGCAGACTGCGTGAACGGCATCAGCCGCATGAGCGAGCCTTTGCTGAGGCGCAGTTTGCCGCGCATGATCAGGGGCAGCGGCTGCGCCCGCCCGTTGAGCACATCCATCCAGGTATCGTACTCGCCCTCGATGATGAAGGCGGCGCGCCGACGCGCCTCATCCGGCGGCAGGCTGTGCGCGTCGCAGCAGCGCCCTCGGTGCAGGTCCAGCCAGACAGCCCGCTCGGTTGGGTAGCCGTGGCGCGGCGCAGGCTTTAGCACAAACGTCAGCGAACCCGCGTCCCAGCGCGTGGATGCGTTGTAGTATGCCCGGCTGGCGTTGATCGCAGCCATGTACTGCTGCGCCCACGGCTCAGAAAACAGCGTTACTGGCTCCGGCTCATCCGGCCTTGCCGCGGGTTCTGGCACTCTTTCCGCAGCTTGGGCCGCCTCTACCGCTGGCAGAACGTCGCTGTGTGAATTGGCGCTAACCTGCGGCACGCCAGAGACCGCAAGCTGCGCGCCGTCGCTGGCTGCTGCTGGCGCAGGCCGCGGCTCTGATACCAACTGAGGCGCAGCAGCAGCGACCTCAGCAGCGGGTTCTGCCCCGGCTGTCTCGCCTGTCGGGGCCGCGGGGGCGCTCACGGCCACCGGTTCAAGCGCAATGGGCTGCGGCCGCGGCTTGCTCATCACCGCCGGCGGAGCGCCCTGCGGCTGTACCTTGGCTGCCTTCCGCAGCGCCTCATAGCTCTGCTCCAGGTCAGCGCGCAGCTCGGTGACGTCAGGGATAATGGCCATGTCCGCTACCAGCGTCATGGTGATGCGTTGGTTGTAGCTGAAGATAACGCAAGCCATGCCGTTCGACGGGTTGAGCGGGAAGAAGCCGTAAGCGTGCAGCAGCTTGTGCCCCAGCAGGTACACCGGGATCTGCGGCCCAGCAACATTGGTGCACCACGTGTGGGCCAGGAATGCGAATACAGACGGCGCCAGCCCCCAAACCAGCGGCTGCACCGACGCCAGCGCCAGCGATGGCAGCGTCAGCGCCAGGTCTAGGCCGATTGACAGCGACGACTGTTTCATCAGGCGCGTGTACTCGACTGTGTGGCGCAGGCGTTCCAGGGGGTCTACGATGCCGAACGGAATATCTACCGGCAGCACTGAAATGCGGTTGCCGAATTGGCCTTCTTCATCATCTGCGCGCACGTTAACTGGCACGAGCGCCCGCAGGAAATCCTGTCCCCCCCTGCCGCCATGCCGCGCGACATAGGCTTCCACCGCCCCACCCAGAACAGTAAGCATGACGTCATTGACCGATGCGCCGTGGTGTGCCTTGATAGCGCGCACCTCTGCCAGCGAGAACTCTGCCCAGGCCAGGGCCATTTTTCCGCTGTTCTTCCCGTTGATGGGCAGCTTCTTAATGGGCCGCAGGTTGTCGTTAATCAGGTTAGCCATGCCCACCAGCAGCTTACGGCGGCGCTCTTTATCGCCCAGCACCGAGCCGATCATCTGGGCGTCGTGGGCGATTTTCCTAAACACATCCAGCCGGTCAGGCACGAAACGGTCGAAAGCGTCGAATAGCAGTTCAGGGGTGCTGGGCAGCGGCGGCGGCGTGTAAGGCGGCGGCGGCGGCAGGTCAGGAACGTCTGGCGTCAAGTCCATCAGCAGCGTGATAATTTTCACGGCCGCGATGCCATCCACCATGCAGTGATGCACTTTGAAGAAAATCGCGCAGCGGTCGTCTTCCAGGCCGTCAATCAGATACATTTCCCACAGCGGTTTGGAGCGATCCAGCATCCCTGAAGTGAGCTGGCCAGCCAGAAGGCGCAGCTGCCCTATTGTGCCCGGCGAGTCCAAAGTCATCTTGAACACGTGGTTTTCCACGCTGAAGTCAGTGTCGAACGCCCAGACAGGAGGGCCAAAGCGCAGCGGCGCCTGAACGATGCGCTGCTGGTAGAGCGGCGCGGTGTGGATGCGGGCCGCCACAAGCTGCTTAAGCTGATCGTAATCTATTTTTCCGTCAAAAATTGCCACCGCGCCAATGTTCATCGGCGTCTCAGGCGTGTCTACATAAAAAAATGCCATGTCTACCGGGCCAAGGACCTGGTTGCGCTGTTTCATGGCAAAATACCTTTCTTTCCAGCCCCGAACGAACGCCTCCCAGAACAACCCTCGGTCGCGATCGTGCGTCTGCGCCAGAAAACTAACCCCAAAACATGAATTGATATATGCTCATATGGTAACATAGAACGCGGTCAGCAAAAAGCGGTTGGAAAGGATTTGCCACAATGTCCCACCTCGCCACATCAGCGCGCGGCTTCGATCTGGATGCTGAAGCGTACCTTGACCCCGCCATTGTCCCACAGGGCAGGGCTGCGGACCTCGCGGCTGAGCCGCGCGCCGTGCTGCTCACTGGCGCCACAGGCTTTGTCGGCGCTTACCTGCTGCGCGACCTGCTGGCGCAGACCGAGGCTGACATCTACTGTTTGGTGCGCGCCACCAGCCCCGAACACGCTAGGCAGCGCATACAGAAGAACCTGCAGGGCTACGGCATCTGGAGCGAAAGCCTAGCGGAACGTGTGCGTCCAGTTGTTGGCGATCTGAAACTGCCCCTCTTTGGCCTGGCCCAGTCTGAGTTCGACGCGCTGGCCGAGCAAATGGACAGCGTTTACCACTGTGGCAGCAAACTCAGCTACGTAGCGCCCTACGCTTGGCTCAAAGCTCCCAACGTCGGCGGGACGCAGGAAGCGCTGCGCTTGGTCGTGCGCGGCAAGCCCAAGCCGCTGCACTTCGTGTCATCTCTGGGCATCCTGCTGGCCTATCGCAGCCTGGAGGGCGGCGAGGAAACCGCTCCGCTGGATGCCGAGAAGTGTCCTGATGTGGGCTACTTCCAGACCAAATACGTGGCCGAGGCTGTTGTGCGGCTGGCCCGTGACCGCGGTATTCCGGTGACCATTCACCGCATCGGCCTGATTGTCGGCGACAGCCGCACCGGCGCGTCCAACGTGGACGACTTCGTCGCCCGCATGCTCATTGGCAGCATTCAGGCAGGCTACGCGCCTGACGTGAAAAGCCCGATGGACATGACGCCGGTTGACTTCGTCTCGCGGGCAATGGTCTACCTGTCGCGCCAGCCGGAATCGATTGGCAAAGTGTTTCACCTGCTCAACCCGCGCCCTATCAACTGGAGCAGCGTCTTCGACATAGTGTTTACTTTCGGCTACCCGGTGAAGAAGCTGCCGTTCTCAGCCTGGGTAGACGCCATCGAAAACCACGCCAATCCGGAATCTAACCCCCTCTACCCGCTGCTTCCGTTTTTCCACATTGATTTCGCCCGACGCATGCTAGGTGTGAGCGATTCGGCATACCTGGCGCTGGGCACGGCGGACACGCAGCGCGCGCTGGCGCAGTCGGGTATTATATGTCCAGCGATTGACAGCGACTTGCTCTACACCTTCCTGTCCCAGTTCGCCTACAACGGGCGGCTGGATTGGGAACCGGTGCGCGCACTGGCGCAGGTCGCCTCCCATCCGACAGGCGCAGTGTCGGCGTTAGCCGGATCGGCTGACGGTCTGCAGTAGCGCTGTCGGCGGTTAGCGCACAGCAGCAGGGGGCGAAAAAGTGAAAACCTTAATTCGGCTGGGGGGCGCGGTTCTAGGTCTGCTGGCCGCGCTGGCTGGTTTGGCCTTCCTGATCCGCCGGAGGATTATCGCGCGGCTGCTGGCGCTCGACGCGCCGCGCAACCGCGTCCGCGTGGAATGGGGACTGCGCATCCCCATGCGCGACGGTGTGCGTCTGGCCGCCGACCATTACTCCCCCCGCAAACCAGGCCGCTACCCCACTGTGCTCGTCCGCACCCCGTATGGTCGCAATCGCTTTCACGGCATCTTCGGCTTTCTGCTGGAGTTCCTGGTGCAGCGCTTCGCTGAGCGCGGCTACAACGTGGTGGTTCAGGATGTGCGCGGGCGCTTTGACTCTGAGGGCGTTTTTAACCCGTATTTCCAGGAGCGCGCCGACGGCCTGGATACGCTGGCGTGGATCAGCGCCCAGCCCTGGTTCAACGGGAAAGTCGGCACATGGGGGCCTAGCTACCTGGGCATTGTGCAGTGGGTGATTGCCGATGCGCCGCAGGTGGCCGCCATGGTTCCCACTGTGACCAGCGCGCGGCTGCACAACATCATTTTCCCCGACGGCGTCCTTGATCTGGGGCTGGTGCTGCGCTGGATGGGCCTGTTTCAAATGCTTGACCAGCGCTGGCGCGCGCTGCAGCCAGGCGCCCTGCGCAGCCGCTTGGGGCTGATCCTGCGCCCTGACTACCGATTGGCGCTGCGCGACGTGCTGGATCATGTCGAGGCCCAGTCGCTGCTGGCCGCCACGCCGCTGCTGCAGGATGTGGAGATGACCATCGCGCCTGGCTTTTATCACCTGCCCCTCATCGAGACTGACGCTCTGGTGCGCGGCGAGCCGGTGGCCTACTTCCGCGATTGGATTAACCGGCCTGACGTCAGCGATCCGCTGTGGCAGGAGGTGGAACAGGCGGTGGACATGGCGCGCGTCAACGCGCCGGTGCACCTGGTCGGGGGTTGGTACGATTTCTTTCTGCGCGGCCTGCTCAACGACTACGCGGCGCTGCGCGCCGCCGGCAAGCGGCCACACCTCACAGTTGGCCCGTGGCATCACTTCAGCAACGGTATGGTTATGCTCGACGGTTTGCGCGCCGGCCTGGACTGGTTCGACGTTCACCTTCAGGGGCGCGCGCAGCAGCGGCAGCAGCCGGTGCGCATCTACGTGCTGGGCGCAGATGAGTGGCGTGATATGACCGATTGGCCGCCGCCGTCGCGGGAAATCCGTCTGTTTCTGCACAGTGGGCGGGCGCTCACGTCCGAAGCGCCTCACACGAGCGAAGCGGCGGACTCATATCGCTACGACCCAGCCGACCCCACGCCGATCATCGGCGGGGCGCAGTTCAGTCCGCTGGCGGGGCCGGTGAACAACCGCCGCCTTGAACGACGCCGCGATGTGCTTGTCTACACCTCAGAGCCGCTCGCGCGCGATCTAGAGGTCATTGGGCCGGTGCGGCTGGAGTTGTTCGCGCGCTCCAGCCGGGCGCACACCGACTTTGCCGGCCGGTTGTGCGACGTTGACGCCGACGGCCGCTCGGTCAGCATCTGCGACGGCCTGTTTCGCACGCGCACCGGCCTGGAAACTGCCTGCATTACGGTGGACATGTGGTCCACAGCCTACCGTTTCAAAGCCGGCCATCGAATACGCCTGGTGGTTTCAAGCGGGGCGCACCCGCGCTGGAGCCGCAACACCGGCTCTGAAGAGCCAGATGCCACTTGTACGACGCTGCATCCGGCGGACCAGACAATCTATCACGACGCAGATCGCCCATCGGCGCTCGTTTTGCCGGTGACGGCTGGCTGGATTTGAGCAGCGCGCGCCCTTGCTTTCAACCTGAGCTAAACTTGAGCATAGGCTTCACGCGCTGTGCTGTGCTACCATTGGCCGCAGCGTTGTCCTGATTAAACCCATGCCAGACGAGCGCCCATGCTGCCCGAACGCCCTGACATTCTGCTCATCGTGCTGGACACCGTGCGCCGTGACCGCCTTGGAATCTACGGGTGTGCCCGCCCTACCTCGCCCGCGCTGGATGCCTTTGCCGCCGACTCAACCCTGTTTCTCCAGGCCGTTTCGCCCGCCCAGTGGACTGTTCCAGCGCACGCCTCGCTGTTCACTGGCCTATATCCGGGCGCGCACGGCGTTACCGAGGCTTCGCACAAGTTATCTGGTCTGCACCCGACACTGGCTGAGACGCTGCGCGCTGCTGGTTATCACACGGCTGGCTTCAGCAATAACCCGCTGGTCGGCGTGCTCGACAACGATCTCACCCGCGGCTTCACCGATTTTTTCGTCTACGCTGGCGCTGCTGTCAACCGGCCGCTGGAGAAACCGGGCTTGCTGCAGCGGCGCTGGCGGCGCTTCGCCCAACCGACCCAGAACCGTTTCGCGCACTCGGACGCGCTGTTCCGCGCCTCGCTGAACGCGCTGCTCGTTCCGCTGTGGACCCGCTTTGTGAACTACAAAGGCGACACAGCGCAGTCAGTCACTGATCTGATTGATTACCTGCAGCGCCGTCGCGCCAGCGGCAGCTGCGCGCCGCTGTTCGCCTTTCTCAACTTGATGGGCGCGCACCTGCCTTACCGCCCGCCGCGCAGCGCGCTGGAGGCGGTCGCGCCGGAGCTGGGTCGTGACCGGCGCGCCGCGGCGTTTGTGCGGCGCTTCAACGCGCAGGCTGTTCGTTGGGCCAGCCCTGATGAGCCGCCGCTGCAGGACTGGCAGCGTGCTGCTCTGAGCGCCTGGTACGGCGCAGAGCTGCGCGCCCAAGACGCGCACCTGGGCCGCCTGCTTGAGTACCTAACGACCAGCGGCGCGCTCGACAGCACACTGGTAGTAATCGCTGCCGACCACGGCGAGGGGCACGGCGATCACGGCTATATTGGCCACAGTTTCGTGGTCTACCAGGAACTGGTGCATGTGCCGCTGCTGGTGCGCTGGCCGGGCGGGGCAGGACGCGGCGCGCGCATTGCGGGGCCGGTGTCAACCCGGCGCATTTACCACACAGCGCTGGAAGCCGCCGGCGTAACCCCGCCGCTGGACGCTGCCGACCCCAACGCCAACGTGCGCGGCCTGTCGCTGGCGCGAGCGCTGGCAGGCGATGTGGACGCTGACTGCGGGACGGCCTTCGCTGAGGCTTACCCGCCGGGGACGCTGCTGCGCCTGCTTGAGCGCCGCGCCCCCGATCTGGTCGAGCGTCTGCGCCTGCGCCAGACGCGCCGGGCCGTCTATGCCGACGGGTGGAAGTTGGCGGCAGTGGACAGCAAGGTCGAGGGCCTGTTTTACCTCGCCAGCGACCCCGCCGAAAGCCGCGACTTAGCAACCGCTGAGCCGGATTGCGCAGCCTCGCTGATGGCGCGCCTGCAGGCCTTCACCGCGGCGCAGGCTGTTCAGTCAAGCGGCGGCCCGCTGCCCGCACAGGCGGACGCCGCCGTCGTCGCCAGCCTGCGCGCGCTGGGCTACATCGAATAGGCGTGGTTCAACCCCCTGGCGGAAGCGGCGGCAGCGTGGCCTGAACGGCTGGCGCTCTCGGTGTGGGCGTAGGCGGCAGCGTCGGCGCGCTGTCAAACGTTTCTGGCGCGGTTTGAACGCCGCTGCCCACGGGCGGCGCTGCGGGCACGGCCAGCTGTGGGTTGATGCCGATAGTTGGCGCGTCGGCCGCGCAGCGGAATCCAGCCGAAATAGACTGCCGGTCTGGCTCCAGGCTGCGGCGGTGCACAGTGCGAGCGAAAAACGGCATCGTGGCCCACGACCCTCCGCGCAGCACCTTCTGCGTGCCCGCTGGCGGCCCCATCGGATTCGGGCCGCTGGCTTCCGGCTGGCGGTAGTATGTCTCGGAGTACCAGTCGTTCACCCACTCCTCCACATTGCCCGCCATATCCAGCACGCCGTAGGGGCTGCGCCCCAGCGGGTAGCTGCCCACCCGCACCGCGCCGCGCAGGCGTTCCTCAACAATTGGACGGCTGGTCTTGGCGAAGTCGCCGCTATATTCGTTGCCCCACGGGAAGATGCGCCCGTCGCTGCCGCGCGCCGCCCGCTCCCACTCGGCCTCAGTGGGCAGGCGGCGGCCAATGGCGTTGCAGTAAGCGCGCGCGCCGTACCACGTTACCCCAGCGACCGGATACTGCTCCAGGAACGTCTGCACCCGGTAGTTGGCGCTGTCGAAGATCACGTTGGTGGCGTCGGTCTCGTTGGTCGTGGCCAGGCACGGGAAGCCGTCGCAGCCGTTGAGGTGGCTGCGCGGTCCCAGCCAGTTGAGAAACGTCAGATACTGCTGGTAGGTCACCTCGGTGACCTCAATCTGGAACGGATCCAGCGTGACCTGGTGCGCCGGCAGCGAGTCCTCGCCGTAAGAAATCTGGCACTGGCCGCCGTCGGCGATGCAGGCGTCCACCGCCGCCCGCACTTCGGCCAGGTCTGTCCCGCGCAGAAACGTGCCGCCATCCACCGGAACCAGCTCGGTGAGCAGGCCCTGCAGCGGTGGCGGCACCTGGCCTCCAGGCGCTGAGACCGCCTGCGCTCCTGTCAGCGGTTCAAGCGTAGGCGTAGCGCTCGGTTCGACCAGCACCAGGGCCGGATCAGTCGTGGGCGTGGGCGTGGGTGCGGCGATCTCATCCACCGGCATGGAGGTCGGCGTAGGCGTGGGCGAAAGCGTAGGCGTCACCGGCTCCGGCGTTGCTGTGATCACGACCACGACCGGTGTAGGGCTGGCGCGGCCCGGCAGCCCCTCGACATCCAGATACAGCAGGCCGGCCGCAATGCCGCCCAGGCCCAGCGTGATCGAGCAGGCAAACCCCATCAGCACGCCGATCACCACCCACTGCCAGGCGCCGCCCGATGACCGGCGGCCACCCAGCGATCCATAGTTTCGTGACATGACGCGAATTCTCCTCAAGCCAGGAAAGAAACCAGGCTGAACGGCTTGTTATCATAACCCGTACTCACACCTGCACCAACCCCGACTTTGCCCGGCGTAGGGCAACCGTATGCGCCGAGTTTGCCGGGGCTTTCCCTGCATCGCTAGAATATACGTGCTATAATCAGGCCGTGCGGCCAGTGTGCGCTGCCGGCGGGCTGGTCTATAATTAGTGACGTTCAGGAGCTTGCGCTGTGACCGCCTTCAACTGTGTCGGCATACTGGCCCACCCGCTGCGCCCACACACCGCCCCAGTAGCCGAACAGGTGGCGGCCAGCCTGACCGCGCGCGGCATTCGCTGCTGGCTGCGCACGCGTTGGGCCGAGGACGATGTCCACGACGCCGTCGCCGAGTCCGACCTGGTCGTGGCCATCGGCGGCGACGGGGCAATGCTGCGCGCCGCCCGCGTGTGCGCCCGCTACGGCGTGCCGGTGTTGGGTGTCAACAAGGGGCTGCTGGGCTTCCTGACCGAGATTGACGACCCATCCACCTGGGAAACGCAGCTCGACCGTCTGCTGGAAGGCAGGTACTGGATCGAGGAGCGTATGATGCTGCGCGCTGCCATTGTGCACAACGGGGCGGTTGTTGGCGAGGCAGAAGCGCTCAACGACGTCGTCGTCAGCCGCGGTGTTGTCACGCGCACCGTGCGTTTTGAGACATATATAGACGGCGGCTGGGCCACCACCTACAATGCAGACGCCGTGATCATCGCCACACCCACCGGCTCGACCGCCTACGCGCTGGCCTGCGGTGGGCCGATTCTGCCGCCGGAGCTGTTCAATATCTTGATCGTGCCGGTTGCGCCGCATCTCAGCATGGATCGCCCCATCGTGCTCTCGCAAGGCGCAGTCGTCGAGGTAATCCCCTCGCCCGACGCCGACCGCGAGATCGTCGTGACCTTCGACGGCCAGCTTCTGTTTGGCGTACACTCCGGCGATCTGGTGCGTGTGCAGGCCAGCGACCACATCGGCCGCTTCGTTCGCCTGCGCGAGCGCGGCTATTTCTACCGTTCGCTGCTGGATCGGCTGGAACCGCCGCGGCTAAAGCCGCCCGGCCAGCCGCCTGCTGATCGCCTGCCACAAAAGGACGCCTCGTGACCGAACCAACAGCCCACACCGACGCCACCTTCTGCGCTGTCCATCCAGACCGCGAGACTGGCCTGCGCTGCAACAGGTGCGGACGTTTGATGTGCGCCGAGTGCGCCGTGCTCACACCCGTCGGCTACCGCTGCCGCGAGTGCGTGCGCCAGCACGACGACAAGTTTTTTAAGGGCACAACCGCCGATTACGCCATCGTTTTCGGGGTCAGCGCTGTGCTCAGCGCGTTGGGGCTTTTCCTGCTGTCGCTGCTGGGCGGTTTCCTGTTGTTCGTGATCCTGCTGGCTTTTCCCATTGGCGGGGCTGTCGGCGAGGCTGCGCTGCGCCTCACTGGCCGGCGGCGCGGGCGCTACTCTGGCCAGGTTGCCGCTGCCGGCGTGGTGGTGGGGGTGCTGGCGCTGGGGCTGATACTCACCGGCGGCATCGTCCTCTCGCTCACGTTTGTGGTGTACACCGGCGTGGTCGCAGCAACTGTGTTCGGGCGTTTTCGCTTGCGAATATAAGTGTGTTCAGGGTGGCGTATGCTGGAAGAACTGCGTATCCACAACTTCGCAATCATTGACAGCTTGGAGCTGAGCTTTGCCCCCGGTCTCAATGTCATCACCGGCGAAACCGGCGCGGGCAAATCTATCATCATTGACGCCATAGAGCAGCTTCTGGGCGGCCGGGCTGACAATGCAATGGTGCGCGCTGGCGCTGACCGCGCGCTGATCGAAGGCGTGTTCACCCTCAATGCTCACACGCGGCCCGCCGTCGTTGAGGCCCTGCGCCGCGCCGACCTGCTCGAGGACGAACACCCGGCCTACGTGGTGCTGGGGCGCGAGATTCGCGGCAGCGGCCGCTCCACAGCGCGGGTGAACGGCGTCACTGTCAGCCAAGATGTGCTGCGCGAGATCAGCGAGGCGCTGGTGGACGTTCACGGCCAGAGTGAACACCTGTCCTTGCTGCGGCCCGCCAGCCACATTGACCTGCTCGACCGCTACGCCGATCTGCTGGAGATGCGCGCAGCCATGACCACTATGGTAGACCGTGTGGCCAGCGTCCGCCGCGAGATCAAGGCGCTGCTGGAGGACGAGGCCGCGCTCAAGCGCCGCGCCGAGCGCCTGCGCGCCGACGTTGAGGAAATTGACGCCGCCCAGCTCAAACCAGGCGAGGAGGACGACCTGCGCGCCGAGCGCACCCGCATGGCCAACAGCGAACAGCTCGCCACCCTCACCGCCGAGGCAGTGCTGCTGCTGATCGGTGACGACAGCGCCGCCGACCGCCCCAACGCCGTAGATCAGCTCCAGCGCGTGGCAGTGCTGCTGGGCAAGCTGTCCAACATTGACCCGACGCTGAAGGAGCTGTCGCAGTTTGCCGACACCATTAGTGAGCAGGCTCAGGAACTGTCCATTTCGATCCAGGACTACGCTGAGAGCGTGGAGTACAACCCGGCGCGCCTCGACGAGGTCGAGGCGCGGCTAGAAACCATCACGCGCCTCAAGCGCCGCTTTGGCGCAACGGTAGAAGAAGTGCTGGCCTACGCCGAGCGCGCGCGCGCCGAGCTGGATACGCTTGAAAACAGCGAGGCGCGCCTGGAAGAGCTGCGAGCGCAGGAGACCAAGCTGCTTAGCTATATCGGCGAGATGGGCCAGAAAATTAGCCAGGTGCGCCAGACCTTCGGCAAGCGCCTCAGCGAGGCGGTTGTGAACGAGCTGGCTGACCTGAAAATGCAGCACACGCGCTTCGAGGTCGCCATCACATATCGCGACGACCCGGAAGGCTGCATCGTCGGCGACCGACGGGTGGCCTTCGGGCCGACTGGCATTGACGAAGTTGAGTTTATGATGAGCGCTAACCCTGGCGAGCCGCTGCGCCCGCTGGTCAAGGTGGCCTCTGGCGGCGAGACGGCCCGCATCATGCTGGCCCTCAAGCGCGTGCTCTCCCAGGCAGACCGCACACCCACGCTGATTTTCGACGAAATTGACCAGGGCATCGGCGGGCGCGTGGGCGGCATTGTGGGCGAGAAGCTGTGGTCGCTGACCAATTCGCACCAGGTGCTGGTGGTGACCCATCTGGCCCAGCTTGCCGGCTATGCCGACCGGCATTTCCGCGTCCGCAAAGACGTCACCGCCAAGCGCGTCGTTACGGAGGTCACGCCGCTGGACGACGAACAGCGCGTCGCCGAGCTGGCTGAGATGCTGGGCGCGACTGGCGACAGCGGCAGCCAGACCGCCCGCGACATTCTGAACGAGGCCCGCGAGAAAAAGCTGGCGCGCGCTTCCCACCAACCAGGCCAGCAGCAGACCTTGCTGTAAACCCGTCCTTAACTGCAAACTGAAAGTTGCCATCATGACTTCTTATGATTTCGACACCGTCATCCCGCGCCGCAGCAGCGACAGCGTCAAATGGAACGCCTATGACCCGGATGTGCTGCCCCTGTGGGTGGCCGACATGGATTTTAGATCGCCCGAGCCGGTGCTGCGCGCGCTGCACGAGCGCGTGGAACACGGCGTCTTCGGCTACGCTTTCGGCAGCGAGAAAGCGCTGGCGCAGGCTATCAGCGAGCGCATGGCTGCGCGATACGACTGGCATTTCAGCCCAGAACACGTGGTGTTCATGCCCAACCTGTTCTACGGCCTGTATGCCGTTAGCCGGGCCTACGCTGAGCCAGACAACGGCAGCGTGCTGATTCAGACGCCGGTGTACGGGCCGTTTATCACCGCGCCGACCAACGCCGGACGCCCGCTTCGCGTTGCTGAGCTGGAGGCCGTGCGCGCCAACGGACGCCTGCGTTATGAGATTGGCTTCGACCGCTTTGAGGCGGCCATCACGCCGGACACCCGTCTATTTATCCTGTGCAGCCCGCACAACCCGGTGGGACGAGTGTGGACTCGATCAGAGCTGGAGCGCATGGCCGACATCTGCCTGCGTCACAACCTGGTGATTGTCTCCGACGAAATCCACGCTGACTTGATCTACGACGGCCAACAGCACACGCCAACTGCCGCGCTTAGCCCGGAAGTCGCTGCGCGCACGGTGACGCTGCACTCCGCCAGCAAGGCGTTTAACCTGCCCGGCCTGGCGTTGGGCTACGCTATCGTGCCGGATGACACGCTGCGCCGCCAGCTGAGCAGCGTGCTAAACGCGGCCGGAGTCCACAGCGGCTTGATGGGCGCGGTCGCCACGCTGGCCGCATATCGCGAGGGCCAGCCCTGGCTCGACGCGCTGGTGCAGTATCTGCAAGCCAACCGCGACTACCTGCTCGATTACATCGCCCGCTGCTTACCCCAGATCGTTTCCACCTGCCCCGAAGGGACTTATCTGGCTTGGCTGGACTGCCGGGACGCGGGCGTCAGCGGCAAACCAGCTGATTTCTTCCTCAAGGAGGCGCGTGTCGCGCTTAACGACGGCGCGTGGTTCGGCCAGGGCGGCGAGGGCTTCGTGCGCCTCAACTTCGGCTGCCCGCGCGCCACACTGGCTGAGGCGCTAACGCGCCTGAGCGCGGCGCTGGTGCGCCTCAACGGTTAATCTGAGCGGACTCCGCCCCCGCACATATTCGGCCGCACGAGGATTGTGCTGATGTAACGGCTGTTGTCAACCTTCACCAGGGGTTGACAACCGCGTTACTCTGCCTTGCGCAGCAAAAAACGCAGCGCGACCGGCAGCCGGCGCGACCAGGCCGATTCGTGGTGCGGCGCGCCCTCGTCCTCGACATACAACAAATTGTGTCCGTCGCGGAAGCCCTTCGTGCGCAGCAGGTCGCGCAGCGCGCGCGCATCGTCTACGAAACGCTCCGAAGGCGGCTTGCCCAGCCAGCGCGGCAGCGGCAAACGCCGCAGTCCCATTGTCTCAGCCGTTCCGATGTCGAGATATATCCGGCCTGGGGCAAACGGGCGCGTCTGCACCCACTCGAAGATCGCGCGCTGCGCAAACCACAGCGCAGGACTCATTACGCCAGCCAGGCCAAACACATGCGACTGGGCGTAAAAGGCGTATAGGCTGATCAGGCCGCCCATCGAAGACCCCATTACGCCGCAGTGGTCACGGCCGGGCAGGGTGTTGAAACTAGCGTCCACCAGTGGCTTAACCGTCTCCGCCAGAAAACGAACATAGAGATCACCGCGCCCGCGGCTCAGTCGGTCAATAAAAGGGCTGTACTCGTCCAGCCGTTCGGCTCCCATGTTGGGAACACCGACGATGATGGCCGCCGTTCCCTCGCGCTCCAGCGCCTGCATGACTTCATCTGCCCGCCACTCCCCCGCAAAGCTGAGCGCCTCATCAAACAGATTCTGTCCGTCGTGCATGTAAATGACGGGGTAACGCTGGCCGCTGGCGTGGCCGTCCGGCAGATAGACGAAGATGTCGCGACGGTTGTCGAGCTGCGGGCTGTACACCCCTTCCAGCACGCGCAGCGTGCCGGTAACCGTGTGCGTCTTTGGACTGCGATTGGCAGTGTAATCCTGCCAGCCCAAACCGGTGACCTGCTTTGTGTCCATCTGCGCCATCCTACGGGTTAACCAGCGGCAGCGACAGAACGTTCAGGGGGTCGCCGAGGCGTGTGATTCGGATGAGCTGGGCAAAAACCCACCCATTGCGCCGACTGCCAGCGGCCAGGTCAGTGTAGGCGATGTAGACCCACGTGCCATCGAAGTTGCGCCCCAGCACCTCCACGATGGTGCCGTTGGGCAGGCGCGCGCGCACGTTGCCCGCGTTCGACGGCGCATCGCGCACGTTAACATCTGTGCTGGAGACGATTTCGCCCTGGTACAGGCGGTCCTGAGGCACGCCGCGCCCGAAGTCCTCAAGCTGGAGCGCCTGCACCGGTGGCTCGCCGCCCGGCAGACCAATCAGGACAAAGGTATACACTACGCCCGGAATCAGCGGCTTGCTGCGAAGCTGGTAGATTTCGGTGCTGCCCCCTGCAATGAATCTCAGGTCGCTGTACAACCCGGAACGCACGTTCGCGTCGTTGGCTTCAGCGCCGAAAACAACCGGCTCGACTAGGCGCACCAGCGGCGGCGGCGCAGCCGGTGTCGGCGTAGGGGTCGGTGTGACACCAGGCGCAATCAGCGGCGGCAGCGCCGATGTGAACAGGCTGATATCAAGCGCGCCGTCAATGGCGTGATACAGGCGCACGCGCGCCTCGCCGCGCGGTGTCTGCGCGATGTTGTCGGGCAGCAGCGCCAGCACCAGCGGGCCGCCTGGTGTGTTCACAATGTTGGAAGCGCGCCCGCCGCCCGCCGCCTGATCCTGGCCGGCCAGCGGCATGGTCGTGACAGTAGACTGGCTGGCGTTGAGCAGCAAAATCGTCCAGTGGGACTGGCCGCGGTTCTCTGGTGTCAGCTCGAAACGGGCGGTGGCGAAGGGAATATCATCGGGGCTGGCATCGCGGCGGCGCAGCGTGATTGTGTGGCTGAACCCCGGCAGCCCTAGGTATTCCGTGGCCTGACTGTAGGTCATGCGCGGCACAGCCAGCCGCTCATCAATGAACAGATCAAAGATGGCGGTGTTGTGGGCTGTGTGGATCAGCCGCAGTCTGAAACCATCTGGCGGCGGGTCAATCGGTGCGCTGACGACGAAGATGCGCGGCGTTGGGGCCAGCGGGCCGGCGTTGGCCGCCGTCCCTAGCTGGGGATTAGCTGCTGGCGCGGCGTCTGGCACGATCACCAGCGTGTACAGCGTGCTGCTGTTGAAGGCGTACTGCCCGCCTAGATAAAGCCGGTCAAGGCTGGGGCTGGTGGCGTCCACCACAGCGAGGGGGTAAACGCCAGCGTCCACGTCAATTGTGCCGTGAGGCTGCTCCGGCGCGATCTCATGCAGCAGCGAGGAACGATCCGGGTAGGTGATGCTGAGCGGCCTGCTCGCGCCTGGATACAGATGAGCGGCCGTCAGCCGCGTGCGGCCCACGTCTATCGGGCTGCGATCATCGTCGAGAACCAGAAACGCGCCGGATTGAGCCAGCGGCGGCGTGTAACCAGCGCGCGCAAACTGCTTCTGGTAGACGATCGCGGTGCGGCTGTGGTTCGGGCTGACGTCAACCAGGACATCCGCCAGCGGCGCGGAGAGAGCGCTGGCGCCTGCCGGCCGCACCGCTACCACGTGGCGACCAGCCGGCACCGCGAAGAAGACTGTGGCCTGTTCCGGCGGCAGGTCATAAGCCATCTGAGCGCCGTCAATGTACACGTCAACCCCGCGCAGGCCAACGTAGCCGTTCACCACGCGCAGGTCGCCCAGGTTCACAGCGCTGCTGCCCTGGGCGGCGGTGAGCGCGGCGGGCGCTGCCAGCGCGACCAGCAGGGAAACCGAAAGCAACGTAAGCACAATTCTGCGCATAGCAACCTGCATTCGCACAATCATCGGTCAGGGGACGGGTGTGGCGGTCGGCGTGCGCGCGCGGTCGGCCACGACAAACACGGCGAAAACCTCCTGGTTTGCGCCGCCGGCCCGGCAGTCCACGCACACGCGAACGGTATATGCACCTGGCCGCAGGCCAGCCGGAATGGCTACCGTCCGCGTAAACGAGCCGTTTGCGTCCGTGCTGCCGCTCAGGTCCTCCGGGCCGCCCGCCAAACTGATCGTGTAGCGGCTGTCCGGCCGCAGATTCAGACCGGTCAGCATAAACGAGTCGACTGCCGCATTTGGCGGCACTGGGTCAACCAACAGCGCTGGCGGCGGCAGTGCCGGCGTATTCGACGGCCGGGGCGTGTTTGTGAAGACAGGGGAGCTGGTGGGCGTGGCCGTGCGGGCGGCTGTGCTGGTGGGCGTGACTGCCGGCGCCAGCGCTGTCAGAGCCGCTTCCACTTGCTCGCGGACAACCTGCGGATCGCCGCGATTGATGCCTGGGCCGGCCACCTGCACATCTGGCTGGATCAGCAGCAGCCGCGCCACTCCCGCTGTCTCGCCAGGCACAACCACGAAGTCGTAAACGCCGCCAGCCAGCATCTGCACACTGGTCAGCGCGTCCTGCACGCTTTGTGTGCCAGAAAGCACCACGCGCACATCGAACACTGCTGGCACGCGCCCCACATACTCCGAGGCTGTTGCCAGTCGCACGCCCTGAATCACTGGCACATAGGCCGCGCTTTCCTGCTGGCCGGGCGGCACGCCAAAGATACTTTCGATTTCCGTGCGCGAGGTGGCGCGCAGCTCTAGATCGAGCGTGCGGTTGGTGCCTGAAAGGCCATGAATCAGGCGGACAGCAGCACGAGCGGCGGACTCCGGCGCGTCCATAGCGAACACAACCGGCCGCACCTGCTCTGTACGCCCGGCAGTGCCTGCCGGCGGGTCCATAATGACCACGATCCGATCGTCAGGCGTGTCAAACGGGCCAAGACCGTTAAGATACAGGTTCTCGCCTGCCAAATCTTCGATCAGCACGACACCGCCCTGGCGGCTGAGCGGCAGCGTCACCGTGTGATGGCCTACGGGCAGGCTGCTCACCAACACGCTGTCATCTACCACGATCCGCACAGTTCCCACACTCGGCGCTGCGTTGATGAAGGTTACAGCAACATCGGCCGGCGTGCGCGCGGTGCTGCCGGAGAACAGCAGATAGTCGGTGGCTTCCTGCGGGCCAAGGGAGTCCGCAGCGGGAACCAGCACCAGCAGGTGGTTAACATAGTTGTTCAGCCGCAGGCCGCTCAGGCTGGTGATGAGCTGATCCGGTATATCCGCGTCGTACATGTTGACCGTGTAGCTGCCGGCGGGCACGTCAAATGGGCCAATCTGATCGCCAAAGGCCATGTTGTAGGCCAAAGCGCCGGCTAGGCCGGGAACGAGGGCGTTAAAGCGCAGCAGCGTACTGTTGGCCTGCAGCACTGTGAGACGGGCGTAGCGCGTGCGCAGCGGCGTGATGTCCTCGCGCACAACAACCAGCGAAGGCGTGAGCTGGCCCATGTCGGCCAGCACGACTGACACACTCGCCCCTGCGCCCACGTCAACCACGCTGCTCACCAACGGCGGCGCAAGCTGCTCGGCTGACGATTCGTTTGCCACCACTGGACGCACAGCAACGCGCACGCTGCGGCCAGCAACCGCAGTGTAGCCGCTGTCAGCGCCAAACTCGAGGCCGCGCGCCACGCGCACGTCGTCAACGTACACTTCCACTGGCCCAAGCCCGCTGCGGCGCAGCGCGTGGAGCAGGCGCAGCCGGCCGGGGCTGTCAGCAGCGCTCTCCTCTAGCGGTGGAGGCGTGTTGCTGGGCAGCGGCGCTAGCGTAGGCGTCGCGGTGCTGGTGGGCGTGGTGGTCGGCGTCGGCGAGAGGAAGGGCGTCGCCGTTGGCAGCGGCGGGGTAAGAGTCGCGGTGGGTGTCGGCGTCGGCGTGAGCGTAATGCCGCCGAGTGCCAGCGCCGTCTCGGTAATCAGCGCCTGGCGCTGCGCAGTCGCTGTCAGCGCTCCCTCGACGGCTGCCGCTAACGCGGCTTCGTTGTCCACCGCAGTAATCACTACAGTGATATCCGGCAGGGGCGGAATGGTGGGCTGGCAGGCAGCAGCGGCCAGAACCGCGCTCAACATCAACAACCAGCTTATCAGGCGGTGTGAGCGTGTCACAGCAGTTTCCTGTTGGTCACAAAAGCACAGCAATAAACACGATGTCGCCAGGCAGCAGGCCCCGCCGGGCCAGCACCGGGTTGTCCGCTTCCAGCAGCGCCAGCGGGATTCTATTCTTCTCGGCCAGCGCAGCCAGCGTATCGCCTGGGCGGGCCGTGTAAGGGGTCAGCCGGCGCGGGGGGTCGAGCGCCTGCACGCCCTCCGGCACAACAACCGGCTGGTCGCTGCCTGTCACGACGTCGGCCATGAGTCCGTTCGCCATCTGAATCACAGCCAGCGTGGTGCCGTAGCGCTCGGCCAGCGCCTCCAGGCTCTCGCCGGACGCCGGACGCAGCAGGCGGTACTGCGCCAGCGGCGCTTCTGCTGTTCGCGTGGCATCGTAAAGCGCCGCAGCGATTGCCGTTTCGACGGCTGCAGTAACCTGCCGGTAATAAAGCTCCTGAGCTGACTCGACTGTGTTATTAACGATGAAGAACCCCACCCCAGCGATTACCGCGGCGACGATGCCAATCGTAACGAGGACGCGCAGGAAATAGTACAGACGATACATTCGCCCTCAGCCAGCAAGCTGCTAACCCTTTCCGATTGTTACCTGTAAGGCGCAGGCTGTCAATTAGCGATAGCGTTAGTAAATGTCAGAGCACCGTCGCATAAACTGCAGAACACTACCCTGTGCGCTCTAAGCGTGGTAGTGCTGGATCAACCTGCGTTTCAGGTCCCACAGCTTTTGTGTCAGCGAGACGTGGTAGACATGGGGGTTAATCAGCCGCAGCACACCTGCGTCCAGCCGGTCAAGATCGGCGTCACGCTGCTTGCGGACTGCATCCAGCGGCGGGAAGTCATAAATGAGTTTTCCATCGCGCAGGATTTCCACCTGAAGCAGCTCGATAGAGGCCAGCGCCCGCCGGTCAATAATGCGGAAGAGGGTTTCGTTGGATGGATGACGCAGCGTGATCTCGGCTGCCTGGTCGAACGTTTCGTCGTAGAGCGCCAGCAGGTCGGCAGTAGCGCGGTTGCGCTCATCGTACAGCCGCCAAATGCGCTTATGCCCTGGGTTCGGCACTTTCTCCGGCACTTCAGAAAGCTTGATAGCTGGCTTCCATTCGCCGCCGTCACCAACCGCAACCAGCTTGTAAACACCGTCCAGCGCAGCATCGCCATGAGAGGTAATCAGCCGAGTGCCCACGCCGTAGGCCAAACGCTTGACCAGGTGATCCGGGTCAAGGCCATATGCTGGAGCTTCGTTCTTAATCTGCAGAATGATCTGTAACAACACCAGCTCATCAATCTGGTTCGACAGGACGATAATCGTGTCCTCGAAACCGGCGTCGTTGAGCATTTTCGCGGCCCGCGTGCTCAAGTACGCCAGGTCGCCGGAGTCGAGACGAATGCCAACCGGCTTGTGACCTTTGCGGCGCAGCTCCTCAAAGACCTTGATCGCATTCGGCACACCGCTTTCCAAGGTATTGATCGTATCCACCAGCAGCAGGCAGTCGTCCGGGTAAATATCGGCATAAGCGCGAAACGCGCTGAGTTCGCTCTCGCCCAGCGCCATGAACACCTGCACCAGACTGTGCGCATGTGTTCCCTTCGGCGGCAGCCCCAGGATGTGCGAGACGCCGACATTAGATGTGTAATCCGCTCCACCGATGAGCGCTGCGCGCGCGCCGGCGTTGGCGGCCTTCTCGTGCGCCCGGCGCAGGCCGAACTCCATCAGCAGCTGTCCTTGTCCTGCCTGCCGAATTCGAGCGGCTTTGGTGGCGATCAGCGTCTGATAGTTGAGGTGGTTGAGCAGCGGCGTCTCAAGAATCTGCGCCATCGCCAGCGGGCCGGTAATAGTGGTTAGCGGCACGTTAGGATGCACCACTCGCCCCTCCTCAATTGCTGACAGGCTGATGCCCGCGAACGTTCCACTGGTTTTCAGCCAGGCCAAAAAATCGTCAGCGAACATGCGCTGCCCGCTGCGGCCCGTCTGACTGCGCAGATAAGCGATGTCTTCGTCGCGGAAGCGGGCGTCCCGCATCCAGTCAACCAGCCACTCCAACCCCGCGTTAATGCAGTACCCGGCTTGGTGTGTGCCGTAGTTCGGGTAAGTGCGGAAGAAATGGTCGAACTGGGCGGGTTTTTCGTGCAGGCCAAAACGGAAGTAGAGCTGCGCCATTGTCAGTTGATACTCGTCAGTGAACAGCATTCCCTCCGCCGTCGCCCGTTCCGACTGTTTCATAGGTTTTACCTTTCTGTTTCTGCCGGACGATCGCACGCCGTCCACGGTTAATGCAGATATTCCCTATACCGGATCAGTGGAGCGCACAAGGTGTATTCCGCGCTGCGCCAGTTCAGCAAAGGTCTGGTTTGCCAGCGCGTCGAAATCAATCTCTGGATGCGCCACCGATGATGTGCAGTCCAGCAGCACGTACAGCTTGTCGAGCTGATCTGGTTGGTCAGAGAAATGCCGGACAAGCGAGAGCGTAGTTTCGAGCACGCAGTGGCTCTTGGCTTGGCCGGCAATATACACACGATCATGTGTTTCCAACTGGCTGAGGAACTCCCGATTCAGCGTTCCTTGTGGGTGATCAGGCACCTTGACTTCCGGCTCTAGAATCGAGTAGTGCTCGCTTCTGGGGATCAGGCCTTTGGTGATGAACAGCGGCTGAGTCTGCCGGGCCGCTGTGTGATACACGACAGCCTCATAGAGCGCGGGCATCAGGTTGTGACCTTCGCTGCCCAGCAGGGTGTGATACGGCCAGATCATGAGCTGCTTCTTGGCCTGCGCTTCAAGGGTTTCTACGTAGTAAACCGACCATTCGGGTTCGTAGACGGGCCGCCAGCGCCCGCTGTGAACGTCGTCAAGGGTGATCGGCGTGAACGGCTGGGGGTGCTGCCCGTTTGCGTCGTCCCACCAAGTCGGAAAGAAGATCTGAGTCGGAATATGGCTGTCCAGCGATGCAGCAACAGTGCTGACTTTGCCAGCGTTTTCCAGCAGCCATTCTATTGTGCGCTGGGTGTCATCAACTGCGCCCGGCACACTCAGCGCGCCTTGTGGATGCACAAAATCAACCTGCGCGTCCACCAGCAGCAGCATGATCCGGTAGCGGTCTTCTGCTGCCGGAGACAGCCCCGCTGCGTTTCCGGCCTGCACCGCCCCGGCGACATCAGGGCGATACAAGACCCCCACACGGTGTGGATCGTAGAAGGGTAGTACTGGCATGGTTATACCTCACTCACTCGCTGATCGTACCCGCCAGCCGCGCATCCGGCTGCGGCCTTCCTGTGTAACGTATCTGCGGCGGGTGTGTCAAGCGCGATGCGCTGGGCTGTCGGCCCGCCGCCTATCCAGCCGCTGCGCAGTGTGTTTTTGATGTCCATTGGGGCGCGTTGAAGTGCGCGCCACCGCGCTGTACAATGGCACTGCGCTGGCGTTCGCTGCTCCGGACCAGCGCTCGTATACGCCAAAATTGGAGAAAGAAAATGTCTTACGAAACGATTGTTGTTGAGACGCCAGTTTCAGGAGTCGGGCTGGTGCGCATCAACCGGCCAGACGCGCTCAACGCGCTTAACGCTCAGGTAATGGACGAGATGTTCACAGCGCTGGAAGCCTTTGACGCAACCCCCGAAATCGGATGTATGGTGCTCACGGGCAGCGACCGGGTGTTTGCGGCGGGCGCAGACATTAAGCAGATGGCTGAGACCGACACCGTAACCATGCTCACAGGCAGCGATTTCACGGATTGGGCACGGCTGGCGCGCATAGGCAAGCCGGTCATCGCGGCAGTGTCCGGCTGGGCGCTGGGCGGCGGCTGCGAGCTGGCGATGGCCTGCGACATGATTATCGCCTCTGAAAACGCCCGTTTTGGCCAGCCGGAGGTCACGTTGGGCATCATTCCTGGCGCGGGCGGCACGCAGCGCCTGACACGCGCCGTAGGCAAGGCGCTGGCGCTGGAGATCATGCTGGCTGACCGCCGCCTGACAGCGCAGGAGGCGCTGCAGCACGGGCTGGTCAACCGCGTTTACCCGGTGGAGAGCTACCTCGATGAGGCGATTAAGCTGGCCGCGAAGATCGCGGCGATGCCGCAGGTGGCTGTCCGGCTCATCAAGGACGCGGCCAACCGCGCCTTTGAACTCAGCCTGACCGAGGGGCTGGCCTACGAAAAGCGCAACTTCTTCCTGTCGTTCGGCACAGAGGACAAGGCCGAGGGCATGCAGGCGTTTATCGAAAAACGCCCGGCGCAGTGGAAGAACCGCTAACGATCTTTTACACCGGCGGCCTGCGCGGCGACCTGGCGCTGCTGCCGCGTCTGTATACCTTTCTGCGCGCCTTGCGCGCCGAGCTGACCTCAGCCGGCGAGCGGGCGCTGCTGTTCGACCTGGGTGAGGCCTGCGTGCCCGGGGTGTGGCACTGCGACGCCACTGGCGGACGCTCGGCGCTGCTGGCGCTCGACGCCCTTGGCTGCAACGCGGCCCGCGCTGACGGCCTGAGCGCCGCTGACCGCGCTAAGCTGACCAGCAGCCTGCTGCGGCTGACCCCAGTTGACGCCGATCACCCGTGGCGGGAAGGCGGCGTGTGCGCCTGTGTGCTGCCCGAACCTTGTGCGCTGTGCGTCGTGCTGGCCCCCGCTGCATCCACTGCGCTGAATGGACATGCGCTGCGGCTGCAGGGTGTGCGCGCCGGCGAAATCGGGGCGGCGCGCGTTGGGCCGGGGCCGGCGCTGCTGTCCGCCAGCATTCACACGATGCCGGCCAGCACACTGCCCGACGCAACAATCGCCGCAGTAGTGGACTTTGTGCTGGACGAGGCTCGACGCTTCGCGCGGCGCCGCGACGCTTAGCTCCTCTTTACGACCGCCCGTACACAGCCACGCTGTCGCCGCTGATGGGGGCAGCGGCGGCAGAGGCCAGAAAGAAGATCACGTCGGCGATCTGCGCCGGCGGCACCCACCGGCTGAAATCCGCGTTGGGCATGGACGCTCGGTTGGCAGGCGTGTCTATCGTGCTGGGCATGACGGCGTTCACACGAATGCCGTAATCGAGCAGCTCCGCTGCCATGCTCTCGACGACGCGCTGCGCCGCGGCCTTGCTGGCCGTGTAGGCTGCCTGGTTTTTCGCGCCTTTCAGCGCTGCCCGCGCCAGCACGACTACGATGCTGCCCGCCGTGCCGCGTTCGACCATGTGCCGCGCTGCCGCGCCGCACGTTACGTAGACGCTGCGCGCGTTGAGCGCCATCATGTTCTCCCACACATCGACTCCAGCCTGGTGCACCGGCTGACCGGCACTGTAGCCACCAACAGTGTGAACCAGCGCATCCACCTGGCCGAAGCGGTCGGCGGCCTGCGCCAGAGCGGCGTCTACGCTGGCTGGGTCGGTCGCGTTGGCGCTTACGCCTAGGCAGCGATCGGCAGTCAGCCCCAACTCCGATACCAAGGCGTCTAAGCTGCCGCTGTCGCGCTCCAGCAGCGCCAAATTTGCGCCAGAGACCGCAAAGCGCGCCACAACTGCCCGCCCCAGCGCGCCGCCCGCGCCGCTGATCATTACCGTCTTGCCCGCGAATTCAGCGTCCATCAATTTATCTCCTCAGCCCTGTATGTGAACAATGTGCATGGTATCATACGATGTAAGCCAGCTTATCCTGGCCCACCTCCGCTAAAATAGCGTAACAGTTGCTCCTAGAGATCGTACAATACGACGATAGAAGGAGGACGTAAAGCGTAGACTGCGCAGTAGGACCGACTGCGGGCTGAGTGTGCGTCCAGGCTGACCCGTAAGCCGCATTCTGTTTTAGACGGTCATCTCTCTAGCGCCTGCGTTGCCGCAGGCGTCAAGCAGCACACCCGGCGCTTTTTGCGGGACGGGCCGCCCCAATGCACCTGCTTGGCCTTGCTCCCGGTGGGGTTTGCCTGGCCGCGGACATCGCTGCCCGCGCCGGTGGTCTCTTACACCACCTTTTCACCCTCGCTCCCTGCGCTGCAGGGGGCAATCCGTTCTCTGTTGCACTTGCCGTCGGGTTGCCCCGCCTGGCCGTTAGCCAGCACCGTGCCCTGTGGAGTGCGGACTTTCCTCATCCCTCACGCGGAGGGACGCGACCGTCCGGTCAACCTGGACACCTCTTATTATACAAGACTTGTATACACTTTGGAATGAACGGAGGGCCAAAGCCGCTAGTATAAGTGTACGTGGCGCCGCCTGAGTACCCCTCTTATTACGGCGTTCCCCTCCAGGTTCACTTCACCAATCTGAGGCCGCTTACTTAAGTGTCTCGCAGCAGCGAAGACCCGCAAATGACGGCCCGGTGGAGCACACGAAGTGAACAGCAGGCGCGCAGTAGAACACGGAGACCTCG
>DAOTWC010000081.1:0-84189 GCA_034435995.1 Anaerolineae bacterium | reverse complement strand
ATCGGTGAAGGCGACACGATCAGCTCTCCGTGGATGAGTTCCGTCGGCTGGGTCGTTTCGGGCAGCTGACGGAAAGCCGCCGCCGTCATGCGCGTTTTCGTCCCCTCGACCATCACACACGCTCCACCTCGCTCGTTTCCAGTATACCATTCACCCGAACAGCCCGCGCCGCTGGCGGGGCGCGTCCGCGCCGTGCGTGAGCGTTGTCAGGCCGCCGCCCAGGGGATCGTCAACCGGGCGCAGCTCGTCCAAGAACGGCCCCAGGTCGCGCAGGCTGCTGCGCCGCCGCGCCATCTCCCAGAAGCCGGCGCGCGCCCGATAGAGCGCCTGGCCCTCGTCCACGCTGACCGGCGCACCCCAGCGCCACCGGTCTGGGTAGTAGTAGTAATAGAGCAGGTACGGGATCGGCGTCATCACCGAGACGCCGCGCACGGCGCAGGCCCACAGGTCCTCACCGGCGTGCGCCGCTGCCTCTGCTGCCAGGACGAGCGCCTGGGCCGCCCGCAGCATGCCCTCAAGCGTGTGGCCGTCCTTCGCCTCCACGACCTTAGGCAGGTAGCCCTCTGGGTGGATGTCCTGCGCCACGACCGCGCGGAAGGCGTCCACCGCGGCTGTGAAGCGCGCCTCATCCTCCAGCGCCACTGCCGCCGCAGTGCCCAGCGTGATGCGCCACAGCGACTCGACATAGCTGGCGGGCGGGCGGCGCTCTACATCGGCCAGATACGCCCGCAGGCCCTCCAGCCAGGGCTGCCGGGCGGCGTCCGGGTGGCTGCGCGCCAGCTCAAAACACTGAACCGCAGCGGCAGCGGCCGCCAGGTCGTCACAGCTCGCGCCTGCAGGCAGCAGGCCCTCCGCCAACAGCGCGGCCGCCCGCTGACCGGCCGCCGCGTCGCCGTCGCAGCGCCAGCGCAGCCCCAGACGCAGCGCCAATGCCAGCGGTTCCAACGGCTGTGACCCGCGCAGCCGCGCCCACGCTCCCGCCAGCGGGGGGCGGGCCTGCTGCTCGCGGGCCTGCTGTACGTGCGCTTCAGTGAAGTAGAGGCCGTAATGCTGCGGTTGAAACATGCCAGTTTACCTATCGGGTACAGGGGCACGGATTATACCGCGTTTCGTGCCGGGCCGTTTTCGTGGTACGATGAGTCTGCTGCTGTCGCTAACCGTCCTGTGAGCCGACATGATGAACGACAACCCGCCCCATTCGCCCACCAGCCTCTCGCCCGACGAGCTGGCTGCGCTGCGCTCACCGCTGCGGCCTGCGCCCCCGCCGGAGACGCCGCCCGCGTCCGCAACCCCCCGCGACCCCGCCAAATCTGACCCAGCCCCTGCGCCGGCAGACCCAGTCAGCGTGCTGGCCGCGCTGCTGCGCAAGATGGAACAGGCAGCCAGACAGTACACCAGCGGGGCCATTAATCGCGCCCAGTTCAACGCCATTTACGGGCACTACAAAGAGCAGCGCACCATCATCGAGCGCCTGCTGGAGCGCGACCCAGACGGCAGCGCCTGGCGGCAGGCGGCCGCCGCTGGCCACACCGGCTTTCTGCTCAGCCACTTCGCGGCCCGCCCTCTCTGCTACGCCATTTACACGCTGCAGCCGCCCCGCCCGCTGATGATCGGCGGCCGCCAGGCCCCCGACCTCAACCTGTTTGAGCCGATCCTGCGCGCGCTGGTCAGCGCTGCCAACCGCCCGCGCGCTGGCGTGGCGCGCAAGCGCCTGGCCGATAACCGCTGGCTGGTGCTGGCGCTGGGCGAGCACGCTGTCACGCTGGTAGTGTTCACGCTGGAGCCGGCTGCTGCGCAAATCGTCCGCGTGCGCGACCTGCACGCCGAGTTCGAGCGCGCCAACAGCGACGCGCTGATCCGCGGCACGCGCACGCTGGAGCGTATGGTGTTCCCCCAGCGGGCGCTGGTAGAATGAAGCGCGTGAACGACCGCTGGGATGAACCGCTGTTTCTGGACGAATTTGACTCCGCGCCAGAGGCGGACGAGCCGGCCCGCTTCTGGACAGCGCGGCGCGTCCTCTACGCGCTGGTCGTGCTGCTGATGATCCTGGCGCTGCTGGCCTACATCCTGTGGCCGCTGCTGCTGGCGCTCACCCAGCCCGCGCCTGCGCCGCCCAGGCCGCCGCTGCCGTTCGACGTGGTTTGACCGGCTCGCGCGGTGGGGTGGCATGACAGCCGCAGGGTGTCTCGTCAGCGCTCGCGCAGACAAGAGGCTGCGCGCCGTACGCCTTTCTGAATTTCTCGGTAGTTCCTGCTTTGCAAACGTGGAGAAACCGCCATGCTTGACCTGCCATCGTCTTACCTGTCGCCCAAGCTGGAAGTGCGCGACACCGGGGCCAAGGGCCGCGGTATCTTCGCCGTGCAGCCGATCCGCGCCGGCGAGCTGGTGGCCGCCTGGGGCGGCACGGTCGTCCCGGCGGCGCTGATGCACCTGGTTTCAACTGAGCTGACCAAACTGAGTGTGCAGATCGAGGATGATCTGTACCTGGTGGAGGACCGGCCCGGCCCTGGCGTCTACATCAACCACTCGTGCGACCCCAACGCCGGCATCGCCGGCTCGCACCTGGTGGTCGCCATGCGCGACATCGCCCCGGGCGAGGAGGTGTGCTTCGATTACGCCATGACCGACGGCAGCCCCTACGACGAGTTCGAGTGCGCCTGCGGCGCGCCCAACTGCCGCGGCCGCGTCACCGGCAGCGACTGGCGCCTGCCAGAGCTGTGGCAGCGCTACGACGGCTACTTCTCGCTCTACCTGCAGCGCCGCATCAACCAACTGAAACGGGTGTGAGGCCGTGATGCGGCAGCGACACGTGTTGTACGAGCTGCGCGAGACGCGGAAAGCCCGCCCGCAGTGACGGCGCGCTGTGCCGGTTGCTGCAAGGGGCGGCCAGGGGTAAACTGGTTGGGCATTGCAGAAGGGGTGCTGCGCTGCCGGCGTGGGGGGCCGGGCTGTATCGCCACGCCGCGCGGCCATCCACGCGAGGAGATCACATGGCGAAACCTACGAAAGCGACTCTGCTGGATTGGTACAGGCAGATTGTGCTCATCCGCGAGTTTGAAACCGAGTGCGACCGGCTCTACAAAGAGAAAAAGATCACCGGCGTCTACCTGCACCTGTACAGCGGCCACGAGGCGACCGGCGTGGGCGCGGTAGCTGCCCTGGAGCCGCGCGATCACGTCATCACCGCCTATCGCGATCACGGTATCGCCCTGGCGCGCGGCGTGGACGCCAACGCCTGTATGGCCGAGATGATGGGCAAAAAGACCGGCACCAGCGGCGGCAAGGGCGGCTCGATGCACCTGGCCAGCCGCGAGCACAACTTCTGGGGCGGCTACGCCATCGTCGGCGGCCACCTGCCGCTGGCGGCGGGCATCGCGCTCGAGGCGCAGTACAACGCCACCGGCGCGGTCGTGCTGTGCTTCACCGGCGACGGCTCCACCAACAACGGCTACTTCCACGAGGCGCTTAACCTCAGCGCAGTGTGGAACCTGCCGGTGGTGTGGGTGATCGAGAACAACCTGGTGGGCATGGGCACGCGCATTGAGGACGCCAGCGGCCAGCCAGAGCTGCACAAGCGCGCTGTCGCCTACGGCATGAAGGACATGGGCCGCGTAGACGGCCAGGACGTGATCGCTGTGCACCAAGCGGTGAGCGAGGCAGTGGCTTACGCCCGCAGCAGCGGCCCAGTGCTGATCGAGTCCATGACCTACCGTTACAAAGGACACGGCGTGTCGGATCGCACCTTCGACAAGCGCATGCAGGAGGAGTTGATGGAGTGGATCGAAAAGCGCGACCCCATCACCATCCTGCGCCGCCACCTGGAGGAGTCCTACAAGGATGTGGCCGGCGAGTTGGACAAAATCGAGCGCGAGGTCGAGCGCGTGGTGGCCGAGGCGGTGGTTTTCGCCCTCAACAGCCCTGATCCTACCTACGAAGACCTTATCAGCAACGTGTACGTAGAGGAATGAGAGCGATGGCCGAGAAGAATCTGCCCATGCGCGAAGCGCTGCGCCTGGCCCTGCGCGAGGAGATGCTGCGCGACGACCGCGTGTTCGTCATGGGCCAGGAAGTGGGCGAGTGGCAGGGCACCCACCGCGTCACCCGCGGCCTGCTGGAGGAATTCGGCAAAAAGCGCGTGCGCGACACCCCCATCAGCGAGATGGCCATCGCTGGCTCGGCGGTGGGCGCGGCTATGGCCGGCCTGCGCCCAGTGGCCGAGATCATGACGATCAACTTCGCCTTCCTGGCGCTGGACGCTATCGTCAACCACGCGGCCAAAATCCATTACATGTTCGACGGCCAGTTCCGCGTGCCGGTTGTGTTCCGCGCCGCGTCCGGCTGGGGCAACCAGGCCACCGCCACCCACTCGCACACGCCAGAGCCGATCTTCGCGCACTTCCCCGGCCTCTACGTGGGCTGCCCCGCCACCCCGTCCGACGCCAAAGGGATGCTCAAGGCCAGCATCCGCAGCGAGAACCCGGTGCTGTTTACCGAGAGCATCGCGCTTTACTCCAAGCCCGGCCCGGTCCCAGACGACGAGGACTTCGTGCTGCCCATCGGCAGGGCCGATGTGAAGCGCGAGGGGCGGCACGTCACGCTGGTGACCTACGCCCGCGGCGTCGAGTGGTCGTTGGAGGCCGCCGAGGCGCTGGCCAAGGAGGGCGTCGAGTGCGAGGTGATTGACATGCGCTGGCTGCGCCCGCTGGATATGGCCACGGTGTTCGAGAGCTTCAAGAAGACGAACCGCTGTGTCGTTGTTGAAGAGAGCCTGCCGATGTACAGCTTCGGCAGCGAGATCGCGGCGCGCCTCCAGGATGAGATGTTCGACTACATGGACGCGCCGGTCAAGCGCGTGACGGCGATGGACGTGCCGCTGCCCTACGCGCGCGATATCGAGCTGATGGCCCTGCCCGACACGCAGAAGGTGATTGACGCGGTGCGGGCGATTGTGTGAGCGATCAGTTGTCAGTCGTCAGTCGTCAGCTGAAGCCCGAAACTCAGGGGTGAGAGACTGAAGACTGTAGACTGAAGACTGTAGACCAGGGACTAGAGACTTCAAATGGCTACTGAAATCACATTGACGATGGACGGCACGCTGCTGAACTGGCTGAAAGAGGTGGGCCAGCCGGTGAACAGCGGCGACGTGATCGCCGAGATCGAGGCCGACAAGGCCACTGTGGAGATTGAAGCGCCGGCGGCGGGCGTGCTGGCCGAGGTGCGCGCCAAGCCTGGCGAAGAACTCAAAGAGGGGACGGTGATCGCCGTCATCGGCGAGAGCGTCAGCGCGGCGCCAGCCGCACAGGCGCAGCCGGCAGCGAAAAAGCCGGACGCGAAGACGGCGCCTGCCCCGGCCGCCGGCAACGGCGCGCAGCAGGCCGCCGCCAGCGACGACGACGGGCGCATCAAGGCCTCGCCCCTGGCGCGCCGGCTGGCCCAGGAGAAAGGCCTGGACCTGCGCCAGATGAGCGGCAGCGGCCCCGGCGGGCGTATTGTCAAAGCGGACGTGGAGGGCTTCACGCCGTCTGCCGTGCCCGCTGCGCCAAAGGCCGCGCCAGCCGCTGGCCTGCCCACCGCCCCGGCGCGCAAAGCGCCCGAAGGGCCGGACGTGGAGCACATCGAGCTGACGTCGCTGCGGCGGCGCATCGTGGCCGTCACCGTCGAGAGCAAGCAGTGGACGCCGCACTTCTACGTCACCACCGAGATTGACGTGGCCGACCTGCTCAGGCTGCGCAAGCTGCTCAACGAAAGCCTGCCGGAGGACGCCGTCAAGATCAGCGTTAACGACATGCTGGTGAAGGCGGCGGCGCTCACGCTGCGCCAGTTCCCCAACCTCAACACGCACTTCTACGGCGACCGGCTGGTGCGGCACAAGCGCATCAACATCGGCATCGCCGTCGCGCTGCCGGGGGGCGGCCTGATGTACGTGGTGGCGCACGACGCCGACCAGACCGCGCTGGGGGCGCTGGCAGCCGATAACAAAGCCAAAATCCAGCGCGCGCGCGAGGGCAAGGTCAAGCCGGACGACATCAGCGGCGCGACGTTCTCCACCAGCAACCTGGGGCCGTACAGCACCGAGCACTTCAGCGCCATCATCAACCCACCAGAGGCCGGCATCCTGGCCATCGGCGCAGCGCAGAAAGTGCCGGTCGTGCTGCCGGATGGCTCGCTGGGCGTGGGCGAGCGCATGAAGGTGACGATCAGCGTGGATCACCGCGTGAGCGACGGAGCCGAAGGCGCGCTTTACCTGCAGGCGTTCAAGGACTTGATCGAGCACCCGCTGCGCCTGGTGCTGTAGGCGTCGGCTCAGCCCAGGGCGGCCAGCGCCTGCTGCGCGGTTTCGTTGCCCGGATCAATCTCCAGCACGCGGCCGTAGCACAACCGGGCGCGCGCTGGGTCGCCGCCGTCGCGGTACGCCTCGGCGATCAGCAGCAGCACGTCGGCGCGGGCTGTGCCGGGTTTCATCGCCTGCATGGCGTCCCAGGCGTAGGCGGCCAGCAGCGGCTGGCCCTGCTCGCGCCGGTAGTATCCCCACGTGCTCAGCTCAGCCGCCATCGCCGCCGGGTCGTCCAGCCGGTTGAACGCGGCAGCGGCCTCCTCGATGCGGCCAGCCCAGGTGTAAGCCAACCCCAGCCCCTTGACAGCCGCCGGGTTGTCCGGCTCGGCGGCGGCGGCAGCTTCCAGCAGGGGAACAGCCGCCTCGTACTGTCCCAGCGCCAAGTCCAGGTTGCCCAGGCGGCGGCTGGCGCTGGCCCAGCCGGGCGCGCGCGCCAGGGCAGCGCTGTAGTGCTGCAGCGCCTCATCGTACAGCGCCAGCCGCTCTGCCGCGCTCAGTTGCCGCGCCAGCGCGCCGTGCGTCTCGGCCAGCGCGCCCAGGTTGGTCTCCCAGGCGGCAGCGATCAGCGGGCTGAAGGCCGCCCCCGTCCCAAGCAGCAGCAGCGCCCCCACTGCCGGCAGCGCGCGCGGGATGTAGCGCAGGCTGACGTCGTGCCCCTGCCAGTAGGCCTTGTGCAGCGCCAGCCGCCCGCTGGCGACCGTGAGGCCGATCAACGCGAACAGGAACGGCATCACCACTAGCCCTTCGGTCGAGTACTGCTGCGCGTCGAACAGGCCGTGGATCAGCGTAGCGGTCACGCCCAGCCAGGCCCCGTGAAACAGCCGGCGCGGCTTGGCGCGGCGCGCTACTTTGGCCGCGAACAGGTAAAACGTTGCCACCAGCCCGGCCAGCGCCGCCAGCCCCAGCAGCCCCTGCCCCATCCACACTGCCAGCGGCAGGTTGTGCGGGTGAATCAGAAAGGGGACTTGGATCAGCAGGCCGAAGCGCGAGTAAACCATGGCGAACGGTTCGCCTAGGCCGACGCCGGTGAAGGCGTAATCCTTCGCTAGATACAGGCTGTTGCGGTACAGCTCGTAGCGGCTGTAAGTCCAATCGAGGGCGCGCTCCAGGGCCGGCCCGCCCACCAGCAGCGCCGCCGCTGCGCCCAGCGCGATCAGCGCCAGCAGCGCCAGCGCGGCCCGGCGCGGCAGCACCAGCGTCACCAGCGCCAGCAGCAGCGTCAGCGCCAGCGCGATGAACGCCCCGCGCGAGAAGGCCAGCAGCAGCCCGTAGGCCAGCGCCGCGACGCCCATCCACCACAGCGCCCGGCCCCCGCTGCGGCGCGTGGACAGCGCCAGCGCCACCGCCAGCGGCAGCACGCCGGCGGCCACCGTCGCCGCGCTGTTGGGGTGGATGTGCACCGGAAAGGCGGGCAGCGCAGTCGTGAGCGCGCCCAGGCGCAGGATGAGGCCCGGCGTCTCGATGTAGTTCTGGTGGCCGTACAGCAGGATGAAAACGAGGATGTAGATCAGGCCTGCGATCACCACCAGCAGACCGAAGCGGCGGACGCACTCCCACGAGCCGATCAGGTGGGCAGCGGCGAAATACACCCCGCCAGAGACCAGCACTGTTATCAGCGTGCCCAGGCCCAGATCGCGATCGTAGGCGACCAGCAGGCTCAGGCCGGCGCTGAGCATGAACACAAGCATGAGAATATCAAACGGCAGTGACAGCCGGCGCAGCGGCATGGCAGCTCCCTCATCAGCCGTAGTTGGCAGGTTCTGCGCCTGTTATGGCACACCGGCCTTGACTGCGCCTAAAAAGACAAGTTCTTTATTTTCACCTATTCATGCGTTAACATGGCCCGCGTGACGCCCACGCCCAACGAGGACTCCGCCTTGACGCTCTGGCACCCCAAGCCGCTGATCTACGAGATCAACACCTGGGTCTGGCTGAACACGCTCAGCCGCCGCTATGGCAGACCGATCACCCTCTCCACTGTGCCCGACGACGCCCTGGAAGACCTGGCGCGCAGCGGCATCAACACCGTGTGGCTGATGGGTGTGTGGGCGCGCAGCCCCGCCGCTGCCGCCCACGCCCGCCAGTGGGCGCACGAGTACAAGCCTGCCCTGCCTGACCTGACCGATGAGGATGTGATCGGCTCGGCCTACGCCATCCACGACTACCAGGTAGACCAGCGTATAGGCGGGCGCAAGGGGCTGGCCGCCCTGCGCCGCCGCCTCAAGGCGCGCGGCCTGCGCTTGATTTTAGACTACGTGCCCAATCACGTGGCGCTCGATCACCCCTGGGTGCGGGAGCGGCCCGCCTGTCTGATCCAGGGCACGCCGCGCGACCTCAAGCGCCGCCGCTCCGATTTTTTCCAAGCCACCGACGCTTGGGGCCGCAGCCTGGTAATCGCCCACGGCCGCGACCCGTACTTCCCCGGCTGGGCCGACACCGCCCAGGTCAACGCCTTCAGCCCAGAGTTCCGCCAGGCAGCGCTGGAAACGCTGCTGGACATCGCCAGCCAGTGCGACGGCGTGCGCTGCGACATGGCCATGCTGCTGACCAACCGCGTGTTCGGCCACACCTGGCAGGGCTACTACTTGGAGGACTACGTGCCTGAAACCGAGTTCTGGGAGGAGATCATCCCCCAGGTGCGGGCGCAGCACCCGGAGTTCCTGTTTATCGCCGAAGTCTACTGGAACATGGAATACGAGATGCAGCAGCAGGGTTTCGACTACTGCTATGACAAGACGCTCTACGACCGGCTGACCGGCGGCGCCCCGCGCGACGTGCGCGTGCACCTGATCGCTGCCATCGAATACCAGCGGCGGCTGGTGCGCTTTATCGAAAACCACGACGAGCCGCGCGCTTACAGTGTTTTCGGTGGGCAGCGTCAGCGCCCCGCGGCCGTGCTGGTGGTCACGCTGCCCGGCGCCACGCTGCTGCACGACGGCCAGTTCAGCGGCCGGCGCGTCAAACTGCCGGTGCAGATCGGCCGCCAGCCAGACGAGCCGGCAGATCACGGCCTGGAGATTTTCTACCGCCGCCTGCTGGCCGAAGTGCAGGACCCGATCTACGGGCGCGGGCGCTGGCGGCTGTTCAACCTGTCGCCGGCCTGGGGGGCCAACCACTCGCACGAGAGTTTGGTGGCGCACGGCTGGAGCGAGGACGACGACCACCGGCTGGTTGTCGTCAACCTGACCGGCCAGCAGGCGCAGGCGCTGATCAACCTCAGCCCGTGGCACGGCATCGCCCAGGCCACTTGGAGCCTGGACGACGCGCTCAGCGGCCATCGCTACATCCGCACCGGCGCGAGCATGGTTGATCCTGGCCTGTATATTGACTTAGGGCCGTATGAAGCGCACATGTTCCGCTTCCGCCGGCTGTAGATGCGCATACCCGCAGCTGGGCCGCGCGCCCGCCTGATTGCCCTGGCTTACGGCGGCGGACTGATGCTGTGGCTGTCGCTGGAGGAGAACAGCGTGGCCGCAGCGGCCGCGCTGGGGCTGGGCTTAGCAGCGCTCATGCTGGTCTTAACCACTGCGGATAAACTAGGTGGTAGGCGCATTGCAGCGCACGCCGTCCCGCTGGCGGGGGCGCTGCTGGGCGCGGCCATTGGCTTGGGCGCGGCAGTAGCCAGCGCTGGGCTGATGTTCTTTAAGAACGCGCTGCACGCCCACGTTTTCCCCGATTACCCCCCAGGCCTGATCGGCGCGCTGCTGGGGCGCGGCCCCGCCTGGACACTGGCCGGCGCGCTGCTGGGGCTGGGAGCGGGGCTGGCGTGGCTGGCGCTGCGCGCACCGTCGGGCGATGCGGACGACAAGGACGATGAGCGGCAGATTTGAACACTGGCTGAAAGCGCGCCTGGAAGAGCTGATGGGGGTGCAGCGCTGCACATTTGGCGGGCCGGCAAGCCTCACGCTGCGCCCGCTGGACGCCGCCCTCACTATTCACATGTGGACCGGCGTCAGGATTCACGTCTACCTGCTGGAGCAGCCGGTCAAGACGCGCCAAGTGCGCGACGCCGTCCGGGCCGACACCGACGGCGGGGTTGGCGCGCTGTTCATCGTCCACCCTGCGCTGCTGCCCGCGCCTGACTCAGTCGGGCCAGCGCCGGAGTGGCTGCTGGCCGTGCACGCCCTCAGCGCCGAGCGCATCTACACCTTCTGCGCCGGCCCTGATCTCTGCTTGGCGCAGGTGCATCTGGAGCCAACGACCATCGCCAGCCGCTTCCGCGCCGTCTACGGCCCGCCGGTGGCGTTCGACCGGCTGCACTACCAGCGCACCACCATCAAGCCGCACTTCGTCAAGGGCTTCTGGCTGGTGGCGCACTTCGGTGCGGATCCGTTCTGGCGCGACGACGGCACACGGCAGGCGCGCCGCGCCGCCCACACGCCCCCCCCGCGCCCGCGCGCCGCCCCAGCCAACGGCAGCGCGCCGCCACCGCCGCCACCGCCGCGCGCCCTCACGCCGCTGGAGCGCAGCTACGCCCTGCTGGGCGTCAGCCGCGAGGCCAGCCGCGAGGAGGTCAAAGCGGCTTTTCGCCGCCAGGCGCTGGCGCTGCACCCGGATGTCAGCCCGCTGGACAAGGCCGAGGCCGAGGCGCGCTTCAAGGCGCTCAACGCCGCCTACGCGCTCATCAAGGCGCACAACGACTGGAGCTGACGCCGGCGGCGCGCGTCAGCGCGTCACACGGCGTAGTACAGACGGGCGGCCAGCCCGCCCACTGCCTCCAGCTTCTCCGCCGCCGCGCCGCGCACCATCTCAACATCGCTGCCCGCCTCGAACGCCTGCACCGACAGCCGCGCCCGCAGGTCGCGGTCAGTCAGCGGCCAGGGGACCAGCAGCACCTCGACGCGCCGCTGCTCCAGCGCGGCCAGCACGTCGTCGCGGCCCACCGCGCCGCGCCCGCCGGCCCTCGCCAGCCCGATCACCTGATCCACCAGGGCGACTTCGCGCTGGCGCTCGTATTCCAACGCCACCGGCAGCGCCTGGGCCAGCACCTCGTGCGGGGCGGCGCGCAGCGGGATGGGCAGGATAGCCACCACCGCCTGCGCCAGCGATTCTGGCATCAGCCGCCGCACAGCGTGGGCCGCCTCCTCTGGCCCCGCCAAGATAATGCGCTGTGCCCCGTTCTTCTTCACCAGCTCCTGAGCTTGGCTCACAACCTGGCGGTGAAAGCGCTCGATCTGCTCGTCCACGCGATCCATAAACCGGTCGCGGTGGCTGCCCTGTATTGTGCCGCCGCCGGCCGTGACCGGCGCCATCGTCGGGGCCATCGTGTACTGCCGCCAGTCCTCCGAGGCCAGCTCCAGCGTGATCGTCTCTTCCGTGCCTGCGCCGCCCAGGTATGCGCTGAGGAACTGGGCCTTTTCCTGGTCTACTTGGATGATCAGATACGGCTCGTACTCGTCCACCGCCCACAGCAGCGGGGCCACCACCGGCGGCCCGAACACAGCCCGGTTCTCAAACGCAACCGACAGCTCGTAGACCCGCTCCAGGCTGCGGCCCATGTACAAGGCCAGGCCCCGGCTCTTCGGCAGGTAATCCTGAAAGAAGGCGTCCACCCGCGGGCGGATAGCGCGCCAGGCCTCCATCTGTTCCGGCTGCAGGCCGGCCTCCACATCTTTCAGGGCGTTCTTCAGCCAGATGCGCCAGCCAGGGGTCGCGGCCTGGTTCTCCGGCAGCGCCGGGTTGACTTCCAGCGTAATGGTCAGGGTCTGGTCGTCGGCTTCAGCCAGCAGTTCGCGCACGCTGTCCAGGGTTATCATACCGCTTGCCTCCATGTGTGCTTTATCCAGCTTTTCTCGATTCAAGTATACCGTGCGGCGCTGTGCCCCGCGTAAGTCTGCGGTATGATTAGGCGTGCGTATACACGGAGCGTAATGTACGATGGCCAAGATTACTGTAACAATTGCCGGCCTGGGGCGCATGGGCGCTTCAGTCGGGCTGGCGCTCAAGCGCTACAACGCCAGGCCGGATGCCCGCCACCAGTTCGACATCACCGGCGTGGAGGACCGGCCCGGCGTGCTCAAGGACGTGGAGAAGCTGGGCGCCGTAGACCGCCTGGCGCGCAGCCTGGCCGAAGCTGCCCGCGACCGCGACATCGTCGTGCTGGCGCCACCCTACGCCGAGCTGCGCCGCGTCTACCGCGAGGGCGGCCCGGCGGTGCGCCCCGGCGGCGTAGTGCTGGACATGGCGCCGCTCAAGCTGCCGTCAGCGGCCTGGGCCGCTGAGTACCTCAACGCCGAGGCGCACCAGGTGGGCGTGACGCCCGTGCTCAACCCGCAGTATCTGTTCGACGGCCTGGACGACACCGGCTACGCCGCCGCTGACCTGTTCGACAGAGGCACGCTGCTGCTCATGCCCGCGGCCAACTGCGTCCCCGCCGCCGTCGAGCTGGCCTCTGATTTCGCCACCCTGTTGGGCGCGAACGTGCGCTTCATGGACCCCGCCGAACACGACAGCCTGGTGGGCGCGGTCGCTGGGCTGCCGGCCCTGCTGGGCGTGGCGCTGTTTCGCGCCGCCCTGACCAGCCCGGGCTGGGACGACCTGCAGCGCATGACCAACCCGGATTTTGGCCGCGCCACCCACCACCTGTTCGACACCCACCCCGACGACCTGCGCGACCTGTGGCTGAACAACCGCGACGCCCTGGTGCGCCACACCGACCACCTGATCGCCACGCTGCAGGCGCTGCGCGACGTCCTGGCCGCCGGCGACCGCGCCGCCGTCGAGGCGGCTGTCATTGACGCGGCTGACGCTTACAGCGCGTGGGTTAACCGGCGCTTCAGCGGTAGCTGGGAGCAGCAGGCCCCCGCGCCGCGCCCCACCACCGGCGAGACGATCATGACCGGCCTGATGGGCGGCTACCTGGCCAAGCGCCTGCTGGGCGACCGCGACAAGAGCGCACGGCGCTGAAGCCCAGCCGCCGCCCGCGCGCGAATAGCAGCGTATTTGTGTTGATGCTACAATACCGAAAGAGTCCGGAGCACGTGCACACGGGAGCAGGGCGATGCCAGAGTGGCAGTCATTCCAGGCCTTTCTGACGGCGGCGCTTCAGACAGACAGCGACGAGCAGCGCCAGCACATGGTTGATGCGCTGCTGCAGGAACGCCCAGCCTGGCCCTGGATTGAAGCCAACCGGGCTACCTTCATCTTTAACGAACCAGGCACGCAGGCAGCGGCGGTCAACCTGGACGTCATCAAGGACGACCCGCCCTTCCACCCGATGGCCAACCTGCCCGGCACTACGCTGTGGTACGCGGCCCACGCTTTCGCCCCAGACGACCTGCTGGACTACATGCTGGCCATCAACGACCCGATGACGCCGCTGGCCGGCGAGCGCGATCTGGTGGGGCGCATCAGCCGCTACTGGCGGGTAGACCCGCTCAATCCGCTGCGCCTGGAAACGCCGCAGATTTCGGTGTCGGTGCTGCGCATGCCGCAGGCCCGCCCGTTTGCCGATTGGGCCGCCATGCCCAACGTGCCGCGCGGCCGCGTCATCCAGCACGAGCGCGTGGACAGCCGCCAGCTCGGTTTCAAAGGGCGCAAGCTGTGGGTCTACACCCCGCCCGGCTACCGCCAAGACGCCACCCCCGATGACGAGTACCCGCTGCTGATTCTGCACGATGCGCTGTGGTGCACCGGCCCGCTGCAGGTGCCCTACATCGCCGACGCGCTGATCAAGCACGGGCAGATGCAGCCGGTGGTCATCGCCATGGTGCAGAGCGGCACGCCGGACGAGCGCGCCCGCGAGTACGCCGCCAACGACCGCCACTACACCTTCCTGCTCACCGAGCTGCTGCCCTTCGTGCAGACCCACTACCGCATTGACCCCACCAGCCTGGGCGTGGGCGGCGTTGACCTGGGCGCGGTGGCGGCGGCGCACGCCGCGCTGATGAACCCGGTCGTGTTCGAACGGCTGGTGATGGTGTCGCCGCCGTTGGGCAAGGGGCCGTTCGAGACGCAGCTTGCCGGGCTGGTGCGCCGCTTCGAGCAGCAGGAACGCCTGCCGGAGCGCGTGTTCCAATCGGTGGGGCGGCACGAGACTGCCGCCCGCTTCGTCAACCCGGCGCGCGCCCTGCGCGCCGCGCTGGAGGCGCGCGCCGCTCAGCGCGACCTGGACTACCGCTTCGTCGAGCTGGGCACAGGCCACGGCCTGGTGGGCTACCGCGCCGCCCTGCCCGAGGCGCTGGCCTGGGCCTTCCCCGGCCCGGCGGCGCAGCAGTAGGCCGCTACGCCAGCAGCGCCGCGATCAAATCCTCGCCCGCCCCCTCGCGCTCGATCAAGCCGCACACGCTCAGCCGCTGGATCAGGTCTAGCCAGTGGTCGCGGCGCGGGTCGTCCGCCAGCGCCGGCCGCAGAATCGCAGCAGCAGCTTCAACGTCGGCGTGCGCGTCGGCCAGCGCCAGCGCCTGCCAGAACGCCATCTCCTCCAGCTCTGGGGCCTGGGCGCGCGCCTGCGCCCACAGCGCCAGCGCGCTGGCCCGGTCGCCGGCTTGAAGCGCCTCGTGGCCGCGCGCGTCGGTGAGCTGCGCGCCGCGCAGCCGCGCCAGCCGCGCCAGCTCCGCCAGCGGGTTGTTGTGCTCGTCCACTCGCAAGTCGTAGCGCGCTGCCCACTCTGGTTGAGCGGCGTCCCCCGGCACGACCTTGAGCGCCGCCGACTGCATCCCCCGAATGTCGCCGCCTTCGGCCTGCGCCGCCGCCAGCGCCGCCAGCATCCGCTGCGCCAGGTAGCCGCTGGCCTGTTCGTAGGCGGCGGCCATCGCGTCTACTACCGTTGGGTTGGTCATCATGTTGGCCTGCACGCTGTAGCCTTCGCCCACGCGGTGACCGGCGGCGGCGATGCAGCCCGCGCCGGTGTGGGCCGCCGCCCGCCCGTGCGCGTCCACCACAGCGACCTGCCGGCGGTGTGCCAGATTGTCCGACGCTACCAGCGCCGCCACGACGTGCGGCGCAGGCACGCCCTCGCGCAGCAGCGCCAGCCCTGCTGGGCCAAAACCGATGTTGACCAGCGACTGCGTCGCCAGCGCGCCGACCCCTGGCAGCAGCCACGGGACAATGCGCCCTACGCACATCTGGTGTGTCTGCACCGCCACGCCTAGATCGCCGGTTTCGGGGTCGCGCGCGACCACGCTGTAAGTGCTGAAAAGGCTGCCTGCATATGCCGTCATGGTGTCTCCCGTCCTTCGCGCTAAGTTGGCGCGCTGCGCCAGCGCGGGATTATAGCGCGCGCGGCCCGCGCCGCCGCCCCCGCTACAGCTCGCCGCGCTGCCAGCGCCCGACAATCGCCTGCGACGGCAGGAAGGCCAGCGCCGGCACGTCGGCTGGGCTGAACCAGGCGGCTGCGTCGGCATCGTCAGCGGCGCGCAGCGCCCCGCCGACGACGCTGGCCCGGTACACAATGACGATGTCGGCCAGGCCGCCGTCGTCCGGCGTGTGAAAGACATCCAGTAGCCGGTCAATCGTCACCGTCAGGCCGGTCTCCTCCAGCGCCTCGCGGGCGGCAGCCGCTGCCGGATCCTCGCCGGCGTCCACAAAGCCGGCGGGCAGCGTCCAGCGCCCTTGAAACGGGTCGTTGGCGCGCCGCACCAGCAGCACGCGGTCGGCGCTGCAAACCAGCACAGCGGCGGCCACTTTGGGGTCAAAGTAGACGGTGTAGTCGCAGGCCGGGCACACCGGCCGCAGCGCGCCGCTGCGCTGGCGCTGCTCCAGGCGCGCGCCGCAGCGCGGGCAGAAGTAGGCGGCGCGGGGCTGGCTCACAGCCGAGTGAGGCGGTGACGGCGCGCCAGCGTGGTGACGGCGGCCAGCAGCAGCAGGCCCAGCCCGCCGGCCACCAGCGCGGCGGCGGTCAGCGGCAGCGGCGGCGCTGTCTCGAACAGCGCTGCATCCGGCAGCGGGGCCGGCGTGGAGGCCAGTGTAGGCAGCGCTTCCGCCGCCTCAACAGCCGCCTCGGCCGGAGCGTCCGGCAGCGCGGGCGTCTGGGTCGGCAGCGCCTCGGCGGCGCTCACCTCTGGGGCCGCCTCCAGCGCGGGCGCGCTGTAGACCGCGTCTGCCTCTCCGGCTGCGCCGGGCACAGCGCCGGCTTGCGGGATTTGCGCTGTCTGCGGCGCGCCGCGGCCGGCGTTGTAGGTATCGGCCCCCTGCACGTTGGCCGGGGCCAGCGTGGGCAGCGGTGTGATGCCCAGCCGCTCGCTGGGCAGCGGCACTGTGGGCGCGGCCTCCGCCTGCAGCAGCACAGGCGCGGCCGCCGGCGCTGGCTGTGCCGGCGCACCCAGCAGCAGATAGCCGCCCAGCGCCACCAGCACGACGGCAGCGGCGGCGCTGAGCGCGCTGAACGCGCCCGACAGGTAGAACGGCAGACGGCGCGCTTGTTCGGCCAGCCCGGCCTGCTCCGGCGTGAGCGCGAAACTGCGCGGCGCTTGCAGCCGGGGCAGCCCGCGCACCAGCGCGACCGTCTGCCGCAGCGAGTCGAGTTCGGCGCGCAGCGCTGGCTCCGCCTGCAGGCGGACCTCCAGCGTGGCGCGCTCGCGCTCGCTTAGCGCTCCGTCTAAATAGGCGGAGAGCTGCTCTACGTTGCGGTCGTTCAGGTCAGACATCGGACTTCCGGCACAAGCTCAGGCGTTCGGCTCGTTAGACTCAGTAATAAGACGATAGGCAGCGGGCAAAAGTTCCCGCGCGCCCTGCAAACAATCGCGCACGGCCAGCCGCGCCCGGCTCAGCCGCGATTTGACTGTGCCCAGGTTAGCGCCGGTGATCTCGACGATCTCCTGGTAGCTGAGGCCCTCGATGTCGCTCAGCACCAGCACCACGCGCTGCGAGTCCGCCAGCGCGTTGATGCAGCTCTGGATGGCGCGGGCCAGCTCGCGCTGCTGGGCCGCCTGCTCCGGCGTGGGCGCGTCGTCGGCGATGGGCGGGCCGTCGTCGGCGTCCGGCCCGGCCAGCGCCTCCAGCGAGTCCACCGGGCGGCGGCGGCGACGGCGCAGCTCGTCGTAGCAGGCGTTGGTGGCAATGCGCAGCAGCCAGGCGCGGAAGCTGCCGCCCCGGTAAGTGGTGATGCGCTTGAACGCGGCAATGAACGTCTCCTGCGCAGCGTCAGCGGCGCTGGCCGCGTCGCCCATAATGCGGTAGCACACGCTGTAGACCATGTCTTGGTGGCGCAGCACCAGCGCGTTAAAGGCGTCCAGGCTGCCGTTCTGCGCCCGACGGATCAGCGCTGCGTCGTCCTGTGTGTGACCAGCCATTGCCAATTGACAATCACGCCGTTTGTTTCTAGGATTAAAGGTGTGCGGTCTGCGGCCTGCTTACGCCGATGTGACGGAACAGGCAGACGTGATGCTCTCAAAAAGCATTGCCCGCGAGGGCGTGTGGGTTCGACTCCCACCATCGGCACACCACGCCAGGGCTGGAAGCAGCCCTGGTTTTTTGTTTGTGTCTGCCGCTTGCCAGGATAATAGCCCCGTCCACCAGCGGAGTCAACACCGCGGGCTGCGCCGGCGCTTGCGCCAGGTTCGCCTGCGGGGTTATAGTTAGCCTGCAACAACGGGGAAGGGCCATGTACCGAAGTTTTGACGACCGCGTGCTGGGCGGCGTGTGCGGCGGGCTGGCCGCGCTGCTGCGGGTCAGCGCGTGGTGGCTGCGGGCCGCGTTCATCGCGCTGACGCCGCTCACACTGGGGGCGGCGGCGCTGCTGTACTTGGCGCTGTGGATGCTCGTGCCGCAGGCGTCGCCGACGCGGCGGCCGCGCGGCGGCGCAGGCCTGCTGCTGCTGACGATTGTGCTGGCCGCCGTCACGTTCGGCGGCTGGGCGGCTTGGGCCAGCGGCGGCTTGCGCGGCCCGGCCGGCGTAGACCTGTACTGGCCGGCGCTGCTGTTGGGCGTGGCGCTGATTTTCTTCCTGCGCCAGGTGCGAGGTTAACATGCGGGCACGGCGGCGCACTAACCTGCTGTGGGGCGTGATCGCGCTGGCGTTGGCCGCGGCGCTGCTGCTGCACGCGCTCGACCTGCTGCCGCCCGGCGTCCACGACCTGCTTACGCGTTCCTGGCCCGCCCTGCTGATCGCGGCCGGCCTGGGCATCTTCCTGCGCCCGCGCCTGCCGTTCGGCTCTGCCCTCGCGCTGATTGTCACGGTGGCGCTGGTGGGCGGCGTGGCCGCGCTGGCGTTCTCCACCCGCGCCGGCCAGGAACGCAGCGACTACCGCGCAGCGATTGACCAGCCGATCGCCCCCCAGGTCACGCTGCTGCGCCTGCGCATCGAGACGCTGGCCACCAGCATTGCCCTGGAACCGGCAGCCAGCGCCGACCGGCGCGTAGCGGGCCAGTTCACCGGCAGCCTGGAGAGCGCTGTCGAAGTCGAATACGTCGAGGAAGGGCCGGCGGCCAACCTGATCGTGCGCGAGACGCGCCCGGCGCAGGTCCCGCTGCTGGAAAACGTGGGGCGCGGCGCGCTGCGGCTGGCCCTGCCGCCCGACCTGCCGCTCGACATCGAGGTGCGCGGGGCCGACGGCGACACGCGCTTGGACCTCACCGGCGTGGCGGTGGAGCGCCTCAACCTGGACCTGCGCCAGGGCAGCGCGCTGGTCACGCTGCCAGAGCACAAGCCGATTGCTTCCGGCCCGCAGGACCTGCTGGGCACGCTGGCGGTGCGCAGCGGCGACCTGACGCTGTTCATCCCGCGGGCGGTGGCCGCCCGCCTGGAACTCGACCGCGGCGGCAGCGGTATCGAGCCAGAGTTCGACCCCGCGCTCTACAACTACCTGGTAGGGGATGTGCTGCAGGCGGCCAACATCACCACCGCCGACATCGTGATGCGCTTCGCTGTGATTATCCCGCGCGGGCGCGTGCGCGTCGTCGTGCCGACAGAATAGCAGCGCCTCACCGCTTCTGCGCGCCTATCAACAGCGAATCGGCCACTTTGTCGGCCCAGGCGCGGATGGCGTTCCAGTCGCGGAAATCGCGGTTGAAGCTGCCAGGCGCGGCGCTGCCGTCGTAGCGCGCGGCCAGCGTCCAGCGCTCGTTCCAGTCAATGCTGCTCATCTCCAGCTTGCCGGCGAACGGCTGGATATCGCGCACGTTGAGCGGCTCCAGCGCGCTGTAGTTGACGTATTGGGCCAAGACGTGCTCCGGTCCGTCCGGCTCCAGCACGCGAATGCACGTGAAGAACACGAACACCGGCCGCGCGCCGAAATCGGCGCTGAAGTGGTCTATCAAGCGCACCATGGGCGTCAGCCACAGCCCGCCGTGAACAGCCGAGCCGAGCACAAATGCGTCAAAGCCGTCCAGCGTCTGCACACGCTCGGCGTTCATCACCGTGACGTCAAAGCGCCGTTCGCGCAGGCGCGCGCCGATGTACTCGGCCACTTCAGCCGTTGAGCCGTGCGCGCTGGCATATGCAACCAGTACGTTCATCTTTGCCTGAGACTCCTTGTGAAAGCTGCCAGCTTTCGGCTATCTGCCCTCCAGACGGGGCCGTTTTCCGTTCAGTTGTACTGCGTGTGCTGCGAGGTTCCCGCTCAGGCCTCTAGGCCGGCGGCGCGGGCGATGTCGTCGGCGTGGGCGCGCTCGTGCCAAGCCATCACGCCCAGGATTTTCTCTACCGACATGATGGCGAGCGAAGCGTGGCGGCCCTGCGCGTCCAGCGCGGCGTCGTCTATCGTGTCCAACCAGGCCAGCAGTTCGGTGCGGCTGGCAGCCAGCGCCGCGCGCGCCTCGGCGTAGGTCATGTCGGCGCGTTTCTCAACGGCGCGGCGGTTGTAGCGATCCAGGTCAAAATCCGGCGGGATGACCTCCTGGCCGGCGGCGATCCCCATTACCTGGCGGGTGTTGCCGCGGTCGGCGTCGGCCAGGTGCACGGCCAGATGGCGCACCGTCCAGCCCTGGCCGTCGCTGAACACGACGGCATCCTGATGCGCTTCGGCAGCGTCCAGCACACGATCCAGGCGGTGGCGCGCTTCGGCTAACTGCTGTTTGATCTGTTCGATGCGTTCTGAAGGCATTTTTGTCAGTCTCTTTTCGCTTAATCTGCAGTCTTCGGTCGTTCGTTTGGCGCGGCGGGCTTTACAGGTTGACGTAGCTGTTCTCCGCCAGGATGAAACGGTGGGCGGCCGGCACGTGCTGCGCCGCCACCACCTGCGTGTTGTCCGCCAGCAGGCTGGAGTCAATGCGGCCCGGCATGTTGCGGATGACACAGTCTTTCATCACGATGCTGGCCTCAATCTCGCTGTTCTCCACGATCACGTTGTCGCCCAGCGAAGTGTACGGGCCGATATAGCTGTGCTTGATCGTCACGTTCCTGCCGATGATCACCGGGCCGCGCACGACGCTGTCAATGATGCGGCTGCCCTCGCCCAGCAGCACGCGATGCGACACCTCCGAGCTGCCCAGAATCTGCTCCGGGTTCTCCGGGGCGGGGGTGTAGGGCAGCTCGCCCAGCACAAGCTGGTTGGCCTGGATGATAGCGTCTGGCTTGCCGGCGTCAATCCACCAGCCGGTGAGAATGTACGGGCGCACCGTGTGGCCCTGTGTGATCAGGTACTGGATGGCGTCGGTGATCTCCAGCTCGTTGCGCCACGACGGTTTGATGTGGCTGATGGCGTCGAAGATGGACTTGCGGAACAGGTACACGCCGGCGATCGCCAGGTTAGACGGGGAGTCTTTCGGCTTCTCCACCACGCGCACGATGCGGTCGCCCTGCACATCAGCGATGCCGTAGCGCGACGGGTCCGAGACCTCGCCCAGCACAACAGCCGCCTCGTCACCGCTGTGCTCAAAGCCGGTGAGCACGCTCTTCATCTTGTCTTGGAAGATGTTGTCGCCCAGAAACATGCAGAACGGCTCGTCGCCCACAAAATCGCGGCACAGGCTGAGGGCGTGGGCCAGCCCGCGCTGTTCGGCCTGCACCACGTACTCCAGCCGCACGCCCAACTTCGCGCCGTCGCCAAGCTGGTGCGGGATTGCGGAGCTGAGATCGTTGACGACAACGCCGATGTGGTTGAAACCGGATTCCTTGAGCACGTCAATGGCGTAGGCGATCAGCGACTTGTTGGCCACCGGCACGAGCGGTTTGGGCATGGTCAGCGTGACAGGGCGCAGGCGGGTTCCTTGGCCAGCGGCGAGAATAACGGCTTTCATCGGGCAGCGCGCTCCTCAAGTGCGGCATCGCTCATCACAGGCGTCATGGTACTCGCTAATCAGGCCGGCGGCAAGCGATACTTCGCGCCCAGCCCGCAGATGTTGGCCAGCGGCGCGACCAGCCCGCCGCGCGCCTGCTCCGGCGGGAGGCAGGCCGGCGAGCCGATCACCATGTCGCCCTAGCCTTGGGTGACGCTGGCGCTGCTGCCAGGGGCCTTTTGGCTCATAAAGCGCGACAGCCCGGATTGCTCCGGGCCGTCTTGAGTAGCTTGCTTAGCAGCGGGTGGGGTGCGCCTCGCGCCGAGGCCCCCCTCGAAAGGGTGGTGAACAGGGTTAGAGGCGCACCTCCACCATACCGTCGTTCACTGGACCACCTCCTTTCGCTCACCGGACGATACAGCGACTATAGCGCATATCGCCTTGCAGCACAAATTACAGTTTGCATGTCAGCCGCTGTACACCCAAGCTTCGACACCGCTGACCAGCGTCACGCGCACGCGGCGGTAAGCGTCGGTTTCGTAGCGGTCGCACAGCGCCAGCTCCTCCGGTGTCACTTCCAGCACCAGCCCAGCGATGCTGGCGCCGGCGCGCGGCCGGGCGATGGGGTAGGTGCGCAGGCCCAGCCTGATCTCGTCCTTGTAGTAGCCGTTCAGCGTGTCGGGCGCGCCGGCGATCACGCGGCCGATCACCGCGCGCTGGACGGCAGGCGCGGCCAGCGTACCGTAGACGAACAGCTTTTCCACCGCCTACGCCCTCCGGATGGCATCTAGGCCGCCCATGTAGGGCCGCAGCACATCCGGCACAACCACGCTGCCGTCGGCCTGCTGGTAGTTTTCGAGAATGGCGATCAGCACGCGCGGCGTCGCCAGGCCGCTGCCGTTGAGCGTGTGGACGAACTGCGCCCGGCCGCCGCCCGCGGGCCGGTATTTGATGTTGGCGCGGCGCGCCTGGAAGGCTTCGGTGTTGCTGCACGAACTCACCTCCAGCCACTCTTGGCAGCCAGGCGACCACATCTCGATGTCGTACTTCTTGGTGGCGCTGAAGCCCAAGTCGCCGGTGGCGATCTCTAGGCGGCGGAAGGGAATCTGCAGGGCGCGGCAGATATCGCAGGCGGCCTCTACCATCGTCTCCAGCTCGGCGTAGCTGGTGTCCGGCGTGGTGAACTTGTACATCTCTACCTTCTCGAACTGGTGCACGCGCTTGATACCGCGCACGTCGCGCCCGGCGCTCATGCGCTCGCGCCGGAAGCACGGCGTGTGGCCCACGTAATAGAGCGGGAGCTGCGCCTCGTCCAGAATCTCGTCACGGTGCAGGTTGGTGATGGCCACCTCGGCAGTGGGCAGCATGTACACGCCCGCGTCGGGGTCGCAGTAGACGTTGTCGCGGAACTTGGGGAACTGGCCGGCGCCGGTCATCATGGCCTCGTGCACCATCAGCGGCAGGTAGACCTCAACGAAGCCCTTCTGCCGCGCCATCTCCAGGAAGAACTGAATGAGCGCCCGCTGCAGCAGCGCCCCGGCCCCCACCAGCACGTAGCTGCGCGTGCCGGCCAGCTTGACGCCGCGCTCGAAGTCAATGATGCCCAGCGCCGGGCCGAGGTCCCAGTGGGGCAGCGGCTCAAAGTCGAACGCGCGGAAAGCGCCCTCTGGCTCCCAGGGCATGTTGCCTGCCTCGCTCATGGCCACCGGCACGCTCTCGTGCGGCAGGTTGGGGACCCACAGCATGTTCTCCTCCAACTGCGCGTCCACCTCGGCGATCTGCGCGTTGAGCGCCTCCACGCGCTCGCCCAGCGCGCGCAGCGCGTCGGTGAGGGCGGCCGCGGCGCGTTCGGCGTCAGTGGCGGGCGGGGCGTCTGGCTGGGCTTCGAGCGTCTGCGCGGCGGCCTCGTAGTCGCCACCGGCGATCAGGTTGGCGGCGCGCTGCGCCAGGGCGGCGCGGCGGGCGTCGTCTAAGGCCTTGTCGCCGCGCAGCCGGCCCACGCTCTTGTTGAGGCGGTTGCGCTGGGCCTGCAGCGCCTCGGCCTCGCTGAGCAGGGCGCGCCGGCGCGCGTCCAGCTCCAAGATCGCGTCCACGCGGGCCAGCGCGGGCGGGTCGTTGAGCAGCGCCAAGCGCTCCTTCACCCAGGCGGGCTTCTCGCGGATCAACGCCAGGTCAAGCATGCGTCACACTCCTGTGTGCAGATGTGCAAAGTTGCAGCCCTCACAACAGCGCTACGCCTCGACATACTCGCGGCGCACGCGCTCCACCAGCTCGATCAGCTCGCCGGCGGTGTAGGCCCGGCCCTGGCAGCTGCACGCCAGCGCCGCCACCGCGATGCCCACCGCGTGCTCGTAGCGCGGCCCCGGCGGCTCGCTGCCCATCACCGCCGCCAGCAGGCCGCCGCACTCTACGCCGCTGTCGCGCAGGGCCAGCAGCGCCCCTGCGGCGTAGCGCGCCCAGCGCGGCAGCGGCCGGTTGAGCACGCTCAGGCCGCCGCGGGCGCTGCGGTAGCTGAACGTCACGCGCGCGTCCAGGTCCGGCGCGCCGATGGTGAACTCGTGGCCCGGATGGCGCGCCGCCGCCGCCCACATCTCGCGCCCCGGCGCTTGGATCACCCACTCTGGCGCGGCCTGCGCCGGGTAAAGCTGCTGGAACGCCAGCAGCAGACGCATCGGCGGATCGCCAGCAATCGCCACGTTACGGCCGCCTTTCTTGAAAACGCTTAACGCCAGGGTCCTGCTCCAGCCGGAGTGTACCAGAGGGCAGCCCTGTTTACCAACCGCGCTGCCCTCTGGTACAATCGGCGCATTCGTTCGCATTTTTAGCCTCAGGAAAAGCGCGTGCCCGCCCGTCTGTCTCTTGTTCTGTTTGCCGCCGCGCTGCTGTGCTGCCCAGCGGCCAGCACCGCCCAGTCCGCCGCGCCAGCCGCCAGCGACGCCGCCTGCGCAGCGCTGCTCAACACCATCTGGAGCACCGCCACCGCCGCCTGCGTTGCCGGGCCGGTGGGCTACGTGTGCAACGGCGGCAGCGCCCCCGCCGTCGAGCCGGCTGGGCCGGTGGCCGCTGCGCTGGCCGCCACGGGCGCGCTGGTTGAGCTGAGCGTGGTGGACGCGCTCCAGACGCCCGCCGTAAACCTGGAGGCGCAGGCCGGCGGCGTGGCCTGGCTGCGCCTGCCAGCGCCGGAGCGCGTCACGGCGCTGCTGGTGGGCGGCGTGGCTGTCCAGGATGTGACCCCGCCCGATTTCCCCGCCTGGAAGTCCACGCTGGTCGTCACTGCGCCAGAGCCGCCGGTGTGCCCCGGCGCGCCGCGCAGCGCGTTTGTGGTGCAAACTCCGCCGGGCGTGAGCGCGGGCATCGTGATTAACGGGGCATCGCTGCTGCTCAGCGGCACGGTGATGGTGCAGACGAGCGAGGCTGCCACCCAGTTCATCGCGCTGGCCGGCCAATCGCGCGTAGTGGCGCTGGGCCAGGAGCAGCCGCTCATCACCGGGCAGCAGGTGGCAGTGCCGCACGCGCCCGGCGCGTACAACACGCCCACCGGCGCGCCATCTGCCCCGCAGCCGCTGGACGCCGCGCTGATTCAGGGCTTTCCGGTGGCCCTGCTGGATCAGCCGGTGGCGCTGCCGCAGCCCGGCTATGTGACCACCGCCGGCCAGGTCAACTTGCGCGCCGCGCCCTCCACCGCGGCTGACCTGCTGCTGCAGGTCCCGGCCGGCGCTGTGCTGAGCGTGCTGGGCCGCAACCCGGCGGGCGACTGGCTGCACGTGCGCCTGGACAGCGGCGAAACCGGCTGGATGTTCGCCGAGCTGCTGCAGCAGTTCACCGGCAGCATCCAGGCTGTCTACGAGGCCACGCCGCAGCCGCCGCAGCGCTACGGTGTGCTGGGCCAGACCGCCCGCGTCATCGCGCCGGCCGGCCTCAACCTGCGCGCCGCGCCCGATGTCTCGTTCGCCGTCCTGCTCACGCTGCCGCTGGGCACGGAAGTCACGCTGCTGGCGCGCAGCCCGTACAGCCCGTGGGTCAAGGTGCGCGCCGGCGAAGCCGTCGGCTGGGCGGCGCTCATCACGCTGGAGACCCAAGCGCTCATTGACGCCCTGCCGGTTGATTTCGACGTGCCCCCGCCGCCGCCGCCCACGCGCATCCCGGGGTCGTTCGGCAACGCCTTCCCCGATCCCAGCCGCCCCGGCCAGTAACCGCTGCCTATAGGGTGAATACCATGACCGATCCGCTGCTGCGCTTTGTCCACATCAGCGACACGCACATCAGCCCTGACCCCGAATACGCCCGCGACTGGGCGCCGTACCACCCCAACCGCGGGGCCGAAGCGCTGGTCGAACAGATCAGCGCGCTGCCCTTCGCGCCCGATTTCGTGCTGCACACCGGCGACGTCGCCGCTGCCCCCGACCCAGCCGCCTACCGCCTGGCGCGCGAGCTGCTGGGCCGCATCCCCTACCCGGTGCGCTATTTGGCCGGCAACCACGACGACGCCGTCATGCTTCAGCGCGAGCTGCTGGGCGTAGAACAGCCCGCCAGCCCGTTCGACTGCGTGCTCGAAGTCAACGGCGTGCAGGTGGTGTGTTTAGACAGCTGCGGCCCGGCCGAGCCGCCCGCCGGCTCGCTGCGTTCGGCGCAGCTGGCGCGCCTGTCAGACCTGTGCGCCAGCGCCGACCCGCGCCCGCTGGTGGTGGCGGTGCACCACAACGTGCTGCCCACCGGCATCCCCTGGCTAGACGGTTACATGGGCCTGACCAACGGCGCGGCGCTGCACCGCGCCCTGCTGCCGGCCCGCCACCGGCTGCGCGGCGTGTTCTTCGGCCACATCCACCAGAACACGCAGACCGTGCGCGACGGCATCCTCTACGCCAGCGTCCTCAGCCCCTGGTATCAGATTCACGCCTGGCCAGGGCAGACCGACACCGTGCGCGAGCTGGACGCCGAGCCAGGCTTCAACGTCGTCACTATCACGGCCGAGCAGACGTTCATCCGCCAGCACCGCTACGCGCCGCCGTCCTGATCGGCCCGGCGCAGCGCCGCCGCCATCTCCGCCAACAGCGCCAGAAACGCCGCTCGGCGGCCGGCGTCAACCAGCGCCCCGGCCAGCGCCAGCCCTGGGCGCTTGTCGGCGCGGTCGGGGGCAAAGCGCTCGCCCTCCGGCAGCAGCGCGTTGAGCTGCTCCAGCACCGCCAGGCGCTGCTCGCGCTGGTCGAACGGCGGCGCGGCGCTTAAGTACTGCAGCGGAACTTCGACAGTGGGGCGCTGGCTGTGCGCCCACACCGAGAACAGCGCCACCTCGCCCCCGGCCACCGACACGCGCGCGTGCAACACCGGCAGGTCGCTGCCGCGGAAATCCACCGCGTCGGCGTGCTGGCGCGCCCACGCGACCAGCTCTCCGGCGACAGCCGCGGCGGCCGCGCCATCCGGCCCCTGCTGCAGATAGGCTAGGAACTCGTCGGCCCCGAACTGAGGGCGCAGGCGGCTGGCGGGCAGCGCAGCGGCCGCGGCTGCGGCCTGGGGCGCGGCAAAGGCCGTCGCCCGCAGCGCCTCGACCAGGCGCGCCAGCGCAGCGTCGCGGTCGTGCCGGAAGTCTTCGTAGTGGATGTTCATCAGGTAGATCGGCCGCCGCGTGTCGTCAATCAACGCCGTGAAGATCGGCTTGTCGCGGTCCTGCGCGAACAGCGTTTCGTTCTCCACCCAGTCGCTGTCGCGCGCGTGCTTCGACATCACCACCACGAACGCGCCGCAGCCCTCGATGGCGCGCTCGATCGCGCGCGGGAACTTGGCCGGCGGCCTCAGGCGTTCCTGGTCGAACCACGTCTGGAAGCCGGCCGCGCGCAGCCCCTGGTTGATGTACTGGGCCATCTCGCGGTCGTGGTGGCTGTAGCTGATGAAAACGTATCCGGACTGCTCGGTCATCGGTCTGGCTTCCCGCTGTGCGCTGGCTCTTAGCGTATCATAACACCGCTGCGCTAAAGGCGAAAACCACCCGCGCCCTGGCGCGTCGAATCTAGAGCGCGCGCCGCTTTTAGGGTACACTACGCGCTGTTTGAGACACCCACCCTGACCGGAGAGATACCAGCCGATGGCCACCGACGCGCGCACCTGGTTCTACACCACCCCTGAACCGCGCCCCTATTACATCGAGGAGCGGGTGAACCACACCCTGTGGCGCAACCGCCTGCAGTCGCTCTACATGGTTTGCACCCGCCCCACGCCGCCAATCCGGATGGAGGGCACGTGGCGCGGCAGCCCAGTCGTGTTCGAATGGCAGCCGGGCCAGTGGTTCACGCTCACGTTGGGCCAGGAGAGCAAGGAGTTCATCGGCGTTGTGCGCCAGATGCTCATGATGCGCCCGGCCTTCGCCTACGAAAACCCCGACGGCATGCACGTCGTCGAGTGGCACACCGACGGCGGGGCGGCCCGCTGGAAGGCCATCCAGGGCGATCCACACTTCCAGGGACTGCGCCGGCTGCGCAAGGATTAAAGCCGCGCCGCGCGGTAAGGATGGCCGCTCTCAGCGCGTCCGTGCCGTGAACGCATCGTTTTAACCCTTGAAGGACACCTATGCCCACTGTTACTGCCCGCACCCTTGACGGCTACCGCACCGAGATCAAGACCCGCAGCCACACCTTCTACGCCGACGAGCCAGAGGAAACCGGCGGCTCCGACAGCGCGCCCACCCCGATGGAGATGCTGGCCGGCGCGTTAGCCGGCTGCATGGCTATCACCACGCGCCTCTACGCCGAGCGCAAGAAGTGGCCCCTGGAGGGCGTGGATGTGAGCGTGGAGATCGAGCGCATGAAGGCCGCGGACTACCCTGGCTACCAGGGCGACGCCCAGTTCGTGCACGAGTTCCGCGTGCGGCTGGCCTTCCGCGGCCCGCTGGACGCCGAGCAGCGCGAGCGCCTGCTCGACATCGCCGGCAAGTGCCCGGTGCACCGCGCTATCGAAACGCCCGCCTTTTTCAAAACTGATCTGCTGGAAGCGCTGCCCGCCGACTAACGGCGGCAGCCGCTGCCAGCCACATACGCCGCCGCGCCAGGGGACAAATCCGTTCCCTGGCGCGGCGTATGCCAATGTCACTAGGACAATTCGGGTTTATCTGGAGGCTCACCGCTATGCCCATCACGCTCAAAGCCCGCGAAACCGGAGCCGTGCTCGCGGTCAGCGCCGACGCCGCCGCCGTCCGGTCATTTGAAGGCAACCTGTACTTTGCGCCGGAAGCAGTCAATATGGCCTACCTCAAGGTCACCGAGCGCACCTATACCTGCCCGTACAAAGGCGTGTGCTATTGGATTGACCTGGAAGCGCCCGGCACGCAGGCGCGCAACGTCGCCTGGGTCTACCGCGCGCCAAAGCCCGGCTACGAGTTTATTCAGGATCAGATCGGCTTCTACGGGCGCAGCACGTCAGCTGTGGTTCTCGAAGGCGAGCTGACAGACGCCAGCGCGTAGACGCTCACGCTGCCGCTGGCTCCGCGTTCTGGGGCCAGCGCGCAGCCCGGCGATCAAGGGCCGCCGCCGGGGCCGGCCCACAGCGCGTTCAGGTCGGCGATCAGCCGCGTTGGATTAAACGGCTTGGTCATGAAGCGATCCACGCCTGCGGCGCGGGCCGCGTCGCGGTCGTTGGCCTGGCCGCGAGCCGTCAGCATAATGATGTGCGGATGGTAATCCGGCAGCGCCTGCAGGCGGCGGCACACCTCGTAGCCGTCCATCTTCGGCAGCAGCAGGTCGAGCAGGATCAGATCAGGGCGTTCAGCTTGGGCGATGCGCAGCGCTTCCTCGCCGTCCTCGGCGTAGAACACCGCCATGCGGTCCACCTGAACTCGGCGCAGCACCTGCCCCAGCAGTGTGCGTGTTAACTCTTCGTCGTCCACCACCAGCACTTTAACAGATGTCACTGGCGCGCCCGCTGGCTGGGCCTCCGGCTGCGGCGATTTGGGGTTAGGCATAGGCAGCGTACACGTCTCCTGCGCTCAGGGGCGGCTTAAACCCGCGACAACTTATCATATTATATGCATAATATAAGCGTGAGCGAGGTATGACTTTAGTCTGCCCCAGTCGCACCGCGCCTTGAGTGGGCAGCGGCGGCCGTTCTGGTCTATAATGTCTCCGGCAGAACGTTGCACGGGCCGAGCCGCAGGGGGCAGCGCACTATGATCGGAGCCGCCATCATCGAGGTTGTCATCGGGCTGGTGTTCATCTTCATCCTGCTGAGCATCCTCGTCACCCAGATCAACAACATCATCATCAACCTGCTCAACCTCAAGGCCAGGCGGCTCAAAGAGCAGCTCGACATCATGCTCACCGATCCTGTGGTGCGCACCAAAATCCTGACGCACCCCCTCATCGGCATGGTGGAGACGCCGGGCAGCGAGATCGTTCTGACCAGCCCCGCCGAGCGCATCACGGCGCAGGCTGCCCAGGAACTTACCGAGGGCAAGCGGGCGCGCGTGTCGTACATCCCCACCGAGACGTTTGTAGACGTGTTGGTGGACGTGCTGACGGCCAACACCGGCCAGAAGCTGTACGACGAGCTGAACCGCGTGGTGGATCGCATGGAGCCGAGCGTCGAGAAATCGGTGTTCCGCGATCTGATCCGCCAGATACAGCTCAAGGGCACCGGCATTGCCGAGCTGCGCGACCTAATCGCCGCCATGGACGACCCCGACATGAAGAAGAAGATGCTGGTGGCGCTCAACCTGGTGGACGCCGCGCTGGACAAGCTGCAGGTGGAGAGCAGCGACCTGATCCCGCTGCACCTGGGCGTGCGCCAAATCCGCGATCCGTATTTGCAGGCCGCGCTGGAGGCCGTGCTCAACACCGCCCACTCACTGCAAGACGCCCAGGCCAAGCTGGGCCAGTGGTTCGACAACGGCATCAGCCGCGCGCGCGAGGTCTACGCGCGCCAGATGCAGCGTATCTCCATCGTGATTGGCCTGCTGCTGGCGGTCATCCTGAACGTGGATACGCTGTACGTAGGGCGCGTGCTGTGGGAGGACCCGGCGCTGCGCGCTGCCGTGGCGGCAGCCGCCGAGGCCAGCGTGCCCACGCTGCAGGAGCAGATCGAGCTGGGCCAGCCCGACCCGACACAGCCGCCCCAGCAGGACCTGGGCGAGGCAACCCAGGCCGCGCGCGATATCTTCAGCACACTGCTGAACCTGCGCCTGCCGCTCGGCTGGAGCTTCACGCCGCTGGACGGCGGCGCACCCGCTGCCATCCGCGACGACGGCCGCAACCTGTGGCTGTTCGGCCCGGCTAACAACCCGGACTGGCTGGGGTTGTGGCTGCGCAAGGCGATCGGCCTGATCGTAACGACAATCGCTGTCGCCCAGGGGGCGCCCTTCTGGTTCGATTTCCTGCGCCGCCTCACCAGCCGCGGCGGCAGCGGCTGAGCCGGGCGCGGCACGCTCAGCCGGTGACGCGGTTGCCCATCGCCACGCCAGCCTGCAGCAGCGCCTGCACCGCCGCGCCAGAGCGCGCCTCAGCGTAGATGCGCAGCAGCGGCTCGGTCCCGCTGGGCCGGATAAGCAGCCAACTGTCGTCCGCCAGGTAGAATTTGATGCCGTCCAGCGTGTCCACGCGGGCCACCGTCTCGCCGTTGAGCTGGGGCGGCGCGCTGTCGGCCAGCATGCGCACGATCTGCTTTTTGGGCAGCTGGCGCGCCAGGGCCGCGTCAATGCGGGCGTAGTGGGCCGGGCCGTAGCTGGCCTGCAGGTCGGCGATGATCTCGTGCAGCGGGGCGCGCGTCTGCGCCATGATCTCCAGCAGCAGCAGGCCCATCAGGATGCCGTCGCCCTCCGGGATGTGGCCGCGAATGCTGATGCCGCCGCTCTCCTCGCCGCCGATGAGGACGTCGGTGCTCATCATCAGATCGGCGATGTGGTTAAAGCCCACCGGCGTCTCGTGCAGCGGCAGGTCGTATTTCTCCGCCAGCTTGTTGATCATGAAGGTGGTCGAGACGGTTTTGACAACCGCCCCGCGCTGGCCGCGCTTCTCCACCAGATGGCGCAGCGCCAGCGCGAAGATCGTGTGCGGGTCCACGAAGTTCCCCTGGGCGTCAATCGCGCCGATGCGGTCGGCATCGCCGTCGGTGGCTAGGCCCACGTCGGCCTGGACGCGCTGCACGGCGGCCACCAGCTCGTTGAGGTAGCGCGCGATTGGCTCCGGGTGGATGCCGCCGAAGCCGGGGTTGAGCACGGCGCGGATCTCGCTGACGTGGCTGCGCGTGCGCGAGAGGATGGTGCTGAACGCGCCGCGCCCCGCGCCCCACATGGCGTCGGCCACCACCGTCAGCTCGCGCTCGGAGATTTGGTCCAGGTTGATCAGCTCGCCCAGGTGGCTGTAATAGTCCCAGCCGGGGTCGAAGCGGCGGATCAGCTCCTGATCCAGCGCCTGCTGGAAGTCCATCATGTTGGGGCCGCGCCCCTGGCGCTCCATCAGGCGCAGCTCCTCCTCTACCAGCGCGCACTGTTCGGCGGTGGCGCTGCCGCCGTAGGGCGCTTTCAGCTTGAAGCCGTTGTAGCGCGGCGGGTTGTGGCTGGCGGTGATGACGATGCCGGCGTCGGCCCCGCGGTGCTTGACGTTGAACGAAATGGCCGGCGTGGGCGCGTCGGAGCGCGTCAGCCAGGTGATGATGCCGTTGGCCGCCAGCACGCGCGCCGTCTCCATAGCGAAGCGATCCGAGAGGAAGCGCGTGTCGTAGCCGACGACCACCGACGGCTGGCGGCTGCCGCTGCGCTGCTTGTTGATGGCGTCGGCCACCGCCTGCGCGATCAGGCGCAGATTAGAGAACGTGAACGTGTCGGCTATAACTGCGCGCCAGCCGTCCGTGCCAAATCCGATCATGTGGCCCAAAATCCTTTGTCAGTGGTGCGCGCTAGCTGCCGCTGCCGTCCAGCCGCGTTACGCGAAGCAGCTCGTTGATGCGTTCGTGAGTGGGGTCGAAATCGTGCAGGATGCTGTAGGGCAGGTTGTGTTCGACCACGTACTGCGGCATGATCTTGAGCGTCTCGGCGATGTCGGCTGGCCGAAGCTGGTCAAGGCGCACGCCGGCGGAGACCATCGTCTCGCGGATCGGGTTGATGTCCTGATCGTGCAGCGCGGCGGCGATGAGCAGGCCCGGCCCCACCAGGTCGGCGAAGGGAACGCCGCGTTCGACAGCCACCCGCGACTCGACGGCGTAGGCGAAGTACTGCTCGCTGCCCTCCTGCGGCCGGTTGTGGCCCAATTGATTGGTGAGCCGCACCTCCATGCAGATCAGGTCCAGCAGGTTGCGCAGCGCCTCGACGTTGCCCTGGCCCACGCCGCGCGCGATCTTAAACGCCTGCTGGGCGATGCCCGCCGCCAGGCTGGCCGCCCAGGGCAGGAAGCGCGTCTCCGGCGTGTTCTTGTTGTGGGCCGCCGCGTACTGCCAGTCCTTCAGGCCGGTGACAATGCTCAGCAGCTCGACAATGCCGGTCCCGCGCAGGCTGGCCGGCGCGTTGCGCACAATTTCCCAGTCAACGATCAGCCAGTCGGCTGGGCCGGTGTCCACATAGCGCACTGACCCCTGCTTGCGCACAGCCACGATGGCCGTGAAAAAGCCGTCCACGCTCAGCGCTGTGGGGATCAGCACTACCGGCAGGCCGCGCGTCTTGCCGATGTACTTGGCTGTGTCGCAGGCCAGCCCGCCGCCTACGCCGTAGACAACCTCCACCTGGGGCGGCAGGTTGTCCGCCAACGACTGCAGGTACGCTAGATCGGCCTTGACCGGCTCGGCCTGCACCACCAGCGGCAGGTTGAGGAACTGTCCGGCAATGCTCCAGGCGGGTTCGCTGGTCACCAGCGCCACCGGGCGCCGCTCCTCGACCTGAGACAGGTCTTTAAACTCGATAGTCGGCAGGGGCCAGATCGTCGTCATGGAACCTCCATCGGCGCGCGGTGACGTGCTGTTGGTAATAATAGTCGGAAACGAAAAGTTTTACCAGCGCCCCGCCCGCGCCGCCTCTGGACGCCCGCCGCCGGTCGGTGATATAGTGGAGCGCGCGCGTTTTATAACAAGCGGAATGATATGAGGCGTATTGTTAAGCGTGTGCTGATCGGCGGCCTGCTGGCGCTGGCGCTGAGCGCCGGCGCAGGCGCGGCGGCCCAAGGCGGCGCGCCCGCTGATGTCGCTGCCGCCTTCCTCGACGCCTGGGCCAGCGGCGATTACGACGCCATGTACAGCCGCATCAGCTCGCGCAGCCAGGCGCTCTACGACGTCAACGTGTTCCGCGCCATGTACAGCGACGCCGATGGCGCAACTGGCCGGACCGGCCTGGCCTATACCATCATCGAGACGCAGCTTCAGGGCGCGTCGGCGGCGGTGATCTACGACCTGTCGCTGGAATCCGCTTTCTTCGAGCCGATCGTGGACCGCGGCCGCATCATGCGGCTGGTGCAGTCGCCAGAGGGTTGGCGCGTGGCCTGGTCCAGCATGGACATCTTCGACGGCATGGCTGCCGGCGCGCAGCTGCGCGCTGCCGGCCAGCGCAGCCAGCGCGCCAACATCTACGACCGCGACGGCGAGGTGCTGGCCGAGCAGAACGGCACAGTGACGGCGCTCTACATCCGCCGCGCCACCATCCCCAACGAGGCCAACTGCCTGGACCTGCTGGCCGGCCTGCTGCGCCGCCAGCGCCAGGACCTGCAGGCCTTCTTCAACCGCTACCCCACGCTGGAGACGGTGTTCTACGTGGGCGAGATTGACACTGACGAGTACGCCGCGCGGGGCCAGCAGTTGAGCGAGGTGTGCGGCATCCAGCCGCAGAACACGCTCGAACGCCAGACGCGCCGCTACTACCGCGGCAACGCCGTCTCCCACGTGACCGGCTACATCGGCCAGATTCCCGCTGACCAGCTTGAACAGTGGCAGGATCGGGGCTATCAGAGCGGCGACCTGGTAGGCCGCAGCGGCGTTGAGCTGGCCTTTGAGGCCGAGCTGAGCGGGCAGGCGCGGCGCGTGCTCAGCATCATCGAGCCAGGCGGCACGGTCGTGCGCGAGCTTTCCGCCACCGAGGGCCAGCCGGCCCGCCCCGTCACCCTGACGATTGACCGCGACCTGCAGCTGATCGTGGCGCAGGCCCTGGCCGACGCCTTCAACTACGCCGAGCCAAACTGGGGCAGCCGCGACGTCTCGCCTGGCGGCGCGGCGGTGGTGCTGGACGTCAACACGGGCGCGATCCTGGCCGCCGCCAGCTACCCGCTGTTCGAGCCGGACCTGTTCAACCCGGACACCTACTGCTGCACAATCATCACCGCCGGCGACCGCATCGCCGAAATGCTCAACGACCCGCGCACCCCGCTGTTCAACCGCGTATTCCAGGGCCAGTACGCGCCCGGCTCGATCTTCAAGATCGTCACCGCCGCCGCCGCCGCCGAGGAGGGCATCTTCGGCCTGGACGACACGTTCTACTGCGGCCTGAGCTGGGACGGCGCGCCGTTCGGCGACACGGTCGGCTTTGAGCGCAAGGACTGGCGTTTCACCGACGGCCTAGACCCCGCCGGCGAGATCACAATGGCCCAGGCGCTCACGTCGTCGTGCGACCCGTTCTTCTACCAGATGGGCGCCGAGCTGTTCAACCGGCGCGGCCCCACCACCCTCATTGACTACGGCCAGCGCATGGGCCTCACGCGCACCGGCATCAACTACTACGGGGCCGAGGCCCCCGGCGAGATTCCGCTGCCGAACAGCGTGGCCGCCGCCATCAACGAGGCGATCGGCCAGGGCGACGTGAAGGTGTCGCCCATCCAGATGGCCAAGCTGACAGCGGCAGTGGCCAACGGCGGCACGGTCTATCAGCCTTACCTGGTGCAGCGCGTGGGCGGGGCCGACGGCACGCCGGTCGCGTTTGAGGCCGAGCCGCAGGCGGTGGGCAGCCTGCAGATGCGCCCGGAGACGCTGGCCATGCTGCGCGAGGGCATGTGCGCCGTCACCACCGATCCTGAGCTGGGCACGGCCGTGTGGCCGTTCGAGCGAGCCGGGTTTACCGTGTGCGGCAAGACCGGCACGGCCCAAACAGCGCGCTACCCGCAGGCCTGGTTCGTCGCCTATTCGCCGGCAGAGAACCCGCAGATCGCGGTGGTGGTGATGGTTGAGCAGTCGCTGGAGGGGTCGCAGATCGCCGCGCCCATCACGCGCCGCATCTTAGAAGACTACTACGGCGAGCCGCGCTTCGGTTACCCGCCGTTCTGGGCGCAGGGGCCGTATGTCCCGCTGCAAGCCCCAGAGGGCGGCACGATCGGCGGCTGACCTCACCCCCTAACCCCCTCTCCAAGTGGAAAGGGGGTAACGCGCGCAGCGAGCGGGGGTGAGGTGGGGAAAGCGCGATAAGGCGCTTAAGCCGTGACCGGCTCGGTCACTTTGATTGCCTCCACGTCCAGCGCGATCTTGACTTCTTTGCCCACCAACCAGCCGCCAGCCTCAAGCGCCATGTTCCACGTGAGGCCGAAGTCCTCGCGGTTGATGGTGGTGCTGCCGGTGAAGCCGGCGCGCTGGTCGCCCCAGGGGCTGGCTACCTCGCCCAGGTACTCCGCGTCAATCACGACTTGGCGCGTGACGCCGCGAATCGTTAAATCGCCATAAATCTTGGCGCGGTTTTCGCCGGCTGGTTCGACGCGCGTGCTCTTGAACGTGATCGTCGGGTAATTGGCTACATCCAGGAAGTCGGCGCTCTTCAGGTGATTGTCGCGGTCGGCCAGGCCGGTAGAGGTCATTTCGGCGGTCTGGATGACAGCCTCGACGCGGGCAGCGGCAGGGTTGGCCGGGTCAAACTCCAGCGTGCCAGTGATGTTGCGGAAGCCGCCGCGCACGGTGGTGATCATCATGTGCCGGACGGAAAACTCGGCGCTGGTGTGAGCGGGGTCAAGATTCCAGGTTGCCATAACTGCTCCTCTCCTGTCTTAAGTGGACTATAGTCCGTTTAAGGTTCATAGCGAAAGTATATACCGGAACCGGCAGGAAAAGCTGAACAGCGAATTAGAAACGGACGATAGTCCGCTTAAGAGGTGATAAGCGCGACGAGGCGGCGCAGGCCAGCCACTATGCGCTCAGGGTCGTCGTTGAGGGCGCGGCGCTGGAAATTGATGGCGCGCACGTCAAGCAGGACGTAGATGGCGTCGGCGAAATAGTCGAGATCGCCGTCGAAGCCGGCGCGCTGCAGCAGGCCCCGCACTGTCTGCCGCCACCACAGGTGCGCCGGGTGCGCCAGCATTAGGCCGGGGCTGGCCATGAGCAGGTCGGCGTTGGAGATTACAAAGCGCGCCACCTCTTCCACGAACCAGGCCAGGTCGGCGCGGGCGTCGCCCTGCTGGCGCAGGCGCAGCAGCACGCGCTCCTGCAGGGCGCGCATGTCGTGGTCGAGCAGGGCGTTGCACAGCTCAGCCTTGTTGTCGAAATTGCGGTAGAGCGTGCCCTTGCCCACGCCGGCGGCCTCGGCGATGGCCGACATCGAGACGGCTTCCACACCCTGCCGGGCGAACAGGGCGCGCGCCGCCGCCAGCAGCAGCTCGCGGTTCTTGACCGCGTCGGCCCGGCTGGGGTGCGGCACAGGCTGGAGCAGGCGCTCATCGTCCACGGGTGGGCCGCGCTAATGCGCGAGCACGCGCACAGGCCTGATCTTGTACGTGACGCGCGTCTCGCGCTGGCGCAGCTCCGCCGGGGCCACGCCGCCGTAGTACTGTTCGGCCCCGCGGTACTTGCGGGCCAGCTCGTTGATCAGCTCCAGCGCGCCTTCCTCGGTGATCTCGTCCACCACGCCGCGCACTTCAACGTAGCGGTACGGGTTGTCCGGGTCAATTGAGAGCACGGTAACCTTGCTGTCGCGCGTCATGTTGCGGTCTTTCTGCCGCCCGCGCGCCGTGTTGACCAGCAGGTGCGTGCCGTCGTACTTGATCCACACCGGCGTCGCCTGGGGCTGGCCGTCCGGCATCACCGTGACCAGCGTCACGACAACCGGGCGGTCGAACAAATCGCGGTGCGAGTCAGGGATGGAAACAGCCATGATGCTCTCCTTGAGGGCCTGCTGCTTACAGGGGCGCTATTCCACGCTCAGCACACCGGCTGCTTGGGCGCGGGCCAGCACGCCCTCGGCGTGGCGCACCATCGGCAGGTCAATCATCCGGCCGTCCAGCACGAACACGCCCTGGCCGGCACGCTGGTGCTCGTGATAAGCGGCGATCACGCGCCGGGCGCGCTCGATCTCCTCCGGGCGCGGCGTGAACACCCGCTGGATCGGCTCCACCTGGCGGGGATGCACAGCCAGCTTGCCGGTGTAGCCCATGTAGTGGGCCTGTTCGGCGTCGGCCACCAGCCCGGTCAGATTTTCCAGGTGAACGTACGGCGTGTCAATCGCGTCCAGGCCCATAGCGCGCGCATGCATCACGACTGCGCTGCGGGCGTAGAACACTTCCCAGCCGTCGGGCGTGCGGGTAGCGCCCATATCGCCAGCCAAGTCCTCTGCGCCAAACATCAAGCCGCCCAGCCGCGGCGTGCTCTCCACGATATCGCGCAGGTTGATTACGCCGCGGGCCGTCTCAACGATGGGAAAGAGCAGGATCGAACCGCCAGGCCAGCCGCGCTCGTGTTCGGTGGCCACCACCAGGCGCGCCACCTGGTTGATCTCAACCGCCGACTCGACTTTAGGAATCACGTAGCCGTCTGGCCGCCAGCCAACCGTCGCGGCGATGTCGGCCTCGTAGCCGGTCTCAGCGCCCACCCAATTGATCCGCACGAGCCGCTCGGCGCGGCCAAAATCGAGTTCGCGCAGGGCAGCGGCGGTGATCTCGCGGGCGGCCTCCTTGCGGCTGGCGGCCACGCCGTCCTCCAGGTCCAGGATCACCGCGTCCACGTCCAGCGCGGCGGCTTTCTCTATCTTGTGCCGGTCATCGCCGGGGACAAACAACAGCGCGCGTCGCACTCTCATCGCAACCTCGTGTAACAGGTGCAGCTGGTTCGTGTCACCCAGTGTACCGAAGGCCTGCGGACGAGGCAAGCTGGCCGCGGGGGATGAGAGTCCACCGCGGAGAGCAGTTCGCCGCAGCGCGCCAGCGGCGCGCTGATCAGCGCGGGGTCAGCAGCACGCTGGTGAGCGCGTCAAGGTCGCGCACGTCAATGTCAACGCCTGGCTGCGAGACCAAGTGCGCCCTATAGCCGTAGGTCTCGATAAACGCAGCCAGGTCGTCCAGCGTACAGCCGTTGACCGGATAGTAATACGGGTGCACGGTGCAGATGATCGGCGGGCGGTGACCGGTGCGGTTCAGGTAGCGCTGCATGCCTTTGAGCGCCGGCAGCTCATACCCCTCGACTTCGATGAAGAGCAGGGACACCTGCTCCAGCGCGCGCGCCTCGATGTAGTCATCCAAGCTGACCACCGGCACGGTGATATATTCCTGCGTGTGGTCGTCTGCCGCTGCCGCCAGCGAGCTGCCGCTGAAGACCGTTTTGTCTACCGCGATCGTCGCCTCGCCAGCGGCCTCGCCCACTGCGCACTGGTTGGCCACAATCTGGTACGCGGGGTTGAGTTCGACGAGTGTCTGGATGGTGCGGAAGTACTGCGGCATCGGCTCGAAGGCGTGCACCTGGCCGGTTTTGCCGACAAAGCCAGCCGCCAATGCCGAGATGTAGCCCAGGCTGGCCCCCAGGTCAAAGAACACGTCTCCCGGCCTAAGACAGCGCTTGAGCGTCCTGACGAGCAGCAGCCGGTAGGTCTCGTAGTACATGTCCTTGATGAGCTGGCGGCGGAAGGCCGCGGTCTCCTCGCTGTCCACCAGCGTAAAGTCAAACTCGAAACGGTAGCGCACGCCGTTGATGACGCGCTCAGCCGGCAGCGTGGGCAGCGGCCGCAAGTTGGTCAGCGTCTTGCTCAAACCCACCTGCACCAGCGCGGCCGGGTCGGTGGTGAGCATGCGCAGGGCTTTCGTCAGGTTGGTTTCGTATTTCCGATCTATTTTTTCTAGACTCATTACGCTTTCCATATGCGTTCATTCTTTTAATAAAATTAAATTACTATAAAAATGTAATTATGTCAATCAAGAGCAAGTTAAAAACAGCCGCCGCAGCACTGCATATTGACTTAGATTTACTAAGAATCCTCTGAGATTTTCTGTAGCTGGCAGCGCCTGCGCATGTTACAATCCGATCACCTTTTTACGTTCTGCAAGCGAGCACGACCATGCCAACCCTGACCGTCGCCTTTGTTGTTTCCGTGATCGCCGCTGCCGTAACCGGCGTGTTTGCTGCGCTGGTGCTGCGCCGCTGGTGGCAGAAACGCCGCCCGCACCTGCTGGCCTGGGGCATCGGCCTGCTGTTCTACTTCCTGGGCACGCTCAGCCAGGTGATTCTATCGCTGGCGTGGAGTCCGTTCTTTTTCATGTTGTGGTATTGGACCGGCGCGCTGATGGTAGCCCCCTGGTTAGGCCAGGGAACGGTGTACCTGCTGTGGCGGCGCGGCAACATCGCCCGCAACATCCAGATGGCGCTGCTGCTGGTCACGGTGATGACGCTGCCCTGGGCGCTGTTCCTCACCCCGCTCGATCCCAGCCCGTGGCATCCCGGGGCGGACATGACGCAGATTTACCGTGATATCATGCCGCAGGGCAGCGGCACAGTGCGGTCGTTCTCGCCGGTTATGAACACGTGGGGGACGATTGCGCTGGTGGGCGGCGCCATCTACTCCGCCCGGCTGTTCCGCCGCAAGCAGATCATGCGCAGCCGCATGATCGGCAACTGGCTGATTGCCGCCGGCGGGCTGCTGCCAGCCCTGGGCGGCGCGCTCATCCGCTTGGGCGACCCGTCGTTCAAGTACTTCGGCGAAATGGCTGGCGCGATCCTGATCTTCGCCGGCTTCCTGTTGGCCACCAGCGCCGCTGCTGAACTGCACGACGCGCAGCGCGAGCAGCTGCCAGAAAGACAGGCCGCGCTGTGACCGATCAGCCGCTGCCCGCCACGCCCGCCGCCCGCGCGGATCAGCCGCGCTGGCGCCGCCTGCTGTTCCGCTTCGACACGCTGCTGATCGCGCTCACAGTGGGTTTCGGCGCCGTTGTGGCGCTGGACACCGTCCGCCGCGTGCCGCTGGTGTGGGCGTACATTCTGCCTTTCGACCTGCACTACCAGTTCGCGCGCTACGGCTTGGCCGTGGCGCTGCTGATGGCCGGCATCGCCGCCTATATCGGCCTCGTGCGCAAGGGCGATGTTACGCCGTGGTTTCGGCGCGGCGTGTACGTCGTGTTCGGCACGGTGCTGTTTCAGGCGCTGGTGGGCCTGCTGATGTACATCAACGGCACGCGGCCCGCTGAAGAAGTTCACCTGATCTACGGCGCGGGGTCGGTGCTGGCGCTGCCGTTCTTTATTTTCGTGGAAGTCACCGCCAAGAAGCGCCCGGCAATGGGCAGCTATATCTGGGGGTTCGCGCTGCTGGCCGGCATCCTGCTGCGCAGCATCATGACCGGCGCGTGACACGCGCCCGACGCTCTGCCGAGGCAGCGCGGGCGAGTCCGTTAAAGACTAAAGACTCGCCCGCGCGCTTCGCTCGTTTTCAGCTGTTCTCAACCATTACGGCGTCGGCGTCGGCCAGACGACGGTCAGCGAGAACAGCCCCTGGCCGATGCCGCCGCGCCCGTCGCTGCCGGTGATGATCACCGTCTGGCTGTCAGCCGGGCCGTTGGCCGGCGTGAACGTCCACGTCCAAGTGCCGTTGCCGTTGTTAACGACTGTGCCCACCGAGGCCGTCAGCGTCACAAAGTCGCCGTCAAGGTCAATCACCTGGCCGGTGTTAGTGACCATCTGGCCGTTGACCGCCGTCACTGTCGTTTGATTCGGGATCACATAGGGCGCTCTGTTGGGGGCCGGCGTGTTCGTTGGTGTCGGCGTCGGCGTGTTTGTTGGCGTATTAGTCGGCGTAGCGGTGGCTGTGGCCGTCGGCGTCTCGGTCGGGATCGGTGTGTTGGTCGGGACGTCGGTGGCCGTGGCCGTCGGCGTCGGCGTGTTTGTTGGTGTATCAGTCGGCGTAGCGGTGGCTGTGGCCGTCGGCGTCTCGGTCGGAATGTCGGTGGCTGTCGGCGTTGGCGTGTTTGTTGGCGTATCAGTCGGCGTCTCGGTCGGGATCGGTGTGTTGGTTGGGACGTCAGTGGCCGTGGCCGTCGGCGTCGGCGTGTTTGTTGGTGTATCAGTCGGCGTAGCAGTGGCTGTGGCCGTCGGCGTCGCCGTCGGCGCGATCGTCCGGTAGTAGATCGTCCCGTTCCACGTCCGATCCAGGAAGATGCACGGGTTGTTGCTGAAGTTCCGCGCCGCGCACGCCGCCGGGTCGCCGAACAGCCCGCCCACGCCGATCCCCGTCGTGATCGCCAGGTCGGCGTTGGCAAACGTCCCGCTCCCCGACGTGTAGTACATGTCCACCGGCCCCGCCGGGTCCACCGTCACGTAGAACCCGTACGTCCCCGGCTGCAGCACCGGGCTGCTCACTGCTAAAGCCGTCCGGTTGTTCGGGCCAGCGCCCACCACCGCCGCCGACCCCATCAGCGTCCACGCCGCCGGGTTCGCCTCCACCCCCGCGTAGCCGCCAATCCGGTAGTACACGCTCACCGTCGTGTTCCCCGCCCCAATGTTCACGTCGAAGCTGGTGATCTCCAGCGGGTTCGTCACCGTCACGTTGAACATGTTCCCGTGGAAGAACCGCCCGTTGTGCCCGAACAGCGTCGTCAGCGACTCCGGCGTCGGCGTGGGCGTCGGCGTGGGCGTGTTGGTCGGAACGCTTGGCGTGTCGGTTGACGTCGGCGATGGGCCGTCGGTCGGCGTCAGCGTTGGCGTTGGAGTCGGGGTATTGGTCGGCAGGTCGGTTGGCGTGGCCGTCGGGCCGGGGATAGTGTAGGTGATCACCAGCCGCGCCGCGTTAACCGGGCTGCTCTCGAAGGCCGCCGCGAACTTGCGCGCCCACGCGCCGGCTGTGCCGCGCAGGATGATGGACAGGCTGTTGCCAACCTGCCAGCCGGGCCGGTCAACGACTTCCTGCACCACGGTGCGCATTTCGTCGAAGTTGTACCAATTGCCCGCCAGCCACTGCGCGTTCGAGTTGTGCTGCACGCGCGCGGCGGTCAGCGGCCGCTGCGACGGCCGGTTGGCCAGCGTGAACGTGACGCTGCTGTCAACGGCTTCCGCCGCGATCTCCGCGGCAACGACCGTCCAGCCGCCGGTGGGCGAGTAGAACTGCAGGTAGGCGCTGTCAATCGTCGCGCCGGCCGGGGCTGGCACGTTGTTAAACCGCAGCCCCAGGTAGCTGGCGCTGGCGCTCTCGCCGCTGCCCACCCAGATCGTGGCGTTGTTCACCTCCAGGTCAGCGCCGTCTTCGTTGACGTCGTCGCTGCCCGCGTTCACCTGCAGCGTCTGTGTGTACGTCCCAGGCAGCGGCGCCGGCGTTGGCGAAGGAGTCGGGGTGTTGGTCGGCGTGTCAGTCGGCGTTGGCGACGGGCCTTCTGTCGCTGTCGGGGTGGGGGTTGGGGTGTTGGTGGGCGTGGCCGACGGCGTCCAGGTTGGCGTCGGTGTGCTCACCGGGCCGTCGTAAACGGCCACAAAGCTGCGGCTGCCTGCCTGAACGGTAACAAAAGCCTCGTTCCGGCCCTTGATCGGCTGCACGCTGAACGCCACAGGACTGCCGTCCACCAGCACCGACGACAAACCGCTGCCGTTGTAGCTGGCTGGTATGATCGTGCTCAGGTCGAAACCGCTGGCGGGCGCGATCAAGTTGAACGTGAGCGTGCTGGTCGCCCCGTTCCAGACGATGTCGGTGTATTCGCTGTCGTAGCGCGTCTCGGTGAACGCCAGGAAGCGGTCGGCGTTCCAGATCGGCGCGCCCACGCTCTGGGCGTAGGCCAGCGTGTCGCGCACCCAGGGCGTGGTGCCATATTGAACACAGTCCACCTGGAAGAACGCCCCAATGGCGGAATAGCCGCCGGCCTGGCTGTTGTCAATCAGCTCGCGCGAGACGGCCATGGCAGTCGTGTTGTTGAGGCCCTCGTATGCAAGCTGGCACAGAAGCTGGATGTCAATCAGCGGCATCGCCTGCTGGTAATAATTCAGAATCACGCCGTCGGCGCGCACCATGCGCATCGGCTGGCCGCTGCCGTTCATGTAGCCGTGCGGCCAGCTCCCATCAGGGAGCTGCAGCCAGCGGCCAACAGTGAACAGGTCTAGGTTGAGGTTGATGTTGTACTGCAGCCCCAGCTCAGCGGCGTCGGTCCAGCCCAGCCAGCCGATATCGTGCGCGCGCACCGTGCGCGATTTCGGGCTGGTATACGTGTTCTCGAACCAGTAGTTGGCGACGTAGTACCCCTCTACAATGTTTTCTACGTTGAACGGCGGGAACGGATCAGCGCGGTAGACATACGGGTGCATGCCGAACTCGTGCCCCTGCGCCCGCCAGCTTTGAATCGTTGCGTTGTCCGGCGCGCCAATCGAGAGATAGGTTGTGAGCGTGCCGCCGTAATCAGCTACCGCGTTCTGCAGCTCGACGTGGTAGCTCGCCGGGTTGGCGTGCGAGTCGCTGGTGGCGATAAGCAGGGTGCGGGCTGTGCCGGGGAAATACCACAGGCGCGGCAGCGGGCGCACCTGCTCGACGGCCTGGCGCACCAGCCGCGCGAACAGGCGCTGCTGCTCGTCAGCCTGCACGATGGGCAGGCGGGTGCGGTCCACCCAGTGGTTGCCGTCGGCGCTCAGATACAGGTCGCGCGTGCGGAAGACGCCGTCGCCGTCAACGTCCACGTTGGCGTTGGCTGGGTTGCCTTGGCGCATCAGCACAACGCTGCGCGCTAGATCGTAGGTGAAGGCGGCGGCGCGGCCATCGCTGGTGGCCACCACTGCTGGGAAGCCGGTGGGCGCGGTGGCGCTGCTGTACAGCTCGGCAACAGTGACAGCGCCGCCCAGGGTGTTGTGCAGCGTGGCCGTGCCGTGATACTGAATCGTCTGGCCAGTGATGCCCTGGCCGGGCGCTTCACCGTTGACAACTGCGCCGTTAAGGATGCGCAGGTAGGCGCGCTCCTGCGTCCCCACGGCAGCGCCCAGGCCGAACAGCCCGGCGATCTGCGCGTCGGGCCGCATCGCCAGCAGCCGCCCGCCGGCGTTGTAATAGTCTGTGAGGAGCGCAGCCTGGCCAGGCGTCAGCGGCGTCTCGGCCACGATAACCAGGTCGCGGTTCGTTAGATCGGCCGCGGTCAGCGCGCCGATCTGAACCGTCACAAAGCTGGTAATGCCCTCAGCCGTGAGAATTTCCCCCAGGTAGCGGCCAAACTGGTAGGGCGCGCTGTCGTTGACTACTACCAGGATCGGCGTGGGCGCGAATACCTGGGCTTGTGCCGTTAGGCCGCCCAGGCCCAGCGGGGCCAGCAGCGCTAGAAGCACCAGGACGACAAGAAAGCCTTTTAATCTGTCCCCGACCATCTTTGTTCTCCCCGCTGTCCCCAGCACCTGCCGTGGTGGTGGGGTTCGTGACATGATTGGCTGCGCTGTTGAGACAATATGCATCACGCGGCAAGCGCCCGGAAGCAGCCAAGTGCCCGCAGCGCTGCATTGAGAAATTGCGTAATTTGTAAGAATTCTAGGCTGGCTTACCTTGCAAGATGCTTACAGATCCGCCGGCGGCGTTAGATTCGAAATGCGCGGCCGTTAATCAGTCTTCGTGCACCCGGTAGAGCCAGGCAGCGGTGAAGCCGGTGACGCCGTCGGCGGTGCGCACGGCTACCCACTGCTGGCTGGCCGTGCTGCCGATCTTCGGCCGCGCCGCATCGGGGTCCTCGATCACCGTCAGCACGTCGCCGGGGCGCACGAGGGCGCGCACAGCGCTGCCGACAGTGGTGGGCTGGTCGCGCAGGTTGACCGGGCCGCCCGCCGGCGTGATGCGCAGCGGGCCGGGCGGGGGCGGCGCTGCGCCAGCGCTGAGCGGATTGCGCACCTGCACCAGCGCGCCGTTGACGTTGACATTGCCGTTGGCGTCGCCCTGAAGCTGCCAGTCGCCGGCCGCCACGCGCGCCACCCAGAAATCGCCGCGCACACTTAGGCCGGGCAGCCGGTCGCGCTCGGCCTGGCGGTCGTGCGAGCGTTTGCGCAGCTCGGTCACGCGGCGGATGAGCTGCTCCTCGCTGAGGCCGTTGTCGCCCAGCCGCGAGCGCTGCGCCACGCCGAAGTCGCGCTCGGCCATGCGCAGGAAGCCATCGCCCACGCCGAAGTTGATGCTCACGTCGAACAGCAGCGCCCGGCTCAGCGGCAGGCGGATGCCGCGTGGCGCGATGGCGATCTGGTGTGTGCGATCCCAGTAGGCCTCGGTCGCCAGCTCGTCCTGCACCTGCTGCATAGCCGGCTCGCGCGCGGCTGCCACCAGCGCCGCCCGCAGCTCGCCGTCGCCGCGCAGCGTCGGGTCGCGGTTAAGGATGCGCGCCTGATACGGGCGCAGCCGCTCTGCCGCCGCCGACTGCGACCGCTGCAAGTAGCGCGTGACGACCGTGCCCAGCGTGCCCGCCGCCAGCGTGAACTGGAAGCGCCCGTAGCTGACGATGCCCCGGTCGTGGTTCTGGTAGGCGTCGTAAGCGCCGCCCTCGAAGCGCGCCGTGATAGCGAAGGCCGCCGCGCGCACCCGTTCGTCTTCTGTGGTGAACATGTTCGCCCCCTCTCCCGCTGGCTGTATCTGCTGCTTCTACCATATCCCCCGCGCGCGCCGCTGGCAACTCGCAGCGCATACTGCGATTTTGAATGGCAGCCCTCGCGCGCCGTTATCCCAAAGCGACCTTGGGATAAAGAACAAATTTTCTGCGATATATCCCCAGTATCGCAGCGATTCCAGCCGGTTATCCCAAAACACCTGTAGACAGCCTGTGCAAAACCTGTGCGCAGCCTGTCGAAAACTGTTCATAACTTAACCCAAATACAGCGCAGACAGCCCCTTTTGCACACCTCGGCATGGAGGCCTGTCGAAGCTGTGCAAAACGCCCGCCAGTTATCAACACGGCCTGTGCATAACTTTTTTCCCACACAATCCCACAGCGGTGCGGCTGCCGGTGATAAACCTGGGTTATGGCGCGCCAGCCGCCGCTAACCTGGGATAAATATCCCGCATTACAACCCGCGTTACCGACTTTTCGACATTTGCACAGCCCCTACTAAGACTGCTACCTTATATACTTAAAGAGAGAAACATCCCCTGAATGCATGCCCGTTTATCCCCAGCGTGCCAGGCGCGGGGCGGGCGCAGAACGAAAGGGCGTCAGCGATGAGCGCAGCGCAGGGCGGCCGGCCAACGCCGCGAACCACATGACTGGCGCGCTGGCAGTAGCGCAGTCCGGCGGGCCGTCCGCAGTGGTCAACGCCAGCCTGGCCGGCGTGATCCGCGCGGCGCAGCGCGCCGGGTTCGCGCGCGTGTACGGCCTGGCGCACGGCTTGGAGGGCGCGCTCAGCGAGACGCTGCGCGACCTCAGCGCCGAGCCGCCGGAGAACCTCGCGCTGCTGGCGCGCACGCCGGGGGCGGCGCTCGGTTCGAGCCGCCGCCGGCTGGCAGACGACGAGTACGCGCGCGTCGTAGACACACTGCGCGCCCACGACGTAGGGGCGTTCGTCTACATCGGCGGCAACGGCTCGATGACGGTGTGCGCCCGCATCAGCGCGGCGGCCCAGGCAGCCGGCTGGCCGCTGCGCGCAGCCGGCGTGCCCAAGACAATTGACAACGACCTGTGGGGCACGGATCACGCGCCTGGCTACGGCAGCGCGGCGCGCTTCCTGGCGCTGGCCGCCCGCGACACCGGCCGTGACCTGGAGGCAATGGCCACATTCGACGATATGCTCATCCTGGAGGCGTTGGGGCGCAACGCCGGCTGGCTGGCGGCGGCTGCGGCGCTGGGCAAGGAGTCGGATGACGACGCGCCGCACCTGGTCTACGTGCCGGAGATTCCATTCGACGAGGCGCAGTTTCTGGACGACGCGGCGCGGGTGCACGCCCGGCTGGGGTACGTGTTCGTCGTGGTGGGGGAAGGCATCCGCGACGCCGCCGGCGCGTTCATCGGGCAGGCCCAGGTTGAAGCGCGCGACGTGATGGGCCGTGCCTTACACTCGATCGGCGCGGGGGCGTCGTCGCACCTGGCGGCGCTGGCGCGCGAGCGCTTCGGCTGGCAGGCGCGGGCGCTGCGGCCGGGGCTGGTTGGGCGGTCGTTCTCGGCGTGCGTCTCCGAAACCGATCGCGCAGAGGCGGAGCTGGCGGGCGCCGCCGCCGTCGAACGGCTGGCGGCAGGCGCGAGCGGCTTCATGGTCACGCTGGAGCGCGTGTCCGCCGCGCCCTACCGCTGCGTCGCCGGCGCGCAGCCGCTGGACGCCTGCGCCGGGCGCGAGAAGCTGCTGCCGCGCGAATACATGAACGCCGCCGGGAACATGGTCACGCCGGCCTTTGCGGATTACGCCCTGCCGCTGATCGGCGGGCCGCTGCCGCCGCTGGCGCGCCTGCGCGGGCCGCTGGTCGCGCGGCGGCTGCAGCTGTGATGAGTCCGCGCAGCATCCTGTTCATCACCAGCTATGCCGACCTGGGCGGCGGCGAAACGGCTCTGCTCAACCTGGCCGAGCAGCTTGATCCGGCCCGCTGGCGGCTGCACCTGCTCACGCCGCGCCCCGGCCAGCTTGCCGCGCGCTGGCAGTCGCACGGCTGGCCGGCCCACGTGTTTCCCTGGCGCGCTGCCAGTGTGTATTTCGTCCCGGCGCTGTGGGCGCGCCTGCCCGTTGTCCGCCGCATCGAGCGCTTGATCCGCGCCCACGACATCCGCGCTGTGCACAGCGAATACCACGCGCTGCCGTTCGCCCAGCCCGCCGCCGCGCGCGCCGGCGTGCCCGCGCTGTGGACGTGCATGGGCTGGTGGTTCCGGCCGCGGCCTTGGCAGCGCGCGTTCTTCCGCCGCAGCGCCGCCGCCTTCGCCCACTCGCAGGCCATCAAGGACGGCTTCCTGGGCAGCCCGCCGTTCATGCCGCCGGAGCGCGTCGAAGTGCTCTACCCCGGTGTGGACACCGAACGCTTTCACCCCGGCGTGGACGGCCTGCGCGTCCGCTTTGAGGCAGGCATCCCCGCCGACGCGCCAGTGGTGGCGCTGGTGGCCCGCTTCCAGGACGTGAAGGGCCACGACACGTTTCAGGCGATGGCGCGCCAGGTGGCGCTGCAAATCCCGGAGGCGCGCTTTATCGTCGCCGGCGAGAACATCCAGACCGGCGCGGACAGCGCCTACAAGCAGCGGGTGCTGGCGGCGGCGCAGGCCGACAGCCTGCTCCAGCGGCGGCTGAAATACCTCGGCTTCCGCCCTGACGTCGAGCGCGTGCTGGCCGCCGCCGATGTCGTGGTGTGCGCCTCGCGCTTCGAGGGCTTCGGCATGGCCGTCGTTGAGGCGATGGCCTGCGCGCGGCCCGTCGTCAGCACCAACCGCGGCGGCCCGGCGGAAACCGTCGTTGATGGCGTAACCGGCTGTCTTGTTCCGCCGGACGACCCCGGCGCGCTGGCCGGACGGGTTATCACCCTGCTGCGCGATCCGGCGCTGCGCGCGCGCCTGGGCGCGGCGGGCCGGGCGCGCGTCCTGGAGCGCTTCTCCGCGCAGGCCAGCGCGCTGCAGTTCACGCGCACGCTGGAGCGCCTGCTGTGACCCGCGTCCTGATGGTCTCGCGCTGCCCGCCGCACCCGCTGCACCTGGGCGACCGGCTCATCATCTGGCATCTGTCGCGCGCGCTGGCGCAGATCGGCGTTGAACTCGACCTGCTGGCCTTCGCTGACCGGCCTGAGGACGCCGCCGTGGACTGGGCCGCGCCGGGCGTCCGCGCTGGCTTTCGCACGATCGAGGCGCTGCCAGAGCCGCGCCGCACGGCCGCCGCGTATGCCCGGCGGCTGGCGCTGCCGCGGGCGCGTTTCCCGCGCCGCGCCGCCGACGCCTGGTCGCCGGCGATGTGGGCGCGCGTCGCCGCGCGCGCCGCCTCCGGCCGATACGATGTCGCGCACTTTTTCGGCGGCGTGCAGGTCTATGAATACGCTGGCGCGCTGGGCGGCCTGCCGGCCATCATCACGCCCTACGAGTCCTACAGCCTGTACCTGCGGCGGCTGGCCGCGCGCGAGCCGCGCCTGTCTCACTGGGCGCAGTTGTGGGCGGCGCGCCGCTACGAGGCGTTTATGTTCGCGCCCTACCGGGCGGCGGTGGTCGTCTCGCCGCCGGACCGCGCCGAGCTGCTGGCGCTCAACCCGGCGCTGCGCGTCGAGGTGATCCCCAACGGCGTAGACTTGGCGTATTTCCAGCCGCAGCCAGCCGCGCGCGAGCCAGCCGCGCTGCTGTTCACCGGCAACTTCGCCTACGCGCCCAACGCCGACGCCGCGCGTTATCTGGCGCAGACGCTGCTGCCGCAGGTGCAGGCGCGCTTTCCGGATGCGCGGCTGTGGCTGGTGGGCGCAGACCCGCCGCCGGAGGTGCAGGCGCTGGCTTCGGACCGCGTAACGGTCACCGGGCGCGTGGACGACCTGCGCCCCTACCTGGCGCGGGCGGCGGTCTTTGTCAGCCCGCTGCGGCTGGGGGCCGGCATCAAGAACAAGGTGCTGGAGGCGCTGGCAATGGGCTGCCCGCTGGCGGCCACGCCGCTGAGCGTGGACGGCATCGCCGTTCAAAACGAACGCGACGCGCTGGTCGCGCCGGTGGAGGGCGGCGCGCTGGCGGCGGCGGTGATCCGCCTGCTGGCCGATCCAGCGCTGCGCGCCAAGTTGAGCGCGGCCGGCCCGGCGCTGGTGGCGCGCGATCACAGTTGGGCGAGAGCCGCTGCGCGCTATGCGGCGCTGTACGCAGGCGAACGAGGCGAATGAGCTGCGCTACTCATCGTCGTCGGCCAGCGCAAAGACGTAATCGGCCACGCTCTTAAGCGACTTGCCCAGCGCGAACGCGCGCGCGTCCTCGATCACCCGCGGGCACACGCGCGCTTCGAGATCGAGAAACAGGTCTTCGGCGTAGTCGAAGGTGTCGTAACGCACGTCCGGGTGGCGCAGCACGAACGTCAGCAGTTTAGCGGCCTCCTGATCCAGGCCGCGCTCGGCGTAGCGCAGCGCCAAGCCGGTGAGGGCGTCCAGCGCCTCGCGCACGGCGTCAATCACCAGCGCCGCCCGCAGCGCCAGACGGTGCTCCTTCTCGCTCAGGTTATAGTCGGGCATCTGCACTGCCCCCCACTTGCCCTATGCCCTCTGCGGTTAGCGGCGATTGTAACACAAAGGGCTGTTTTCGTTAGGTCAGCCGGCTACAGCGCCTTGAGTCCGCTGCCGGTCAGCGGCACAACGAACGCCGCGTTCGCGCCGGCCAGCCGCCGGGCGTCCGCCAGCGCTGCTGCGCCCACCGCGCCGGTTGGCTCCACCAGCAGACCGCGCCGGGCCAGCGCCGCCTGGGCCGCCAGCGCCGCCTCATCAGAGACGCGCAGCGCGCCGCCGCCGCTGTCGCGCAGCGCGGCCAGCAGCTCGGCGGCGCGCTGCGGCAGCGTCACCGCGATGCCGTCGGCCACCGTCTGGCCCTGCTCGACCGCCTCCACCGGCCCGCCGCGCTCCCACGCGCGCACCAGCGGGTCGCAGGCGGCTGATTGGGCCGCGTACAGGCGCGGCAGTCGCTCGATCAACCCCGCGTCCAGCAGGGCGCGGAAGCCGCGCGCCAGCCCCAGCAGCAGCCCGCCGTAGCCCACTGGGCACACGATCGCGTCCGGCGCGCGCCGCCCCAACTGCTCCCAGATTTCCCAGGCGCACGTCATCTGCCCGGCAATGAAATAGGGACTCCAGGCGTGGCTGGCGTAGGGGGTGTTTTGGGCGGCCTGGCGCACGGCGTCAGCGGCGGCGGCGCGCGGGCCGGGGATTTCGACCAGCGCCGCGCCAAAGCGCTCGATCAGGCGCTTCTTGCCCGCCGGCGCGCCCGCCGGGACGTACACCCGCGCCCGCACGCCAGCGGCGGCGCAGTAGGCCGCCAGCGATGCGCCCGCGTTGCCCGATGAGTCCTCGACGACGGCCGCCACGCCGTGCGCCAGCATGTGGCTGAGCAGCGCAGCCGTGCCGCGGTCCTTGTACGAGCCGGTCGGGTTGAGGTACTCCAGCTTGGCGTGAAAGCGCATCCCGCCGGCCTGCACTGGGACGAGCGGCGTCAGGCCCTCGCCCAGCGAGACGCGCCGCGCCACCGGCAGCGCGGCGGCGTAGCGCCACATGCTCCACGCGCCCGCGTCAATGGCGGCGGCGTCGAACGGCGGCGCGCCGGCGATCTCCAGCGGGTGGCCGTCGCAGTGCCAGTCCAGCGGCCCGGCGGCCTGCCCGCAGTCGGCACAGATCAGGGTGGGCGATGCAGCGTGCGCATTCATGGCCGCGAATTATAACGCAGGCGCTAGGGCGACGGCGGTTTTTCGTCGTCTGGCGGCTGCGTTTCGTCCAGGAAAGCGCGCAGGTCCACGCTGTAGTGCGCCGTCGGGTTGACGATGGGGAAGGGATTGAGCGGGCCGGTGTCCACGCCCATCATGCGCTGGATGGCGCGCATCTCGCGCGTGGTCACTTTGGCCATCACGTCGTCATCGGCGTCCAGCGGGGCGCGGGCGAAAGCGCGGTGAAAGGCGATCCACTGGAACTGTTGGGCGGCCATGTTCTGCACCAACAGCGCGCCGGGGTTGAAGCGGGCCGAGGCCAGGTCGCGGGCGCGCACCAGCAGCAGGCTGGCCGTAAGCAGCCCTACGCCCACCACCTGCATTGCCGTCAGGCGCTCGCCCAGCAGTAGAAAGGCCAGCACCAGTGCCACGCCGATCTCGGCCACCGCCAGGACAGCCGTCTGCATGCCGCCCAGGATTTTGATGCCGCTGTACATCGCCAGCCGCGACAGCGCCGTCGTCACCGCCAGCAGCGCGATCGGCGTCAGCGCCGGGCCGGCGGCGGCGGCCAGCCCCGGCGCGCCCGCCGCCAGCCACACCATCAGCACCAGCACCGCCATTGTGCTGAGCGAGTAGAGTGTCATGGTGGGCGCGGGCATCTCCAGCAGCACGTACTGGCTGAGGATGACCGTGCCGGCGAAGGTGATGGCGCTGCCCAGCATCAGGCCCACGCCCAGCCAGTCCACCGGTCTGCTGCCGAAGCCGGTAAGCAGCACCAGCGCGGCCAGCGCCAGCGCCACGCGCAGCAGCATCCGGCGGTCCAGGCGCTCGCCGCCAATGCGCGTGAGCAGCACAGCGAACACTAGGTACGTGCCGTTGAGCAGCTGCGTCAGCGAGGCGTCCAGCAGACCCAGCCCGCCGTAGTAAAACAGCGAGCCAATGCCGTTCACCACGCCGATCACGACGCAGCCGAGCAAGCCGGCCGGGTAGATGTAAATAAAGCGCCGGAACAGCGCCAGGTACACCGCCCACAGCAGCAGCACCGCACCCGCCGTGCGCAGCGCCGCCACGCCGAACGGAGCCGCGCCGGCGGTGATGGCCAGCTTGCCGAAAACCGGCGCAACGCCCAGGAACAGCGGCGTGAGGACAGCCGCCGCCAAGGCTGGCAGGTAAACAGACGCGCGGGCGCGCACGGCGCGTGACCTCTCAGCTCAGCTCGCTGATCAAGCTGGCCACAAAGTCCTCGTCAATGAACGAGCCTTTCTGCAGCAGCAGGTTGATCTGCCCACCGAGGCGCGCGCGCTCTTTGGCGGTCAGCTCCTTGGCCGTCACTACGATGATGGGAATGTGGTTCATGGTTGAGTCGGCCTTCATGGCGTCAATCAGCGTGAAACCGTCTACGCCAGGCATCATCAGGTCGGTGATGACCAGGTCCGGGCGCGTCTCGCGGATGAGCGCCAAGCCATCCGCGCCGTTAGCGGCCACGCGCACGTCGCAGCTGCCGCGCGCCTGCAGGATGCGGCTGATGAGGCGGGCGGCGTCGGCGTTGTCCTCCACCAGCACGACGCGCCGCACCAGCGCGTCCATCTGCTCCAGCGCCGCCAGCAGGCCCTCCTCCGGCAGCACCGGCGCGGCTGAGCGCACCGACAGGTCAATCGAGCGCTGCCACTGTTCATCGAGAATCTGCGTTTCCACCGGCATCGTGTGGCCAGAGCCGTTGACCACCACCACGTCGTCCGGCTTGATGATGCCTTTCTGCACCATCTTGAACAGCCCGGCGAACGTCACGCCCACCGCCGGCTCAACGGACATGCCGTCGTTGCGCGCCAGGATGCGGATGGCGCTGAAGGCCTCCTGGTCGTTGGCGCTGACGAAATAGCCGCCGTAGGCCTGCACATAGTCGTAGAGCAGCTCGTAGGCGCGGCCGGGGTTGCCGGTGGCCAGCGTGGCGATGATCGTCTCCGGCCGTTCGATGGGCGTGGCGATGCGCTGGCCGCGCTGCCACGCCTCCACCATCGGCGCGCAGCCGGCGGACTGGACGATGCCCATCTTCGGCATGCTGTCCACCATGCCGAAGTCGAGCATCTCGCGGAAGCCCTTGCCCACGCCGATCGGCCCCATGCCCCCGCTGACGCCCTGCAGGAACCAGTCCGGCGCGCGCCAGCGCCTGCCGCCCTCCAGCTCGTGACCGAGCTGCTCGGCGATCTCATAGGCCATCGTCTTCATCGCCTCGATAGCCGCCACGCTCTTGATGCCCCGGTCCAGAAAGACGCCCTTGGTGCGGGCGAAGCGCGCGGCCAGCTCTTTGGTCTGGTCGTATGTGCCGGTGATCTTCATCACCTCTGCGCCGTAGAGCGCGGCCTCGCGCATCTTGTCGGCGGGGGCCAGGCTGGGGAAGAAGGCCCACAGCTTGATGCCGGCGCGGGCGCAGTAGGCGGCGTAGGCGATGGCCACGTTGCCGGTGCTGGCCACCACCAGCTCGTCCACGCCCATCTCGCGCAGGGCGGAGATGGCGACGGTGGCCTGCCGGTCCTTGAAGCTGCCGGTGGGCATCTGGCGCTCGTCCTTGATGTACAGGTGCTTCAGGCCCAGGCTGGCGGCCAGCGCGCGCGATTTCACCAGCGGTGTGCCGCCCTCGCCCAACGAGACGATGTTCCCCGTGTCGTAAATCGGCAGCACTTCGTGATAGCGCCACAGGCCGACTGGCCGCGCCCGCAGCGCCTCCATCCAGGCGGCCGGGTCCAGGCCGCTGAGGTCGTAGCGCGCCTCTAAGATGTTCTCGCCGCAGCGCGGGCAGCCGGAGACGTTCTTGTCCAGCGGGACGCGCGCGCGGCAGTTGATGCATTCGAGTTCGATGTGTTTGGCTGTGCTGGTCAAAACGTCCTCGTGGTTGTCGAATTGCGATCCATGCCGGCCTCACCGCCCACCCTCTCCACGCGGACACGGGGAAAGCCCCTCGCCAGTGGAGAGGGCCGCGGCGAGGTTTGTGAGATTTAGCCCCCGTTGCGCTCCAGGTGCGCCTGAACGTCGCGGATGAACTGCTGCGGGCTTGCGCCGTTCAGCTCTGTTTTCTGGAACACGCGGACGTGCGCCAGCCGCGCGCGGTCTTCAGGGTTGAGGGCGCGGTTGGTCACCACCAGCACAGGGATGCTGCTGGTCTCCGGGTTGGCGCGCAGCTCATCGAGCACCTCGAAACCGTCCTTGCCCGGCATGTTCAGGTCCAGGATGACCAGGTCGGGCCGGCGGCGCGCCACCAGCGAGACCCCGGCCGCGCCGTCTGGCGCGGCGAATACGCGGTAGTGCCCGCTTTCGTCCAGCAGCTCTTTCAGCAGGCGGGCGCTCTCTGGCTGGTCGTCAATGATGAGGATGCGGCTGACGCTGGCGGCCTGTTCGGCGTCCAGCACGGCCTGCGAGAGCTGCTCTGGCACGATCGGGTGCTGCAGGAAGGCGTGCGCCCCGGCTTGGTAGGCGCGCTCGGCCTCGTCGCTGAGCGTGACCACCACCACCGGTATGTCGCTGGTGTCCTCGCGCTGCTTGAGTGTGTCCAGGATGTCCCAGCCCTGGCCGCCGGCGAAGTTCACGTCCATCACGATGACCGACGGGCGCAGCCCGCTGGCCATTGCCTCGGCCTCCAGCGTGGTGGAGGCGGTGAACACGTCGAAGCCGTCGCGCTGAATGACCCGGCGGAACTGATCTACGCGGTCGGCAATTTCCTCGATGAGCAGCACCTGGCGCTTGGGCATGACGGCAGGCACGGTGGCCGTGTCGCGGCTGCCTGTCTGGCTGTCGCTGACGGTCAGGCGCAGGGTGTCGTTGCTGCTGCCCGCAGAGTCAGCGGCGGCCTCAACCGGCTGCTCGTGGCGCTCGGCTGCGCTGCCGGCGGCTGGCTGCGTGGGGATGGTGATGCTGAAGGTGGATCCCTGGCCTACCCGCGACTCCACCAGCATCTCGCCGCCCTGCATCTCCACCAACGACTTGGAGATGGGCAGGCCAAGGCCGGTTCCGCCCGCCGTGCGCGTCAGCGACGAGTCCACCTGGCGGAAAGCCTCGAACAGCAGCGGCATGTCCTTGGCGGCGATGCCGATGCCGGTGTCCGTCACGTCCACGCGCACGAAGCGCCGGCCAGCCTCGCCGGTCACGGTGTACACGGACAGCGTGATCGAACCCTGCTGCGTGAACTTGGCCGCGTTGGAAACCAGATTGAGCAGCACTTGGCGCGTGCGGAATTCGTCGCCGTAAACTTTCGGCAGGCCGGACTGCACGTCGAGCGCGATGGTGATCGGCTTGTCCTTCACCAGGCCGATGCCGATCGAGCGCACGCCCTCCAGCACCGGCTTGATGTCGAAGTAGTCCAGCTTGAGGTCCATCTTGCCGGAGGCGATCTTGGCCTGGTCGAGGATGTCGTTGATCAGGCCCAGCAGGTGCTGGCCGCTGTTGTAGATCGTGGTGAGGTCGTGCTCCTGCATCTCGGTCAGCGGGCCGTCAATGCCCTTTAGGATTACGCGGCTGAAGCCGATGATCGAGTTGAGCGGCGTGCGCAGCTCGTGGCTCATGTTGGCCAGGAACTCGCTCTTGACGCGGTCCAGCTCGCGCAGCTGCTCGTTGGTGTGCTGGAGCTGCTCCAGCAGTTGGGCATTCTGGATGATGGCGGACAGCGTGCCGCCCATCGTTTGCAGCAGCGTGAGCGTCTCCGGCGTGTAGGCGAACGGCGCGGCGCTCTCCATTGTGATCAGGCCCACAAGCTGCGACCCGCTGGCCAGCGGCACGATCACGGCCGATTGGGCGCTGGCCACCAGCGGCCGGTACAGGCTGCCCGGTTCAAGCTGGTTGATGATGCGCGAGCGCAAGCTGGCCGCCGCGATGCCAATCGCGTTTGTGGGGTCGCCAACTGTTACGGCGGGCAGGTCCGCCAGCGGCCGGCTGCTGCCGGCTGCAGCCGCCAGCTCCAGCCGCACTTGCAGCGCATCGTTCAGCTCGTCAACGTAGGTGCGCGGCAGATAGATGCCCACCGCCAGCGCCTCCAGCGACTCGCGCAGGTCCTGCGCCACGTTGTCCAGCGCTTCGGCCAGGTTCTCGGCGGCCGCGGCCGCGGTGGTCACGGCAAACAGCAGGCTCATGTCGCTGGCGCGGCGTTCGGACTGGCGGAACAGGCGCGCGTTCTCGATAGCGACAGCGATCTGCGCGGCCAGCGCCGTCAGCACGGTCACGTCCTCCTGGTCGAAGGCGTTGGGCCGGTTCGACTGCACGTCGAGCGCGCCCACCACCTGCTCCTGCACCAGCAGGGGCAGGGCCAGCTCCGAGCGGGTGTTGGGCAGGTACGGGTTGGGCCGGTGGACAACGTCCGAGCGGCCGGTGTCGAGCGCGATCACCGGCTGGCCGGTGGCGACCGTCTGGCCGATCACGCTGCTGGAGCCTTTGGGCAGGCTGTGGCCGATGCTCAGCAGCGCCCGGCCAGCCTCGCCCGTGCTGGCGCGCAGCACGGCGTTTTCTCCCTGGTGATCCATCAGGAACACCTGCACGTGGTCGTAGCCGAAGGCGTCGCGGATCAAGTCCACCAGGCGCGGCAGCAGCACGTCGAGGTCGAGCACCGAGGTGGCGAACCGGCTCACCTGGGCCGAGGTGGCCAGCTGGCGGGCGCGGTCCTCTGTCTGCTGCACCAGGCGAGCGGCCTCGATAGTGAGCGATGCCTGCTCCATGAACGCCTGCAGCACACGGCGGCCCCGCTCGTCCGGCTCGCCTGGCGCGGTGGACGCCAGCCAGAGCGCGCCCAGCGGCCGGTTGGCTACGCGCAGCGGCAGGACGACCAGCGCGCGCGCGCCCATCTGCGCCAGGGCCGCGCGTTCGGCTGCGCTCAGGTTGGGGTCGCTCGCGCTGTCGGCCACGGTCAGCAGGGCGGGCGCGGCCAGCAGCCGCCACGCCGGGAACGACTCCGGTGTGAACTCAGCGCCCAGCAGGTCGGCCGAGCCGTCGGCGGCCCAGCAGGCTGCCACTTCAGCGCGCGCGCCGCTGCTGTCCCAGGCTGGGGCGTCCAGCAGGGCCAGGAACACCTGGCCGGTTGTGTCGGCGGCCAGGTGCTCGACGGCCGCCTGCAGCACATCGGCCGGGCTGGCAGCGTCGGCCAGGGCGCGGCTGGCGCGGTAGAGCGTGCTGGCCTCGTGCAGCGCGCGCTGCGTGCTGGCGAACAGGTAGCGGTTATCCAGCGCGACAGCGCCGCCGTCGGCCAGGGTAGTGAGGAAGCGGTCCTCCTCTGGCGTGAAGTCGTGCGGGGCGGCGAAGAACAGCGCCAGCCAGCCCAGCGGCTCGTCGCGTTGGGGGGCGCGCAGCGGGAAGGTGGCCAGCGCGCGCGCGCCCATCTGCGCCAGCGCGGCGCGGTCGGCTTGGTTGAGATAGCTGCTGTGGGCGACGTCGCTCACCATCACCGGCCCATCCGGCAGCAGCAGCGCCGCTGGCAGCGTCACGTCGGCGGGGTTAGAAGCCAGCGCGCGCGCGACGCGCGTCTGGCCGCTGGCCGCGTCGTAGATGGCGACGGCCGCGTCGTCCGGCTCGATGGTGACAAGCTGGGCCAGCAGCGTGTCCAGCACGTCGTCGGTGCTGGCGGCCTCGGACAGGGCGCGGGTGGCCTCGAACAGCGCAATTGTCTCGCGCAGGTTGTCCTGCAGCGCGCTCTCCAGGCCGCGCAGGCCGCTGATGTCCTCTACGGCGGCCACGATCGCGCTGATGCTGCCGCTGCTGTCGCGGATGGGGGCGGCGCTCATGAGCAGGTCAATCTGCCCGCCGTCGTCGTGCAGCACCACCAGGTCGTCAATCGAGGCTGGCGCGCCGGTCTCGGCGGCTGTGAAGATGGGCAGATCGCGGTCGGTGTAGCGCATGGCAGTGCCGGTGCGGAAAATCTGGTAGTCGTCAGCGCTGAACGGCCGGTTGGCGTCCACACGCCGCCCCAGCAGGCTCTCTATTCGAGCGTTGAACTCGATGGGGTGGAAGGTGGCGGCGTCCAGCACCAGCACGCCGGCCGGCATCGTGTCCAGGATGGAGCGCAGCGTCTGGCGCTCGGCCTCGACAGCGCGGAACAGGCGGCGGTTTTCCACAGCGACGGCTACCTGAGCCGCCAGCGTGGTGACCAGCTGAACGTCGCGCTCGGTGAGATCGGCCTCGTGCAGCGGGCGGCCCACCAGCAGCGCGCCCAGCACCTGGTCGCCCACGGCAACCGGCGCGCTGAGGCGCTTGCCGGCAGCGGCCTGGTCGGCTGCGCTCAGCCCGCCGTCGGCGGTAGGGCTGTTGGCGACGATCACCTGGCGCTGCTGGGCGGCGCGGGCCAGGATGTGTTCTGAACGCGCGATGTTCAGGCGGCTGCCCACGTCTAGGCCGGCCTGCGCCGGGCCGTGCTGCACCACCACCTCCAGGTCGTCGAGGCTGTCATCGGGGCGCAGGGCCAGCAGCCAGCGGTCGTAGCCGGCGGCCTTGGCGACAGTGGCGTACACCTCGCTGATGCTGCGCGTGAAGTCCGCGCCGATGCGGGCGGCGAGCTGGCCGGCCTCGGCCAGGGCCAGCGCCCGGCGGGCCTCGGCCTGAGCCTCGGCGAAGAGCTGGCGGTTCTCGACAGCCAGCGCGACCTGATCCGCCACCGCCTGCACGAAGCGCGTGTCTGCTTCTTCGAAGGCCTGCGGGCGGTCGCTGTGGCACACCAGCGCGCCCAGCCACTTGTGGCGCGACCGCAGCGGGGCGACCACCATACTCACAGCGCCTTCCGCGCGCAGCGTTTGCAGCGCGTCCTGGTCGCCGGCCAGGTCGCGGTCCACGTTGTCGAACTGCTGGGCCTGCCCGCCAGCCGCCAGCCGCAGGTAGGGCGTGTCGGCGGCGCGCACACGCTGGCCAGCCGCCGCTTCGTCTACACCGGCTGGCGTCCACACGAAAGCGTACTCCAGGAAAGGCGCGTCAAGGCTTGGCTCAGGCCAGGCCAGCAGCAGCTGCACGCGGCTGACGCGCTCGGCCACGGTGGACAGGTGAGCGGCGGCGGCCTGGTAGACGGCCAGCGAGTCCGCTGCCTCGCTGATGGCGCGGCTGGCCGCGTAGAGGCGGCGCGTTTCGTCCAAGGCCTGCGCAGTTTGCTCCAGCAGGCGGCGGTTCTGCAGCACCGTGCTCATCTGGCCGGCCAGCGCCACGTAAACCTCGTAGTCCTCCAGCGCCATCTCATAGGGTTCGTAGGCCAACACGTAGAACAGGGCTACCGGCTGATTGGCGCTGAACAGCGGGAAAACGGCGCAGTAGTTCGCCCCCTCGGCGCGCAGAGCCACCACCAGCGGCCAAGCGGGGTCGCCGGCCTCCAGAGCCACCGGCTCGCGGCTGCGTATGGGCGAGCTGGCCGGCAGCAGCAGGCCGTAAAGGCGGTTGTGCTCGTACACCGCGCCGCCGTGCGTGAGCGCCACCAGGCGCTCGCGGGTGGGCCAGCCCTGGGCGTCCAGGTCGCCTTCCAGCAGGCTGAGGGCGTAATCTAGGCGCGCGTCGTTGGACGTGGCGACGACAGCCTGCACCAGGTCAAGCATGGACTGGGCGGTGTTGATGGCGCGGCTGGCCCCGTACAGGCGCTCGATCTGCGTCAGCGTCATCTCGGTCTGGCGCAGCAGCAGGCGGTTGTCCACGGCCACGCCCGCCTGGTCAATCAGCGCCGTGTAGATGCGGCCTTCTTGTTCGGTAAAGGCGCGCGGCGCGGGGAACTCCAGCGCCAGCACGCCGCGCCACAGGCCGCGCACGTTCAGCGGCACGACCGCCAGCGCCGCCGCGCCCACCATGCGGAAGATGTGCTTGAGCCGGTCGTCCAGGCGCGCGTCGCGGGCGATGTCGTTCACCACCGTCACGCGGTCGGGCTGGAGCGCCTGCAGGAAGGGGTGCGCGCCGATCTGAAGGCGTTCGGGCCGCGCCGGGACGCCGCCGTCAGCGTCAGGCCAGGCGGCGATTAGGTGCAGCGCCTCTGGCCTGTCGGCCGGCGTGTCGTTCTCGAACGTCAAAATCTGCCCGCTGGCGGCCTGGGGCATGACGGTCTCGATCACAGCCTGGATGATGCCCGCCAGCGAATCGGTCTCGTTCAGGCGGCGGTTCAGCTCGTACAGCGCCGAGGTCTCGCGCAGGCTGAACTGTGTCTCTTGGAACAGGCGGGCGTTCTCCAGCGCCAGCGCCAGGCGGTCGGCCACGGCGCGCATCACGACCTGCTCGTCGTCGCTGAACGGCTGGCCAGCGGGCGGGGCGGCGTCGAGCGTGCCCACCACCTCTGCGCCGATGCGAATGGGGACACTGACGGCCAGCGGCAGCGGCGGCTCGGCCTCGGGGACAACACGGCGCAGGTCATAGCTGTAGGCGCGCTCCAGGCCGAAGCGCGTCTCGGCGCCCTCCCAGGCGGCGCGAATGCGCTGGCGGTTGAGCGCCTCCAACTCGCGGCCGCGCTGTTCGGCCTGCATCATCAGGCGGGCGTTGTGCAGCGCCAGCGTGAGCTGGCCAGCCAGCAGCGTGAGGGCCTGCACCTCGAACTCGCCAAACAGCTGCGGGGAGGCGCTTTGCACGTCAAACGCGCCGGTGACGGCGCTCTCGGTGTACAGCGGCGCCACCAGCCGGGCGCGCATGCCCAGCAGCAGGCCGTCGTCTCCGGCGCTGCCGTCCAGGCCGTCCAGCACGAGCGGGCGGCCGCTGGCGGTCACGCGGCCCACTGCGGAAGAACCGCCCACCGGCACTTTAAGCCCGGCGGCCAGCAGGCGAGCGCCAGCCGCGCCCCGGCTGTACACCAGGACAGCGTTCACGCCGGCGTCGTCCAGCAGGAACACCTGAGCGTGATCGTAGCCGAATTCGTCGCACACCAGCGCCAGAACGCGGTTGGCCAGCGCGTCCAGGTCGCGCAGCATGGCGGCCTCGCGGGCGATGCGCGTGGCCAGTTCCATGTTGTGAGCCAGCCGCTGCCGCTGCCGCTCCATCTCGGCGCTGAGGCTGGTCAGGCGGGCGGATACGTCGCTGAGCGCGGCCGCGAGGTCGTCGTCGGGGCTGTCGGACGGCCTGCCAGCCGCTCCCCGCTCGGCGAGCTGCGCTGCCAGCCGGCGGGCGCGCTCGACCGGCGCGGCTGTGCGGTTGAGCGCCCACACGGCGGCGGCGCTCACGCCCGCGCCCACGACCAGCGCGCCCACCAGGACGGCCAGCGCCGTCTCGTTGGCCGCGCTCAGGGCGTCCGGCGTTTCCAGCAGCACCAACTGCAGCGGCGCGTCAGCGAACGGCAGGTTGTCCAGGCTGCGCGCCGAGGCCAGGTAGCCGCCCGCGTCCTGCGCCAGCGCGCCGGCGGCCAGCGCCGCCAACTGGCGCTCAAGGGCGGCGTTGGCGGGGGCTTCGTTGGCCGCGATGCGCGCAAAATCGCTGCCGGTGTCCGGCGGGACCTCCAGCAGGTAATCGCGCAGCGGGTCGTCGCTGTCGGCGATGATCTGGCCTTCTCGGTTCAGCAGCAGCAGGCGCTGGCCAGGGCTGGGCGCGCTGCTGACTGCGTCCAGCACCGCCGCGCCGCGCACGTCTATCACCACGGCGCCCAGCACGTTCTGGGCGGTGTCGAAGAAGCGCACCGGTGTGGCGACGCGCAGCAGCGTTTGCGGCGGGTGCAGCGGCTGGCCGGCGTCGTCCACCTGGCGCAGCAGCGTGCCGACGAACACCTCGCCTGGGCGGCCGGCCATAACGCGCGCCAGCAGCGGATCGCCGGCGAAGGCGCGGCCCTCGCCGAGGGGGGTCATGACGCTGCCTTCCAGCGCGTTCATGGTTTCGATGCGCGCCTCGCCGTCCGGCGTGATATAGCGGATGGCCAGGTAGGAGTCCGGGTGGCGGTCGAGCAGGCGCAGGAACTCGCGCACGACGTCGGCGCGGCCGGCGACATTGCGCATTTCGCTCTCGTGAGCAGTAAGGGCATACTGGCGGGTGATGTTCAGCTCGGCCAGGCCGCGGGCGTCAAGCGTAATGCGCTCGACGCGCCCGTTGAGCTGGTACTCCAGGCTGTCGAGGGCGAAGCGGTGGCTGTCGCCCACGCGCAGGCGCGCGGTCTCGCGCACGGAGGCCGCGCCCAGCAGGCCGACAGCCGCGAAAGCGGCCAGCACGATTACCACCAGCAGCCTGTTGACGGGCCCGCGCAGCAGGCGCGCCGGGCCGAAGCGAGTCCGCAGCCATTCGATCATACGTCACTGGCCTCCGTGTGTTCGCCCGTTTGGCCGTTGGAGCGGCCGTTGGCGCTCTCTGGGCTGTTGTTGGGGGCGGGGCGCAGGCTGATAGTCACCTGCGGCGCGCGCAGCGCCTGGCCTACCTCGCGCACTGCAGTGCGCAGGATGTGGTCAATGTCGGTTTGGCCGGTCAGGCGCGCGCTGATCTCGTTGACCAAGCGCTCGCGCTCGGCAGCGCGCTGGCTCTGGGTGAACAGGCGGGCGTTCTCCAGGCTGACGGCGAGGCGGTCGGTCAGCTCTTGGGCCAGCAGCACCTTGTTGCGGTCGAAGCCGGCCTGGGCCACCTCCCAGGCCACCGCGCCCAGCGTCTCGCCGCGCAGGCGAATGGGCACGGCGAAGGCGACGGTGTGGTGCGGCGTGGGCTGGCCTACCACTGCCTCGCCGCGCGCGGCGGCGGCGCGGCGCAGGTCGTCGAGGGCTTCCAGGCTGGACGCGCGGCCGGCTGCGCTCTCCAGGCGGGCGGCGCGCTCGTCGTAGAGGTACTGGCGCCAGGCGTAGCGGGTGAGCGCGCGCTGGCGGCGCGCCTCGTCGCTGGCGCTGCGCTGCGCTTCCTGGTAGAGGCGCGCGTTCTCGATGGCGATGGCGATCTGATCCGCCATGGTCTGCAGCACGCGCGTCTGGTCGGCGCTGAAGGTGTCGCGCAGGAAGCTCTGCACGTCCAGCGCGCCGATCACGCGGTTGCCGACGCGCAGGGGGACGGCCAGCTCGGCGCGCGTGTCGGGCAGGAATTCGTTGCGGCGGTGAATGTCGCTGGCGCCGATGTCGCGGGCCACTATCGTCTGCCCCAAGCTGGTCACCTGGCCGATAACGCTGCGGCTGCCCACCTCCAGGCGGTGGCCGCGCGCCAGCAGCTGTGCACCAGCCTCGCCGGTGCTGGCGCGCAGCACAGCGTAGCGGCCTTCGTCGTCGAGCAGGAAAATCTGGGCGTGGTAAATGTTGGGGAAGCGATCCACGATCAGGTTAACCACGCGGTCAATCAAGTGCTGCAGATCGCGCTGAGCGGCGGCGAAGCGGCTGATGTCCTGGGTGGCGCTGATGTCGCGTTCGCGCTCGGAGACGCTCAGCGTTAGGCCGTGCACCAGCTCGGCGATTTCGCGGCGCATGTCGGCAAAGGCGCGCGCCAGGTCGCCGATTTCGTCGCCGCGGTTAACGTCGGGCACAGGGCTGTCGAAGCTGACGCGGCCTGTGGTCTGCATGGCCTGCGTCAGGCGGCGCAGCGGCGGCGTGAGGAACTGGTTGAACAGTAGCGCCAGCAGCAGGGCCAGCAGCGTGAGGCCCATCAGCAGCGGGAAGCCGCGCGTCAGCAGGTAGCCGTGCATCTGGCTGGCGACGGAGTTGGTCGCGCGCTCGCTGATGAGAACGAGCGGCGTGTTTTCGATGAGGACGGCGTAGCGCACTACCTCATCGGCTGTGCCTTCGCTGGCCCGCGCCACCTGCGGCGCGCCGGCGAGCGCGGCGCGCACCAGCTCCGAGGTGGCCAGGTCGGTCGCGCCAGAGCGGGCCGCGCCGTCGGCGATGACCACGCCACCGCGCGACACCAGGTAGGCGCGCGGCTGATCAGGCGCAGTAACAGGCGGCAGCTTGTCGTAAACGGTGAAGGCCGGGTTCAGCCGCGCCACCAGGTAGGCGATGGGCAGTTGGAACTGGCGGAACTCGACGACGTTGTAGCGGAACAGCACGTTGACGATCTCGATCACCGGCTGGCCGCCCTCCTCGCTCACGACGACGGCCTGCGTCTGGCCGCGCGTGTAGGCCAGCGTGGCGGCGCGGTAGGCCGCGCTGAGCGCCATGCTCTCGCCCATCGTCACCTCGATGCTGCGCCCCGGCGCGGCCTGCGCCATCACCTGCCCGCTGGAGTTGAGCAGGGTCAGCCGCGTGAACGTGCTGGCCGACCGGTTGAGCAGGCCGTCCTGCATGTTGCCCACCAGGCGCGCCTGATCGAGCGGGTCAACGACGGCGTCGCCAGCGCGCCCGGCTGGGATCAGCTCCAGCAGCAGCGAGCGGAAGGTAGGCGTCTGGATGTAGTCGTTCAGGCTGTTGCTGGCCAGGGCAAACGCGCTGGCCAGCGCCTGAGCCTGCTGCGCGCCGAACTGGGCAACGGCCGATTCGGCGTTGGCGAGGTCAATTTCGCGGATGCCGCGCACGACCAGCACCAGCAGCAGCACCACCGGCACAACCACCGCAACGACGAATCCAGCCAGCAGCTTGGCCCAGATAGGCCAGGCCAGGATATTCCAGTGACGGGTCATCGGGCCGCCTCCTCGTCTGGCGCCGGGCTGGCAGCCGGTTCCAGATAGATGTGGGTGTAGACCGCGCCCAGCGCCTCATTAAAGCGCTCAGCGGCAAGCTTCAGCACTGCGTTCACGTCCTGCTGGCCGATCAGCAGGTTGGAGACCTCACTGGCGCGCCGTTCGCGGGTGGCCTGGGCTTGGCTCTGCTCGATCAGCCGGACGTTTTCCAGCGCCAGCGCCAGACGCTCGGCCACCGCCCGCACGGTGTCCATCTGGCGCTCAGTCGCCTGGCGGCCGGGCGGCAGGGTGAAGGCCATCGCGCCCAGCACCTCGTCGCGCAGGCGGATCGGCACATTGACAACCTGCACGCTGCCCTGGGTGAGCACCACCGGCTCGCCGCGCGCCAGCGCGGGGCGCAGCGTGTCGGGCAGGTCGGCGGCGGGCGTGATCGTCATGCCCTCGCGCCGCAGGTCGAAACCGAACGCGCTCTGGCCGCGCCCTTGGATGTAGCTGGCCCAATCGCCGCCGCCGGCCAGGGCGCGCTGGCGCAGTTGGCCCACTTCGGCGCGCAGGCCCGCCAGTGTGTCCTCCTGCTCGGCCAGTGTGCGCTGCAGCAGCGCAGCCTCGCGCACGCGCGCCAGCGCCCCCGCCGCCATGCGCGCGGTCAGCTCCAGCAGGGCCAGGTTCAGGCCCTCGAACGGCGGCGGATCGGCTTGGCTGCTCTGCACGTCCAGCGCGCCCAGCACGCGCTCGCCGGCCAGCAGCGGCACAGCGGCCCCACAGCGCGCCGAGGACAGCAGGTGGCTGCGCCGCGCCAGCGGCTCGGCGGCAGAGACGACCACCGTCTCGCGGGCGTGCAGCGCCTGGCCGATGGCGTTCTCGCGCTCGCCCTCAAAACGCGCTGGGCTGACGGCGTGGCGCGTGCCCATGCCGGTGCGCACGTGCCGGTTGAGCCGGTTCTGGCCGTCGAACAGATAGAAATGGCAGGCGGTGTACAGCATTTTGTCGGTGATCGTTTCGGCGACGGCCACCAACACAGCGTTTTCGTCGTCGGCGGTGTTCAGGCGGTCGCTCAGCTCGCCCAGCAGAGCGGTCTGCCCGCTGGCGCGCAGCGCGCCCGTCACCACGCCGCCCTCGTGCCCTTTGAACGCGCTGGCCAGCAGGGCGACCAGCCAGGCGCTGGCCAGCGCCGCTGCCAGCTCCTCTACGGCTGCTGGATCGGGCTGGGCGCGGCTGGCCAGCGGGCCGCCGAGCGTGCCAAGCGCCGCGCCAGCCGTCACCAACAGCGTCACCAGCAGCAGTTCGGCCCGCCGGCGCATCACGCCGGCGGCCGCCACCGGCAGCAGCAGCAGCGCCAGCGGCGTTTCCTGCCCTTGGTTGATCATCAGTGGGCCAAGCGTAACGCCCAACAGCCCGGCCACCGCCAGCCGCTGCGCCCACTCCAGCCGGTTGTTCAGCACCAGCGAATGGACGGCGTACACCGCAATCGGCGTGCCAACAATCGCCAGGGCAGCCAGCAGGCTGCGGTCAGCGCCAGCGCTAAACCGCGGCACCAGGTAAAAGACAGCGAGCGGCAGCCAGACGGCCCCCGCCGCCAGGTTGATCCACATCAGGGCCAGCGCACTGCCCCGGTCAAGCGGGTTGGGATAGGTGACGTGAATGCGCCGAGTCCAGCGGCGAACAATGTTCATTGGGCCGTGTCTCCGTTAGTGGAGCCAACGCTGCCCAGGCGGATCGCGCCGCGCCGCGCGCCCAGCGTCTCGCTCAGCTCGGTCAGTGTGACGCGCAGCAGGTCGTCCACGCTGTTCACCGATTGGTACTGCGTGGCGATGGCGTTGATGCGCTGCTCCTGGGCGGTGGCCAGGTTGGCTTCTTCAAACAGGCGGGCGTTGTCTAGGCTGAGGGCCAGGCGCTGCGCCACGGCCTCCAAGACAGCGACCACGTCGGCGGGAGGCATAAGACTGCCTGGCTCAACCTCGATTGCGCCGATCACCTCGCCGCGCAGCGTCACGGGCACAGCCACTGAGCCGGGGCTGCCGCCAGCGCGGTCGGCCACCGGCTGCGCGGTGCGGGCCGCCGCGATCAGCGGCTGGCTCCACTCGGCCTCAGCGCGCACGATGCCGTCGCGCAGGGTCACGCCGGCGGTGTCCGGCCGCTGCTCCAGGAACTGCGACCAGCCGATGCGGGTGAGCTGCTGGTTCAGGCGCTGGATTTCGCGCACGTTGATGTCCGCCTGCTGGACAAGCCGCTCCTGTTCGGCCAGGGCGCGCGTTTTCTCCTCGAACAGGCGCGCGTTGCGGATGGCCACTGCCAGCAGGTCGGCCAGTGTTTGCAGCACCTGCGCATCCAGCGGCGTGAAGGCGCGCGGCACGGTGCTCTGCGCGTCCAGCGCGCCGATGACGCGCTCGCCGTCGAAAATCGGCACGGCCATTTCACTGCGCGTGTCGGGCAGCAGGTCGTTGGGGCGATGCAGCGGGTCGAGGTCGGTGTCGGCGGCGATAACTGGCTCGCCGAAGTAGGTCACGCGCCCGATCACGCTGGTAGACCCCACTGGAAGCCGGTGCTGGCGCGCCATGAGCTGCTGGCCGACGTCGCCGGTGCTGGCGGCCAGCGCCGCGAACTCGCCGCGCGCGTCCAGCATGAACACCTGCACGTGGTAGAAGCCGAAGTAGTCGCGGATCAGCTCGACCGAGCGGTTGAACAGCTCGGTCAGGTCGAGCGTGGCGGCCGTGATCTGGGCGATCTGCGCGGTGGCGGCCAGCCGGTCGGCGGCGCGCTGTGTCTGCTGGACTGCGCCTTGCAGCTGCTCGACGATGTAACGGGAAACCGCGCTTACGATCAGCAGAACCGATAGAATCAGCGCAGCATTGGTCACAGTTTCGATAAAAAACGCTTCGGGCGCGTCGGGCGGCACGCTGGCCAGCGCTGTGCCCAGCAGGGTGAAGCCGCGCGCGAAAATGACTGCGTTGGTCAGGATGAACGCCCAACGCGGCAGCAGGGTGGCCGCGCTGAACAGCGCCAGCGTGCCAAGCAGCAGATAGAGCAAGAACGCGTAGCGCACGGCTGAGGCGGCGAACGTTGCGGCAATCAGCGTGACCAAGAGCAGCGGCGCGGCGATGCGCAGCCGCCGCTGCTGCGTCAGCGCCAACAGCGTGATGCCCACCAGGAACACGCCAGCGCCGGATAACATGGCGGGCGCTGTGGGACGGACGGCCAGCTGAGCGAGTATGCCGACAAGCGCCGTCAGGGCGGCTGCCCCGGCTGCGCCCTGCAGAAAGCGCTGCCGCAGCCGCGCTAGGGGATCGTTTTCAGGGATTTCAACCTGTGCCAGCAGGTTTCGCAGCCAGGCGATCATGCGCCACCGTCCTTTCTGGTGTCAGCGCCAGGCGGTTGGCCCAGGCGGATCGTCACGCGGCCCGCGCCCAGCACATCGCGCAGGCTGTGGGCGGCCGCGCGCAGCGTCGCCTCCACGTTGGTGCTGGTTTGAAGCTGCGCGCTGATCTCGTTGATGAAGGCCTGCCGCTGGGCGGCGCGCTGGCTTTCGTCGAACAGACGGGCGTTCTCCAGCGCCAGGCCCAGCCGATCGCCGACGGTCTGCGCCAGGGCGAGGTCCTCCGGCGCCAGCGCCTCCAGCCCCGGCACCTGGAAGGCCATCGCGCCCAGCGCAGCGCCGCGCACGCGCAGCGGCACGGCCACCTGCAGGTGGCCGTTGTCGCGCTCCTGCTCCACCTGGCCGGATTCCAAGGCGCGCTCCAGCACAGGCAGCCAGGCGTCCTGATCGCTGGCCGTGCCGCGGGCCAGGTCCAGGCTGAGGCCGGCGGCAGACGGCCGCCCGTCGAGGAACTGGCTCCAGGCCTGCCCGGCGAGGCGGGCAGCGTAGCGCTCGACATCGCGCAGCGCGCGCTCGTTCTGGGCCAGCAGCGCGCGGTTTTCGGCCAGGCTGCGCTGGGCTTCCTCGAACAGGCGGGCGTTGTCAATGGCGATGGCGATCTGGTCAGCCAGCGTCTGGAACACCAGCAGGTCGCGCTCTGGGAAGGCGTCGTCCAGCTTGCTCTGCAAATCCAGCGCGCCGATCACGCGGCCGCCGCTGCGCAGCGGGAAAGCCGCCTCGACGCGGGTTTCCGGCAGGTACTCGTTGCGGCGGTGGACGGTGGCATCCTGCCCGCCGGCGCGGGCCACCACGACGCGCCCCTGGCCGGTCACCTGGCCGATGACGCTGCGGCTGCCTACCTCTAGGCTGTGGCCGCGCGCCAGCAGTTCGCCGCCCACTGGGCCAGTGCTGGCGGCCAGCCGGGCGCGCAGACCGACGCTGTCCACCAGGAAAATCTGCGCGTGGTAGATGTCAGGGTAGTTGGCGACGATGTCCTCCACCGTTTCGCTGAGCACGTCGGCCAGGGCGCTGCGGCTGGAGATGCGCTGGGCGATCTCGGCGGTCAGCTCGGCCAGCTTGAGGCGCTCGGCCAGCGCCTGGTTGAGGCCTTCCTCGCGGCCCAGCGACGACAGGCGCAGCAGCGAGTAGGCAAGCGCAGCCGTCATACCAATGCTGACCAGGTTGCTGGGGATGATCAAACCCAGTTGATCGGAGCTGCCAGCGTAAACAGCAAAAACAGTGGCCGCCGCTATCCCCGTGCCAAGCAGCAGGCCGGCCCGCCGCAGCAGCAGCGCTGGCAGCAGCACGGTGATGGCGACAAGCTGGCCGTGAAACAGGTTGCTCAGGCCGTTGAGCGCGCCGGGCAGAAGCATGGTGAAGGCCCACAGCAGGATCACGATGGCCGCGCCCCAGCGCAGCCGCCCCCGGCGCACGAGAACGACGGCAGCCACCAGGCTGGCGTAGAACAGCGCCATCGTGGCAGTCAGCAGCGGCGCGGAGGCAAAGACGCCCAGCAGCTCGGGAGTGTTGGGCGCGGCCAGCGCCATCAGCACCAGGGCGGTGACGCTGGCCAGCATGAGAACGCTGATGGTGTAGACAGCGCGCGCGCGGTCGCGGTCGGTTGGGCCGTAGCGTTCAACGGGGAATAGGGTGTCGAGCAGGCGGCGCAGGTGGTTCATGGGGCGCACCTCACTGGTCGGCGGGCGGGCGCAGGCGCACCTGCGCGCGCTGCGCGCCGATGGCCCGGCCCAGCTCGGTCAGGGCGACGTCGAACATGGACTGAACATCCATCTGCTGCTGCAGGCGCTCGGAGATCACGTTGACCAACGCCTCGTTGCGGGCGGCGTGCTGGCTGCGGTCGTAGACGATAGCGTTCTCCAGCGCGTTGGCCAGCAGGCCCAGCATCTGCTCTACCAGGGCGATGTCGGCAGGGGCGTAGGCGTCGGGCTGGGCGCTGCCCAGCGTGGCCACGGCCAGCACCCCCACGCGCGAGAAAACCGGCAGCGCCAGCAGCGCGCGCAGGCCCTGCAGGCCGCCGGTCGCCAGCTCTGGCGCAGCCTGCGCGTCGGGGATATAGCGCCCCGCGCGCGCGTTCCACACCCTGCCGGCCAGCGTCCCCTCCAGCGGCACGACGCTGCCGCCGCGCAGCGTGATGAAGCGTTCGCCGCCGGTGTACAGTGCGACGGTGCGCAGCTTGCCATCAGCGGCGTCGAACAGGGCGATCTCGATGCGGTCAGCCGGGACAACCTCGCTGATGGCCTGCAGCGTGGCCTCCAGCACAGCGGCGGTATCCAGCGAGGCCTGAATCCGCTGGCCGTAGCCGGTCACGCGGGCGAGCTGTTCGCCGTGACGGTCAGCCGCTTTGCTCAGGCGGGCGTTGATGTCCGCCAGCGCGGCCTGGCGCACGGCCCCAGCCAGGTGCAGGGCCACCAGCGCCGCGCGTTCGGCGGCGATGGCGGCGTTGGCGTCGGCGGTGATTTTGAGCAGGCCGTACAGCACGCCGCCGGCCGTCAGGGGGACGACCCAGGCGCTGTCTTCGGCTGCAAACAGCGGGCCGTCCGCGTCGAGCGCCGCGCCCAGGGCGGTTCCAGCCAGCGGGACACGCGCGCTGTCGGGCCAGTCCGTGGCGGCTTCCAGCACGGCGACATCGTCATGCACGCGGTAAACGCGCAGGGCGCGCGCGTCGGGCAGACAGGCGGCCGCGGCGGGCAGCGCCTGGCGCAGCAGCGCGTCGCGCGGCAGCCGGTCCAGCAGGCCCCGGTCGAGCGTGCGCGCCAGGTCTAACAGGCGTTCCAGGTCAGGCACGGGGTTCATCATGCTGGGCGTCCTCCCGCACGGTGGCAGCGCTTGCGGATGCTGCTGCTGTGTCTACTTCCACTCCCACACTTCTTCGCCGGCCAGCAGGCGGCGAATCTGCGATGGGAAGCGGTCCGGGTCAAGGGGTTTGCCGAGGAAGCCGTTGAAGCCGGCTTTGCGGGCGCGGCGCATCTGGTCCTCGCTGGCTTCGGCGGTGACGGCGCAGACGATGGTGTCCTTCAGGCGAGGGTTGGCGCGCACCTTCTGCAGCGCCTGGTAGCCGTCCTCGTAGGGCAGGCGGATGTCCATCAGGATCAGGTCAATGCGCGGCAGGGTGTCAGCAAACTGGACGACCTGCCAGCCGGAGGTTTTCCACTCGCAGCGCTGCACGCCCATGAAGGCCAGCATGCGGGCGATCAGGACAAAGTTGGGCACGTTGTCTTCCACAACTAGGACGTGCGCTTCGCCTGGTTCGATGGGGGGTTTCGTGGTGGGTCTCGTTTCGCTCATCAACGGCGACTCCTCAGATAGGCGTGAATCTCGTCGGGAAAACGGTCCACGTCAATAGGTTTGCGGATGTAACCATCGCAGCCGGCGTTCAGCGTGCGCTCGCGGTCGCCCTGCATGGCGTTAGCGGTGAGGGCGACAATGGGCACATCGTGAAGCTGAGGGATATCGCGGATGAAGGCGGTGGCCGTCAGCCCGTCCATATCGGGCATGCTGATGTCCATCAGAATCAGATCGGGCAGGCTGCGCCGGGCCAGCTCGATGCCGGCGTGGGCGGTACTGGCTTCCTCGAACTGGAAACCGTAGTCGGAGGCTAGCAGCACGCGACGCACCAGCAGGCGGTTGTCGTCGTTGTCGTCAATGTACAGAATTTTCGCCATCTGCACGCTTCTCCCATGCGGCACGCTGTCATGGATAGATTACAAGAGTTGGGTAAAGCCGCATGTCTCAATTATAGCGCAACACATCCGCCCCTTATCCACCTTTATTATGGGCCAGTCATGCGGTTTCAAGCGTAAAGAGTCAATCGATATCGGGCCAAAGTTTGACAAATTTCATAAATTCACATGTTTTCTGGCGGCCACGACCCTGTTTGTCACGCGATGGAGGAGGCGGGCGGGCACGGCCAGCGTTCCAGCGCCCCCAGCAGCTCGGCGGGCGTGGGGGCGTAATTGCCCACGCGCCGCACCACCAGCCCGCTGGCGTAATTGGCCAGATGCGCCGCCGCGGGAACGGACGCGCCAGCGTTCACGGCCAGCGTGAGCACTGCCACGAAGGTATCGCCAGCGCCAACCACGTCGTACACGTCGGAGACGGCCGGGGCCGGGCAGTGGGTGACCGTGCCGCCGGCCTCGGCGACAGTGGCGCCCTCTGGCCCGCGCGTGATGACCATCGCCCGGCTCAAGCGCAGCCGCGCGCACAGGTCGCGGGCGGCTGCCGCGAAGGCGTCGTCGCCGCACAGGTCGCGCCCCAGGGCGCGGCGGGCGTCGTCGGCGTTGCACTTGACCAGACCGAAGCGGGCATACTTCTCCAGGTGGCCCTGGGCGTCGGCGCTGAGCAGCGCGCCGCCGGCCAGCTTGCGCAGCGTCTCCACCAGCGACGGCGTGAGCAGGCCGCCGTCGTAATCCGAGGCCAGCACGGCCCCCACTCTCTCGATCTGCTCGGAGATGGCAGCGCGCACCTGGCGCTCGATCGAGGCGCTGATTGGCTCGCGCGACAGCGTGTCCAGCCGGGCCACCTGCTGCGGAAAGCGCAGCCCCATCTGCGCCATGATGCGCATCTTGACGCTGGTGGGCCGGCCGGGGTCGGTGACGAGCGCGTTGGTTTCGATGCCGTGCGCCTGCAGCACTTGGCGCAGCGTCGTGCCAGCGGTGTCAGAGCCGATTACGCCGGCCTGCACCGCGGTGCTGCCCAACGCCGCGATGTTGGCGGCCGGGTTGGCCGCGCCGCCGGGGATCAGCCGGCGCTGCTCGAATTCCAGCACCGGCACCGGGGCCTCGCGGCTGAGGCGGACAGCCCGGCCTACCAGGTACTCGTCCAGCAGCACGTCGCCGATCACCAGCACGCGCTGGCCGCCCAGCCTGGCGATCAAATCCTTGAGATCGTGCACAGCGTTAAACCACCTGTCGCTTGCTGCTGGCCGTTAGTCTATCCGCCCGCGCGGTCTGCGTCCACAAATGCACCCTACTACAGGGGTGTTTCACCGCATTCGCTGTTCTGTTACACTAAATACAGTGCAGCAAATACTGTGCAGCGCAGTCGGCGCGACGCAAGGAAGGACATGATGACACGCTTGACCGTCCGGCGCGGGCCGGACCCTGGAGCCGTCTACGAACTGAACACCGATGTGATCACCCTGGGGCGCGGCCCGCACAACACCATCGTCATCAACGACGACCAGGTAAGCCGCGCGCACCTGCGCCTGGTGCGCGTCGGCGCGGACTACGAGCTGCACGACCTCGGCTCCAGCAACGGCACGTTCGTGGACGGCCAGCGCGTGACTGCCAGTTGGCTGCTGCCCCCCGTCTGCTTGATCGAATTGGGCGACTCGATCACGCTGGCCTACGAGCGCACGACGCCGCCGGACGCGGACGGCGCGCGCGCCGCCGATCACCGCCCCGATCAACTGTTTTTGGTGGTCAACCTGGGGCCGGATACCGAGCGCGTCTACGCCCTGGAAAGCGAGACGATCACCATCGGGCGCGATCTGTCCAACGACATCGTCCTGCCCGACCCCGAGGTCAGCCGCTGGCATTTGCAGCTCAACCGCCAGGGCAGCGCCTACGTTGTGCGCGATCTCGGCTCGACCAACGGGACGCTGCTCAACGGCGTGCGCCTGACCGCCCCGCGCACGCTGACCGTGTACGACACGCTCGATCTGGGCACGACCGCCCGCCTGCACTACGTGCGCAGCCCTAAGGATGCGCAGCAGGGCGCGCTGGCTGGGGCCGCTGCGGCGCGGCCTGAGGCGGCCGCCAAGCTGGACACCAAAGAGGTCAAGCAGGCCGATCTGCTCAACCTGGCCGGCAAGCGCCGGACGTCGCGGCTGGGCACAGGGCTGCAGCAGGGCGCGCTGGACCGGCATATTATGGTCGCCTATGCCCGCGACGACTGGGAGAACGTCATCGCGCCGCTGACTGTCGCCCTGCAGGACGCCGGCATTGATGTGTGGGTGGACCAGTACCTCACGCCCGGCGCGGACGACTGGGCAGCCGCCATCGAGCAGGCGCTCACGGAGTGCTGGCTGCTGGTGCTGGTGGTGTCGCCAGCCGCCCTCGAATCGCACCACGTTCGGCTGGAGTACCGCTATTTTGTCAACCGCGAGAAGCCGCTGCTGCTGTTTATCTACCAGCCAGTGGACCGGCTGCCGCCGGAGCTGGCCGGCCTGGAGACTATCGCCTACGACCCGGCCAACAGCATGAGCAGCTTCCGGCGGCTGATGCTGGAAATCCTGCACCGCCGCCCATGATGCCATCTGACCAGATTCTCGTCGGCGGCTGCGTGGAAGTCATGAACGCGCTGCCGGAAAAATCGGTGGACGTGATCTTCGCTGATCCGCCGTACAACCTGCAGCTTCAGGGCGAACTCTACCGCCCGAACATGACGAAAGTAGACGCCGTTGACGACGACTGGGATCGCTTCGCCAGCTTTGCCGATTACGACGCCTTCACCCGCGCCTGGCTGACGGCCTGCCGCCGCGTCCTCAAGGACACCGGCACGCTGTGGGTTATCGGCAGCTACCACAACATCTACCGCGTCGGGGCGATCTTGCAGGAATTGGGCTACTGGATTCTCAACGACATCGTGTGGGAAAAAGCGAACCCCATGCCCAATTTCAAGGGCACGCGCTTTGCCAACGCCCATGAAACGCTGATCTGGGCGCAGAAGCGCAAAGGCGCGCGCTACACATTCAACTACTATGCCATGAAAACCGGCAACGACGATCTGCAGATGCGCAGCGTGTGGGAGCTGCCCATCTGCTCTGGCGCGGAACGGCTGGCGGTCAACGGCAGCAAGGCCCATTCCACGCAGAAGCCAGAGGCCCTGCTGTACCGCGTGATCCTCAGCAGCACCAACCCCGGCGACTTGGTGCTCGACCCGTTTTTCGGCAGCGGCACGACGGGCGCAGTCGCCAAGAAGCTGGGGCGGCGCTGGCTGGGCATCGAGCGCGACCCACAGTACGCGGCGCTGGCGCAGGCGCGCATTGACGCCGTCGCGCCGCCGCTGCCGGACGAGGCGCTCTACGCGCCCACGGTTAAGCCAAAGCCGCCGCGCGTGCCGTTCATCAGCCTGCTCGAGGCCGGGCTGCTCCAGCCAGGCGACACGCTGCGCCTGGGCGCGGCTGATCTCTACGCCACAGTCACCGCCGACGGCGCGCTCATTCACGGCGACCTGCGCGGCTCGATCCATCAGGTGGGCACGGCGCTGCTGGGCGCGCCGTGCAACGGCTGGGCGCACTGGCGCTGTTACGACCGCGCCAGCGAGAAGTGGCTGCCGCTGGATGCGCTGCGCCAGCGCCTGCTGCGCGCCTCACCTTGACACGCCTGTGCTGCTCCGCTACCCTTCTCCGCGTGATGTGAGGATTATTGGCACGCCCTGCGGATGCAGATCAAGCGCGATTATTCCCAACCGTTCTTCGGCGGCCGGCGGCGGCGGCGCAGCACTGCGCGCTTCGTGCTGGCCTACTTCGCGCTGCTGGGCGCGTTTCTCGTGTTTGTCTACACCCAGTTCGACCGCCTGCAGCTTGCCGCGCTGGACATGATCGGCCTGGCGCCCACCGCCACGCCGTTCGCCAGCGCGCTGGCCACCGAGGGCGCGCTGCTGTTCCAGCGCGGCGACGTGGCCGGCGCGGCGGCGCTGTTCGAGCGGGCCGTCGCCCAGCAGCCTACCAACGTAGATTACCTCTATGAGCTGGGCAAGCTGTACGTCGAACTCAACCGCGCCGAAGAGGCTGTTCAGGTGGGCGACCGCGCCATCCAGGCCAACCCGCAGGACCCGCGCGGCTACGCGCTCAAGACGCGCGCGCTGGTCTGGAACGGCGAGGCCGCCAGCGCGATCCCGGTGGGCGTGGCCGGCCTGGAGGTGGACAACGCCTTTGCGCCGCTCTACGCCGCCCTGGCGCGGGCCTACACTGCCATCGGGCGCTACCAGCAGGGCGTAGACTACGGCGCGCGCGCCGTCGAGCTGGACCCGATGGACATCGAGGCGCACCGCAGCTACGCCTACACGCTGATCTGGGTGGGCCGGCGCGACCTGGCCATCGAGCAGTTGGAGGACGCGGTGGCGCTCAACCCGTATCTGACCAACTCGTATTTTGAGCTGGCGCTGCAGTACCTTTCGACCAACCAGGAGGAGATGGCGATCGCCACCTACGAGCGCATCCTGTCGCTGGAGCCGCGCAACGAGCGCGCCTACCTGCGCCTGTGCCAGGCCTACGCCCGCGTCGGCCAGCAGGATCGCGCCCAGGGTTACTGCGAGGACGCGCTGGACATCAACCCGAACTACGCCGCCGCTTGGGCTGAAGTGGGCATGGCGCGCTACACGCGCCGCAACTACGAGGGCGCAATCGAGGCCTTTGAGACGTGCATCGCCAACGGCTCGAACGACATCCGCTGCTGGTATCTGCGCGGGCTGGCGCACTACTACCTGGGCGACTGCGACGAAGCCTGGGCGATTCTGGGGGAATCGCTGCCGATGGCCGAGGCGCTGCCCGACGGCGAGAACGTCGTCCGCGACGTGCGCGAGGGGCTGCGCCTGACGACCGTGTCGTGCCCCGCTTACGCTGGCCGCCCGCTGCCCACCATTCCCCCTCCCACCGCTGTCCCGCCCACGCCTATCGGCGGGCTGTGAGGGACAGCCGTGTACCTGCGCACGCCCAAACGCTACCGCCAGGGGCAGCGGCGCAGCATTATCTCGCTGCGCTGGCTGTGGCTGTGGGCGCTCACGCCGCTGGTGGTGCTGGCTGGCGCGCACATCTACAACGACCGCGCTGTCATCGCGCCGCAGGTGGAGCAGGCCATCGCCAGCCTGGTGGAGCGCGCGCAGGAGGCGGTGGCCACCGTCACCGCGCCCACGCCGCTGCCCACGGCCGACCCCAGCCAGCGCCTGGCCCTGGCCGATGCCGCTTGGGTGCGCGGCAACATCGAGGAGGCGGTCAGCCTGTACCAGGAGATCGCGCCGGCGCTGCCTAACGACGTGAACCTGCACTACCGCATCGCGCTGGGCCTGCTGATGGACGGGCGCGCCCGCGACGCGCTGCCCGCTGCCGAGCGCGCCATCACGGCCGATCCGTACTCGCCGGACGCCTGGGCCATCCGCGCCATGGCGCTCAACTGGAACCAGCGCAGCGGCGAGGCCGTCGCCAGCGCGCTGCACGCCCTCAGCCTGGCCGGCCAGGACAACCCGCGCGCCCGCGCCCGCGCTCAGGCTTTTTTGGCCGAGGCCTACCTGGATGCCGGCCAGTATGATCGGGCGCTGAGCACCGTGGAGCGCGCTTTAGAAACCGACCCCAACAGCTTTGAGGCCTACCGCGTGCGCGCGCGCCACAAACAGGAGGTGCAGTTCCAGTTCCGCGAGGCGCTGAACGACTACCAGGCCGCCTACGACCTAGCCCCCAACTTGACCTATCTGGCGATTGACCTGGCGTTGGGCTACATCAACGTGGGCGACAGCGACACCGGCCTGGGCATCCTGCGCGACGTGATTGACCTCAACCCGCGCAACACGCGGGCGCTGTTCTGGCTGGGCGCGCTGTACCTCAACACGGTGGGCAGCCCGGAGCAGGCCAGCGATTACCTGACGCGCTGCGTCGAGATTGACCCGCAGAGCATTAACTGCCACTACACGCTGGGCCGCGCCCAGCACCGCCTGCAGAACTACGCTTCGGCCTTCGAGTCGTTCAAAGCGGCGGTGGACCTGGGCACGACCAGCGCCCGCCACTACTGGTGGGCCGGGCGCGCGCAGGTGCTGCTGGGCAACTGTCCCGCCGCCGTGCCCTACTTCCGCGCCGGCTACGCCTTAGCCCGCCAGGGCGGCGACGAGGCGCTCATCGCCGATTACGAGGACCAGATGCGCAGCTGCCAGATGTTCGCTGACCTGCCCACCGCTGTGCCCGAAGCCGCCGAGGAGTAAAGCGGAGAATAACCAGCCTGCTACTCCCAGCGCCGTTTGGGCTGGCCGGTGTAGCCGATCTCGCGCAGCCGCTCGATCTCCATGCGCTCCAGAGTATCGGCTACACGGCCGTAGTCCGCTTCAGGGATGCGGCGGTGCAGGTCGCCCGCCTCGCGGTAGACATAGCCTACGCCGCCGCACCAGTCGCAGTCCTCGGCGCTGCCGTCGTCGGTCTCCACCCAGGCGTAGCCGTCGCAGGACGGGCAGCGCACGATCTCCGGTGTCATAAAAGCCAGGCCTTCCTAGCGATCAGCTAGAATCTTGTCTACAGCAGCGGCCAGCTCGCGCAGGCTGCTCACGCGGTAGACGCCGTCGGCCAGCGGCGCGTAGTCCAGCATGTCGCTGTCGCCCGTCCCCCACATCGAGGGCGGCTCTGGGTTGAACCACAGCAGACGGCGAGCGCGCCGCTGCAGCATCTGCGCCAGGTCCAGGCGCGGGTTGTTGTAGTTGTTGCGGCCGTCGCCCAGGATGATGACCGTCGTGCGGTGATCCACACAGCTCAGGTGCCGCTGGGCGAACGTGTTCAGGCTGCCGCCTAGGTCGGTGTTGTAGTAGCCGGGGCGGTTTTCCGCCAGCACGCGGGCCACTGCGTCGCGCGGCTGCTCCTCGTTGAACACGTCGCTGATGTCCTTGATGTCGTCAATAAAGACGAAGCTGTTGGTGCGCGCCACCTGATCCTGCAGTTCGTAGACCAGCGTGAGCAGGAACTCGGCGCAGTAGCGCATAGACGTGCTGATGTCGCAGATGAGCACCAGACACGGCTTGACCTGGCGCGTGCGGTAGCGGATCTCCAGCGGGACGCCGCCGTACTTGAGAGCGGCGCGCATCGTGCGGCGCGGGTCCGGGCTGCCCAGGCGCGCGCGGCGCTGGCGCAGGGCGGCGCGGCTGCGCAGGCGGGCCGCCAGCCGCTTAATCTCGTCGCGGATGGCCTCGGCTTCCTCGCGGCCCAGGTGGGTGAACGGCACGTCGAGCAGGTCGGGCTTGGGCTGCGGCTCGCGCTCGGCCATCTGCTGCGCCAGCGCAGCCCCGGCGTACTGGGCGATCTGCTGGCTGAGGCCGTCGGCGTTCTGCTCCAGCAGCTCGCGCACCTGCTGGCGCGCCGGGGCGCTCATGCCCATCTGCTCCAGGGCCTGCATCAGCGCCTCAATCAGCTCTTGCAGCCGCTGCAGGCCGGCGTCGCGCTTCATGCGCCGCTCGAACCACTGGCGCTGATACATCTCGCTCCCCTGGTCCAGCCCGGCCTGCTGGCCCATCTGCCGCAGCTGCTCCTGGCTGAAGGGCTGCCCCTGCATCAACTGCTGCAGCAGCTCGCGCAGCGCCTGCATGTCGCCCATCAGCGACTGCAGCGCCTGGCGCAGCGTCTCGGCGTCGTCGGGCTGCAGGCTGGCGGGGATGTTCTCCAGCGGCGGTTGGCCGGCCCCGAAGAACAGCGGGAAGAAGTAATCGAACGCGGCCTGGTCGCGCCGCTCCTTCACCAGGGTCGTCTTCAGCGCGGCCGCGAACTGCGCCCGGTCGGTCACGCCGACGACGTCCACGCCGTACATGGCGTCTTGGCTTTCCGCCAGCGACACGCGCACGCCGGCAGCGCGCAGCGCCCGTATAAAATCCACCATTCGCTTGTCCACTGTTCCGGTAATCCTTAACTACACGCACGGGCGAGGGCGGCGCGGCAGGGCAAACGCACCTAGGCTTTCCCTCCCGCGCGGCGGCGGTCATTATAACGCGACTGCCGTGTTTTGCTGTAGAATGAGCGCTATGCGCCTGATAAACAAGCCAAATCTACACAGAGAGGGGGGTGGGGGTGAGGTCTATCCGCAGCCGGGCCGAGGATCGCGCCGGCTGGCCTTTGTCTGCGCCTCACTTATCCTCCTCCTGCTGGCCAATTTTGCCGCCGCCCAAGACGACCTGCCGCCCTGCGGCCGGCGCGCCGGTTACTTAGAGCGTCCCTGGGTGGACGCGCTGCGCTTCTGCCTGGAGCTGGTGGTGCAGGACGACGCGGCGGGCGAGCTGGCCTTCACAGCGCTGGCCGCTGCCGATGACGGCACGCTCTACGCTGCCCGGCCCTGGGCGGGCGCAGTCCTGGCAATCGAAGACACCGACGGCGACGGCCTGCCAGACACAGCCCGCGTCGCCGCGGACGGCCTGGCGCGCCCGGCTGGGCTGGCCTATCACGCCGGTGCGCTGTACATTGTGGACGAGCGCCGCGTCTACCGGCTGCGCGGGGCTGATCTCGACGCGCTGGTGGATGACCTGCCGGCGGGCGGCGGCTTCTGGAACAGCGGCATCGCGGTGGGGCCAGACGACCGCCTGTACGTGGCCACTGGCGCGCCCTGCGACCACTGCGCGCCGGACGACCCCGCGCGCGGCGCAGTCCTCAGCTTCGACATGGACGGCGGCGGCCGGCAGATCGTGGCGCGCGGCCTGCGCCACCCCGCCGCGCTGGCCTTCGCCGCCGGCGCGCTGTGGACAGTGGACACAGCCCGCGACGGCCTGTTCGACGCGCCCGACCTGGACGAACTCAACCGTGTAACGCCCGGCGCGCACTTCGGCTGGCCGTTTTGTGTGGGGGCGGCCAGCGCGCCAGACTGGCCCGCGGGCGCGTTCGACTGCGCCAGTGCGGCCCCGCCCGCGCTCACGTTTCCCACGCACAGCAGCCCGCTGGCGCTGGCGGCCTACAGAGGCGGCGCGCTGCCCTCGCTGGAGGGCGCGCTGCTGGTGGCGCTGGGCGGCTCGCACAACCGGGCAGACCTGCGCGGCAACGCCGTCGCCGCCGTGTACTTTGACGACGCCGGCGCGCCGTCCGGCTACCACATCATCCTACCGGAAGAGCCGCAGACAACCCAGGCGCGCGGCTTCACGTTGAAAGAGCTGAACTACCGCCTCAGCGGGCTGTATCCCTCGCGGCCCTACGGCCTGGCCGTCAGCCCGGAGGGGTGGGTGTATATCAGTTCGGGGCGGCGCATCTTGGTCATCCGCCCGCAGGTGTTCGGCTGAAACGCGCTTTAGGCCTCGGCGCTGGTCTCGCGCTGGAGCACCACAAAGCCGATGCCGATGTGGTTCAGGTCCTGCGCGCCGGGCGCGCCGCCCGAGCCGACGACCACCCAACCGTCGTTGAGGCGCTTGGCGATCTCCCACTCCGCTTCCGAGCGGCTCAGGATGCCCTCGCTCTCGTAACCGGGGCCGTGCTCCAGAATGAACGTAATGATTTTGACTTCCTTGAGCATTGCGAGCTTTGTCTCCTCTTAAACGGTTGTCGAAAACGGTGGCTAGGCGCGCGCCGCAGCCAGCAGGCTGTCAATAACGCGCATGTTGGCGACGGCGTCCTGCGGCGCGAAGCGCGGCGCGCGGCCGGCCAGCAGGGCGTCGGCAAAATCCTCGACCATCAGTTGGTAATGATCCGCTGGCCCGATGTCAATCTCATCGTAGCGCGTGCCCTGCCAGTGGCGGATGACCGTGCCCGCGCCCGGGTCCATGACGAAGCCCTCTGGGACGAGGATGCGGCCGCGCGTGCCGCGCACCTCGTAGGTGTGGGTGCGGTAAGAGCGCAGGCCGCAGTCGAAATGCGCCACCGCGCCCGACGCGAAGCCCAGCACGCCGGCCAGCGCCTCATCCACGCCGGAGCGCGCGCCGAACGCCGCCACAGCGTGGACGCGCTCTGGCTCTGCGTCGGTGAGCAGGCGGATCACGCTGACGCAGTAGCAGCCCACATCCATCAGCGCGCCGCCGGCCAGCGGCTGGCTGAGGCGGATGTCGTCCTCGCGGGACACCGGAAAGCAGAAGGCCGCCTGCACCACTGTCACATCGCCTACCGCGCCGGCCTCAACCATGCGCACGACCTGCTGCGTCTGCGGGTGGAAGCGGTACATAAACGCCTCGGCCAGCAGCAGCCCGCGCGCGGCAAATGCGTCCACCATCGTCTGTGCCTCGGCGGCGCTGCGCGCCAGCGGCTTCTCGCACAGCACCGGCTTGCCGGCTTCGGCGCAGCGGATGCTCCAGGCGGCGTGCTCGCTGTTGGGCAGCGGGTTGTAGATCGCGTCAATCGTCGGGTCGGCGATCAGCTCCTCGTAGCTGCCGTAGGCGCGCGGGATGCCGGTCTCGGCGGCGAAGGCCCGCGCTTTCTCTAGGCTGCGGCTGGCGACCGCCGCCACTTCGCCATTGCGCGAGGCGCAGATGGCTGGAATCACGCGCTTCAGGCCGATGTTGGCCGTGCTGATGACGCCCCAGCGGATTTTCTGCGGCATGGTGTTCTGTCCCCCTTGTGCGGCCAGGGCGCTTCTGCCGTGCGCGTTGTGTCTGCTGGCCCTGGCTGCCAACTCATTGTAACCGACGACGGCCAGCCGCAACAAACAGGGCGGAACAGCGCCCGCCCTGGTTGGCATTGTGATGTGCGGCGCGGCCTCGCGTCAGTTGCCAGTGCCGCCGACCGTTGGGGGCGTATCCTGCGGCAGCGCCGGCAGTTCGAACTGCGGCACTTCCGGCGCGACGAAGTTCGGGTTCGGCTGCGCCAGGCTGGCGAAGTCGAACAGGAAGGGGCTGTTGGTCGGGATCAGCGCCAGGCTGACGTTGTCCGCCAGGTTCTGAATGTACTCGTACTGGATCAGGCTGGGGTTGGCGGCGATCTGCTCGCTCACCAGCCGCAGCGCCTCGGCCTGGGCCTGGGCGCGCAGGATGATGGCCCGCGCCTCGCCCTCGGCGCGCGCAATCTCAGCGTCGCGCTCGCCCTGGGCTGCGACGCGCACGCGCTCGGCGTTCTGGCGCTCCTGCTGCACGCGGAAAGCCGCTTCCTGGGCCGCCTGGTCCGCCACCAGCTTGCGCTCGATCGAGTCGGTGAACGCCTGCGAGAACGTCACATCGCGGATGAGCAGATCGGTGAGCAGGAAGCCCTCGCGATCCATGCGGGTGCGCAGCTCCTCGCGGATGGACTCCTCCAGCTCGGTGCGGCGTTCGCCGTAGATTTCCTCGGCGCGGAAGCGCGAGACCATGTCACGGGCGATGCCGCGAATGGTGGGGCGCAGGAAGTCGTTCTGGTAGCGGTTCTGCCAGCGCGTGTGCACCAGGTTGGCCTCATCCGGGTTGATGCTGTACAGCACGGTGATGTCCAGGTAGATTTCCTGGCCGTCCACTGTGCGGCCGCGCACAGCGTCATTGCCCGCCACCGGCCCTTCTGTCGGTATGCCCGACATCGTGTACTGCTGCTGTTCGATTGGATAGATCGAGGCCGTTTGCAGCACGGGGATCACGATAGATGTGCCGGCGCGGCGCGGCGTCTCCAGCTCGCCGGTGAGCGTGTTGAACACCACCGCTGTCTGCTGCGGTTCGACGATGAGGATGCCCTGGCTGATGACGCTGAACAAGAGGCCAACCACCAAGCCGATCACGGCGATCATAATGCCGCCGCGCACCGGCCGCCCCTGCGAAGCGCCTACGACAACCAGGCCGATGCCGCCGAGAAAGGCGAGGAAACCGAGAAGGGCAAGTGTGCCCAACAAAGCGCTGATACCACCCATGTGCAACTCCTTTGTGCGTGTTTACACCGGCGATCGCGCCGGCATATTGTCGCGTGACGTAATTTGAGACAACAGGATTATA
>DAOTWC010000080.1:0-4238 GCA_034435995.1 Anaerolineae bacterium | reverse complement strand
CGCACGTCACGCGCCAGCGCCTGCGCCGCTACTGGCGCGGACACCCCGTGCGGGAGCGCCAGGAAGACTGCGTCTACCGCGTCGAGCGGAACGTCTTCTAACGCAATGAAGCGCAGCGCAGTGCCTTCAACGGGCTGGCCGACGTATGTGTTCGAAGTAGCGAATACGATCTCTACCTGTGGGTGACGCGCCAGAATCTCTATCAAGTCCATGCCGGCGTAGCCCGCCCCGCCGTACACTCCCACTCGTATTGGCTGCTGCATCTCCATTCCTCCAAAATCCACAAAAAACCCCCGACCGCTTCTGTGAGGTCAGGGGTTCGCTGGTTCGCTGCGTTGTGTGCGCTACGCCGACCGGCTCAGCCAGCACAAAACGCCCACCGTGACCTCACAGGTCTGGGGGCGGCGGATACGACGGCGCAACTCTAGCGCTGCTTCTGGCAACCAAGGCGACATAGCTTACTCAGAACTATCTGCGCAATCGATCAGAACTATCTGCGCAATTGAGAGGAAGTGTAAAGCGTCTACAGCGTGCTGTCAAACCACGCCGAAAATCTTGTAAACTTTTGCGCTGTGTTTGTACAAAATACCTAACAGGGCGACAGCCGCGCTATCTGTGCTTGTCCAGAATTGTTTACGTTAGCTTGACGCACCGGCGCCCTGGCGGTAGGATGCTGCTGCGCAAATGGAGCGCCAGCCTCGATATGATAGAAGCGCGCAGTCTGACAAAGTATTACGGCCCGCACCCTGCGGCTGTAGATCTGTCATTTGAAGTAGGCCGGGGCGAAGTAGTCGGCCTGCTAGGGCCTAACGGCGCGGGCAAAACCACGACTATTCGTATGCTCACCGGTTTCATGCCCCCGACCAGCGGCACGGCACTTGTCGCGGGCTGTGACATCGTCGCGGACTCGCTGGCAGCACGGCAGCGCGTTGGCTATCTCCCAGAGCGAGTTCCGGTTTATCCCGACATGACGGTGCGCGGCTACGTTACATTTTGGGCTGAACTGCGCGGCGTGCGCCGGCCGCGCGCGCAGGCCGACGCAGTGCTGGAGCGCATTCAGCTTGCTGAACGCAGCCGCAGTCTGATCCGCCACCTGTCCAAAGGCATGCGCCAGCGCCTAGGGCTGGCTCAGGCCCTTGTTCACAACCCGGATGTGCTTATTCTCGATGAGCCAACCATCGGCATAGACCCTCAGCAGGTAATCGAAGTGCGGCAGCTTGTACGGGAGCTGGGCAAAGACCACACCGTGCTGTTCAGCACGCACATTCTCTCCGAGGCAGAACAAATTTGCGACCGTGTTTTGATCATTCACCAGGGGCGCATCGTCGCCCAAGGCGCGCCTGCCTCGCTGCGCGAGCAGCTTCAGCCAGGCGCACACATTTACGTCGCGCTTGCCTGCGACGCGAACAGGTCAGTGCACGACGTCCTGGCGGGTTTGCCCGGCATCGAGACCATTCAACAGCAGGGCGAGGGTTACACGCTGCGCTTCCAGCCCGGCGTTGATGCCCGCGCAGACATCGCCGAAGCCCTTCTGCGCGCTGGCTGTCGCCTGCTGGAAATGCGCCCTGTGGCTATGACGCTGGAGGACATTTTCCTCGACGTCATCGGAAAGGTGCATCGGGACTAATGCGCGCTGTTTGGATCGTCTTTCGCCGCGAAGTAGGCCAGTACCTGGCTACACCTTTTTACTATCTGATCGCAGCCGGTTTTCTGCTGCTGACCGCGCTGGTGTTCAACAACGACCTAACCATCAGCATTACCTACCGCCCTGCCTCGCCGGCTGTCGTCCCGGCCTTCCTATCTTTCACACTGGTCTTTCTCGCCCCCTTGCTGACCATGCGCCTGCTGGCAGAAGAGACTCGCGAAGGCACCCTGGAGCTGCTGCTCACTGCCCCCATCCGCGATGTGGAAATCGTGGCCGGAAAGTTTCTAGGAGCATGGTTCTACTACACGCTGCTGCTGGCGCTGACGACAGTGTATCTCCTCATTTTGAACGCTGTCACTCGCCCTGACCTGGGACTGGCGGCCAGCGCATACATTGGCATCTGGCTGTACGGCGGCGCAACACTGGCTGTCGGGCTGCTGTTCTCTGCGCTGACCGAGAACCAGATTGTTGCTGCTTTCCTCAGCACGGCTGCCCTGCTCTTGCTCTACCTGGGCAGCCTGGCTGGTCAGATCGTCGCCAGTGTGGAGCTGGCGCGCTTGATCAATATGCTTACCCTTCAGGGGCACTTCAACACCTCATTTGCCTACGGACTGGTGCGCGCTGAGGACGCGGTTTACTACGCGGGCCTGATTGTGATTGCACTGTTCATCACGACTCGCATCGTGGAGTCTCACAGGTGGAGATGATGAGCAACGACTCCATCGTGATCAGGCGCGGCCAACTCGGCCGCTGGGCGGGCTACGCAGGCGCTGCTGGATTGTTAGCGGGCGTGGTAGGCGGTTTGTGGCTGGGGGCTGTCACACCCGCGATTGTCGCGCTGCTGGCAGCGGGAGTCCTTGGCATAGTGGCATGGGCAGCCCTTAACCCACACGAGTTTACGGACTTTATCACCGGCCGCCAGGTGCGACACGCCACAGCGTCGGTGTTCTCAGTCTTCCTGCTGGTTAGTATCGTTGCGCTGATGTACACGCTGGTGGCGCGCAGCGCGCTCACGCTGGACATGACAGAAGCGCGACGCTTCACCCTAAGCCAGCAAACCCGCGACATTCTGCAGGGCGTACAGCGGCCTATTCGCATTACTGGCTTCTACGCCTCTAACGCTGTACAGATGCGCGAGATAGACGACCAGATCATCCGCCTTTACGAAGCGGAGAGCGGCGGACGCATCACTCGCCAGTATATCAACCCGGACGAGGAGCCAGCCCTCGCCCAGCGCTTCGGAGCATACAGCAGCGGCGCGCTGTTCCTTTCTTACCTCAACCCTGACGGCTCAGTTGATTTCGGCACTATAGCCCGCATTCCACGCCAGACAGATGGCGCGCAGGAGCGAGAGATAACGCAGGCGATTGCCCGTCTGCTCATAGCTGGCACGTTCAAGGTCTATTTCGAAACCAGTTTGGGCACGCTCGATCCGCTGGACACATCACAGCAGGGACTCTCCGCTGTTCACTTGGGGATGCAGGAGAGCGGCCTGACGACCGCCGCGCTCGATCTGGCAGGCCTAGCTGCATCGGGCGGCGCTGTTCCTGACGACGCTGCCGCGATCATCATCGCGCGTCCCACAGTTGAGCCTGAGGCAGGTGTGCTGGCCCTGATAGACGACTATCTCAAGCGCGGCGGCGCGCTGCTTCTGCTCACCGATGTCCAGTTCAGCGACAATCCCGTTCTCGGTGAAAACAGTCTGTTCAATGAGTACCTGTGGGCGGCCTTCGGCCTGCGCGCGCTCAACGCAGTGGTCGTTGATTACAGCGCCAGCATCCGCACGCCGCTTGATGTGCTGGGGGCCGCGATAGCAACCGAGATTGATATCGCCGCTCGCCTTGATCCCGAAGAAGCGCCCACCCTGTTCCGGCTGGCGCGCAGCTTGCAGATTAACAGCGAGAATCCACCGGTGAACGGCGGTTTCCTCATCATGTCGTCTCCCAACAGCTATGGTGAGACCGACCTGCGCGCGCTGGCCGAAACTGGCGCCTACGCGCCTAACCCGGAGAGCGATCTGCCTGGCCCACAGGTTATCGCGGCCTGGGCCTGGGACGAACGAACTGACGCCAAGATTCTGCTCGTAGGCGACAGCGATTTCATCACCAATGGATATATCAGCAGCAGTCTGGGCAACGCCATCCTTTTCACAGACGGTCTGGCCTGGCTCACCGGCCTTAGCGAACAGATTGGCTTCTCGCCCAGGGCGTTCACAACCGGTTTGCCCCTCCTTTACGTGACCGCAGAGCAGCTTGACCTTATCGCGCTGATCACGGCGCTTGTAATGCCTGGGACGGTGCTGCTGGCCGGTTTGCTCGTCTGGCGGCGGAGAGGCCGGCAGTGAAACAGCGCCGCACATTTCCCCTCATTCCGGTGCTGCTGGCGCTGTTTGCCCTGCTGACCCTGCTAACTCTGCTGCAGAGCAGCCCAACAGCTCCGCCTCCGCTGCCAACAACTGCCCCCACGCTGGACGTTACGCCCATGCCTACAGGTATGCTGCTGCGCGTCTTCCCCGACCTGACAGCCCTTGATATCCAGGCCATACGCCTGCAAAATCTGCAGAGCGATCTTTCCTTCACGATCGCGCGCGGCG
>DAOTWC010000079.1:0-40841 GCA_034435995.1 Anaerolineae bacterium | reverse complement strand
TTGCCCACATGGCGCACGTTGACCACGTCGAAGCCGGCCTCGTCTAACATGCGCGCCAGCGTCTTGATCGAGAAATAGTAGATGTGTTCTTCAGAGAGCTTGAAGCCCACCCAGCGGCGGCCCGCCAACCGGGCCGGAATGCTGTCCACGTCAGGCGTGGCCAGCACGATCACGCCGCCGGCGCGCAGCAGCTCAGCAGCGCGGCGCACATAGGCTTTTGGGTCGGGCACATGTTCGATCACGTCCCACATTGTTACCAGGTCGAACGCGCCAGCGGGCAGTTCCGCCTCGGTAAACGAGCCGAGGTGCGCCGTTAGGCCGAACCGCTGGCAGGTATACTCCACCGCAAACGAGGACACGTCCAGCCCTTCGACCTGCCAGCCGCGCCCGCGCGCTTCGTCAATGAAAAAACCAGCAGCGCAGCCCACATCTATCATGCGCCCCGGACGGATAAAGCGCTCCAGGTGGCGCAGGCGGCGGCGCGCCGTGCGGCGGATATTGGCCTCGTCGGCGATATAGTCGCTGTAACCCACCACGCCGGATTCGCTGTTGTGAAAGTAGGTCTCGCCGTAAAGCGCGTACAGCTCAGCGGGGTCGGGCCGCGGGCTGACGTACACCAGCCCGCAGCTCTGGCACTGGACCAGGCCCAGACCGTTCTCTGGGCAGAAGGGGCGGCGATCGGCGCTGCCGCACAGGTTGCACGGCACGTGCCGGCGCGCCACATCCTGCGCGACGCGCGGCGCGGTGGTGGCAGAGTTAGGTGTGTGCTTTGTCAATGAAGCAGTCCTTGTGTGTCGGGCGGCAGAGAGCCGGGGAACGCACTCTTTTCCATTCTATAGTCAATAGGGTGGCAGAACAATAGACGATGCGCCGCTTCAACGCCGGCCCAGCCAGGCGGCGGCGCGTTCAACCACGATTTCCGCTACCTGCGTCTTGCTCATTAACGCCAGCGGCTGCTGGCCGCCCTCGGCGTCCAGAATCGTGACGCGGTTGGTTTCGACAGCGAAGCCGGCTTCAGGCGCGGTGATGTCGTTGGCAACCAGCAGATCCAGCCCCTTGCGTTCGAGTTTAGCGCGGGCGTTTTCCAGCAGGTTTTCGCTCTCGGCGGCGAAACCCACCACGACACGGGGAAAGCCAGTCGCCTGGCGCGCGCGCTGCACTTCCGCCAAAATGTCGGCGGTGGGAGCGAGGCGCAGCGTCAGGCCGTCTGTGCCGCTCTTCTTGATCTTGTGGGCGGCCGTGTCGGCTGGCGTGAAATCGGCCACGGCTGCCGCCATCAGCAGCAAATCAGCGCCGGGCAGGTGCGCCAGCACCGCGTCAAGCATCTCGCGGGCAGTTTCGACCGGCACGACCACTGCGCCAATAGGGGCAGGCAAACCGCGCGCCGCGCTGATCAGTGTCACGTCCGCGCCAGCATCGAGCGCGGCCTGGGCCAGCGCGTAGCCCTGTCTGCCGCTGGAACGATTGGTGACGTAGCGCACCGGGTCAATCGGCTCGCTCGTGCCGCCGGCGGTAACAACGGCGCGCCGCCCGGCCAGCGCCCCTGCCCGCCCCAGCGTCCGCCGGATGTGGCCGATCAGCGCCGGCGTCTCCGGCAGGCGGCCGCGCCCCGCCAGCCCGGACGCGAAGCGCCCTTCGTCCGGCTCGATCACCAGCGCGCCGCGCGCGCGCAGCGCCTCGATGTTGGCCTGCACTGCTGGGTGCGCGTACATGCCGCCGTCCATCGCTGGGGCCAGCAGCAGCGGACAGCGCGCCGCCAATGCTGTGACTGACAGCAGATCGTCGGCCAAGCCGTGCGCCAGCCGCGCCAGCGTCTGCGCAGTGCACGGCGCGACCACCAGCAGGTCAGCGCCTTCGCCCAGACCAACGTGAGCGATGTGCGTGGGCAGGCCGCCGCTGCTGTCCGCCGTCCACATGGACGCGTAGACCGGGCGGCCCGTCACCGCCTGGAACGCCAGCGGTGTGATGAACTGGCGCGCCGCGTCAGTCATCACCACGTCCACCAGCGCCCCGGCCTGTGTCAGCTTGCTGGCCAGGTCAGCGGCCTTGTAGGCGGCAATGCTGCCGGTCACGCCCAAGATCAGGCGTCTGCCCGCGAGAACGGTGATCGTGTCCACAGGGTGCGCCCCTTTTCCTCACTGTGTCCAAGTTGTGTCCGTCAGTGTACAGCGCCGCCGCAGAAATACCAGCGTGGAAAGACGCGCCTGTCCTGTCTGGCGCAGCGGGCGGGGTCTGCTACAATCGCGCTGGCGAACGCACAGCGAACAGGTCATGACAGCGGCAGCAGCAATTCCCACCAGCGCCACCCGCACCGCGAACAGACTCCGGCTCGATTTCGGGCTGGTCGCGGTGATCGCGCTGAGCCTGCTGGCGCTGTGGCCGCTGCTGACTCAGCCGGGCGTGCCCCGCGGCGAAGACATCCTTTACCACATCTATCGCGCCGCCGAGATGGATCGCGCCTGGGCGCGCGGCGTGCTGTGGCCGCGCTGGGCGGAGTCGTTCTACCTGGGCTACGGCTCGCCCCTGTTCCACTACTACGCCGGCGGCACATACGTTGTCACCAGCCTGCTGGCGCGGCTGTTCGGCCTGGACGCGGTAGACAGCGCGCGGGCGCTGATCGCGCTGTGCATGGTGGGCGGCGGCGTGGGCATGTACCTGTGGCTGCGCGCGCAGGCCGGGCTGTTGGCCGGCGTGATCGCCGCCGTGTGCTATGTCTACAGCCCCTATTTTGTTTTTACCGAGCCATACGGCCGCGGCGCTCTGCCGGAGCTGCTGGCGCTGGCGCTGCTGCCGTTCGTCCTGTGGCGCTATGACCGGCTGCTGCGCGGCGGCGGGCCGGGCGCGCTGGCGCTGGCGGCCTTCAGCAGCGCCGCCCTGATCCTAACCCACAACCTGATGGCGGTCGTCTGCACCGCTGTGCTGGCGGCGTGGATCGCCTGGGAGTGCCTCGCGACACTCGTTCCAAGCTTCTCTGCCTCTCTTCAAGGGGAGAGGGGGGTGGAGGGTGAGGTCAGAAGCGAGAGCAGGCCGGAGAATGAGGTCAAACGCGGCGCGGGGCGCGCCCTGCTGGCCCTCGTTTTGAGCATCCTGCTGACGGCCTTCTTCTGGCTGCCGGTGCTGGCCGAGCGCGACGCCGTCCGCCTGGAGAACCTGACGGCCGTCGCCCAGCTCGACTACCGCAACTTCTTCATCCCGCTGGCGGAACTGGTGATGCTCTCGCCGCGCGTGGACGCCGGCGCGCTCAACGGGCTGGAAAACCGCTACAACCTGGGCGCGGCGCAGTGGGTGCTGGCGCTGAGCGGGCTGGCGGCGGCGCTGCGCTGGCGCGGCGCAGGACAGCGCTCGTTCGCGCTGTTCATGGCGCTGGTCGCCCTGGCGCTGATCGGACTGATGCTGCCGCAGGCCGAGCCGCTGTGGGCTGCCCTGCCGCCGCTGGCTTATCTCCAGTTCCCCTGGCGGCTGCTGGGGCCGGTGGGGGCGCTGTTAGCGGCGCTGGCCGGCTTCAACGCCCTGTGGATCGAGCGGCTGCCGGCGCGCGCCGGCGCGCTGGCCGCCGCCCTGATCGTGGCCGTGCCGGCGCTGTTGGCGCTGCCCACGCTCTACGTAGACGAATGGGACTTCCCCACGCTCGACACCTCGGTGGCCGCCTACCACGCCGCCGAACTGGACGGCCGCCAGCGCGGCACGACGTTCTCGAATGAGTATTTGCCGCGCACAGTGGTTGTCGAGCCAGGGCCGACGCAGCGCCTGCTCGACGATTACGCCGATGGCTTCCCCGTAGATCACGCGCATCACGAAACGCTGCCGCCCGGCGCGACAGTGACGCTGCTCGAAAACGACCCGCAGCGCCACCGCTGGCGCGTGAGCGCCCCCGCGCCGTTTGCGTTCGAGGCGCTGATCTACTATTTCCCCGGCTGGGCGGCCGAGGTAAACGGCCGGCCCGTCCCCGTGCGCCCCAGCGAGCCGCACGGCCTAATCGTCTTCGACGTGCCAGCAGGCGAACACGAGGTGGCGCTCTACCTGGGCGCGACGCCGCCGCGAACTGCCGGGGCGCTCATCAGCCTGCTGGCCGCGGGCGCTGTCCTGGCGCTGGGCGCGCTGGCTAAATTAAGACCTCGCGCTAAATGCTTCGTCCGGCAAATCCCTGTGATTTGTTCAACCTCACGCCCCAACCCCCTCGCCGTTTGGAGAGGGCGACCGCGTCAGCGGGGCGGGGGTGAGGTCAGCCAGGCCGGTCAAAGACTTATCGGACGAAGCGCTAAATCCCTCTTCACAGTAGAGGGACTTTCTCCCTTGCTTCTTCCCACTGTAGAGAGAGAGCCAGGGGGTGAGGCGGAGCGAGGCAAGGCCGTGTGGCACAAGATCGGCATCGCCGCTGGCTGGGCGCTGGCGTTGGCGCTGCTGCTCGCGCTGATGCGCGAGGGTGTGATGTGGGAGCACTCGCCGCCCGGCGAAGCGCGGCTGGCGGAGCGTCAGACCTATTATCGCCTGGGCGATCGCATCCGTCTGATCGGCTACGATCTGAACGCAACGCGCTTCCGCCCCGGCGACACGCTGGCGCTCACCGTCTACTGGCACGCCGCCGCGCCGCCAGAGCACGGCTACGCCAGCTTTGTGCACGTCAGCCAGGGCGGGCCGCCGCTGGCCCAGGCCGACAAGCTCAACCCGGCGGGGCTGCCCACGCTCACCTGGACGCCGGACGGCTTCGTGCGGGATGCCTACCGCATCGTCCTGCCCGCGGACATGCCGCCGGGCGACTACGCGCTTACAGTGGGGCTGTACACCTGCGACACGCGCCCGCCTGGCAACTGTGGCAGCGGTGACCGTCTGCCGGTTACAGAGTGGGACGGCAGGCCGCTAGGCGACGCTGTCCCGCTGGCGCGCATTGAGGTGCGCTGACATGGCCAGGCGCGGCGCGCAGTTACTGATCGGGCTTCTGCTGGTGTTTGCTGTCGTGCTGCCTTTCTACAGCGCCACGCTGCAAACGATCCCCAACGGCGCGGATCACTATTACATGATTGACGTGGGCGAGACGCAGGTCGTGCTGAATGTGTGGGGCACGCTGCACGCCACCGGCTACCCGCTCTACGTGATGACCGGCAGCCTGCTGACGGCCTTCTTCAGGGCGTTGGGGGCAGATGCTGCTGCTGCGCCGGGGCTGGTGTCGCTGCTGTGGGGGCTGGCGGCCCTGGCGCTGATCTACGCGCTGGGCGTGCACCTCACGCGTCGGCCGCTGGCTGCTGCCTCTGCCACAGCGCTCTACGGTCTGACGCGCAGCGTGTGGGTGCACAACAGCGTCGCCGAAATCTACACGTTCGGCCTGTTTCTCGCGGCCCTGCTGCTGCTGATCGCGCTGTGGCGCGGGCCGCTGCGCGGGCGTGTTTACTGGCTGGCATTCGTCGGCGGGATCGCCATTGGCCACCATCGGGCGGCAGCCACGCTGATTCTGGCGCTGGTCTACGCCGCCTGGCCGGCGCTGCTGCGGACGATGCGGCGGCGCGGCCGCTTGCGCACGCTGGCGTTGTGTCTGCTCATCGGCCTGGCCGGCCTGCTGCCCTACGCCTATCTGCCGCTGCGCGCTGGCGCGCCCTGGGTCTACGGCGAGCCGGGCACGCTGGGCGGCCTGTGGGATCAGTTCATCGGCGCGGAGGCCGCTCGCTTCATCGGCGCGCCGCCGTCGCTGGCGGCCAATTTCGCCATGCTGGCCAACGTGCTGCTGACCGATCTCACACTGCCGGGGCTGCTGACTGGGCTAAGCGGGCTGCTGCTGGCACTGCGCGACCGCCGCCTGCGCCGCCCGGCGCTGACCCTGCTGTTAGTTGGCCTGGGCGCTTATCTGTTCCACCTGTTCCTCTACAGCGACACACTCTCAGCGCTCATCCTGCACATCACGCTGAGCGCGGCGTTCGGCTGGCTCTTTCTGGCCGATCTCGCGCTGCGCCGCGCCGCCGGACGCTGGCGGCTGCCCGCCGCCGCCGCGCTGACCGGTGCGGCTCTGCTGCTGGGGACGGCGCTGGTCAGCGCCAACCTGCCGTTCATCCGCGCCCTCACCACCGACCCTACCGGCTTGGAGACCATCGCGCTGGTCAAGCGAACGCCGCCCGGCAGCGCGCTGATGATCGCCTGGGGCACGCGCCACTTCGCCGCCGGCTTCGCCCGCGATGTGCAGCGCGCGCTGCCCGGCGTGGTGCTGGTGGATCACAAGGCCGATTTCCGCGCGCTGGCGGCGCGCGGGCCGCTGGTGACGCCCGATTTCACGTTCTACGCTTTTCCGGTAGACTGGTGGGCAGAGCGCCTGGGCGGGCCGGTCTACCTGCGCGCCGCTGCGCCGGGCTTGGTGCAGATCGCGCTTGAGCCGCGCACCACGGCCCAGCCGCTGCGCGCGCCGGCCAGCGTTGTCGCCCGCCGGCTGACATGCGCGCCTGACGGGGTCACGCTGGCGCTGGACTGGGCCGCGCCGCAGCCGCCCGCTGAGGACCTGAGCGTCTTTGTGCACCTGCTCGACGACGACGGCGCGCTGCTGGCCCAGGCTGACCAGTCCGCGCCGGTCTACGGCTGGCGTCCACTGACGACATGGGGCGCGGGCGAGGTCGTCCGCGACATCTACCTGCTGCCGCCGGCGGTCCGGGCGGGCACAGTGCGCTATGGACTGTATCGGACGCTACCGGACGGGCAGTTTGAGAACGTCTTTGAGGATGGGCTGCCACTGCGCTGTGAGGATTGACCGTTGGCTGCACCAACTGACCCGATGCTGCTCGACTTCCCCGACCATTTCGAAACCGACCGGCTGCTGCTGCGCGCTGTCCGACCAAACGACGGCCGGGCCATCTACGAGGCCGTCGCCGCCTCGCTGGAACACCTGCGCGCCTGGATGCCCTGGGCGCTGCCCAATCCCACGCCGGACGACAGCGAACTGTACGCGCGCCAGGCGGCTGCGCGCTGGCTGCGCCGCGAGGAACTCAACTTTATGGTCATCCGCCGCAGCGACGGCCTGCTGGCCGGCCAGTGCGGACTGCATCACATCTACTGGGATGTCCCGTGCTTCGAGATGGGCTACTGGCTGCGGACGTCGTGCGAGGGACAGGGCTACATGACGGAGGCCGTGTGCGGCCTGACGGCCTTCGCCTTCGAAACCCTGGGCGCGGCGCGCATCGAGATTCGCGTGGAAACGCTCAACACGCGCAGCCGGCTGGTGGCCGAGCGCGCCGGCTACATGCGTGAAGGCCACCTGCGCCACAACCGGCGCAGCACTGACGGTGCGCTGGCCGACACGTTCGTGTATGCGAAGCTGCGCGATGTGGAATAACCGCCCCGCCTCAGCCGCCGTTAACCCGCCCCCCAACGCCCTGTGCAGGTGGAAAGGGCGAGGCCTGTGCCTGCTGTTCGCCGTTGAGGTGCTGCTGGCGCTGGCCGCCTGCGCCCCGTCAGAGGGCAGCGACGCGCCGCTGCCAACGATAGTCGAGGCGAAGGTGCTGGCGACTGTGTACCTGTCGCCCACGCCGGACGCCGCCCAGGCGCAGGCCACCGCGCTGGCGCTGCAGGCCGCTCAGGCCACGCCCGCGCCAACTGCCACCGCCACGCCCACAGTCTACGTCGGCGTGTTCCTGCAGGGCGCGCCAGAGCGAGACGGCGGCATCCCTGTGATTGACCCCACGCTCATCGGCCTGCCCGCCGAGCCGCCTACGCCCCAGCCGCCGATCTGCCCTGACCTGCCGGTAGACGAGCGTCTAGGCACGGCATGGCTGCGCGATCCGGCGGCCAGCGGCGCGCTTGGCTGCCCGATTGAGGTGGCGATTCCGTTCGACGGCGTGATTCAGGTGTTCGAGCGCGGCGTGATGTATTACCAGCCGGGCGGGGCAGTGTGGGCCATCGCGCCAGGCGTGTTTGCGCCTGGCCGCTATTGGACGCTGCCGCGCGAGCTGCCGCCAGTAGACCCAGCCGGCGTCGCTATCGTGCCGCCGCCTGGCCTGCGCCTGCCTGAAGGCGCGCTGGCCTCGGTGTATTTCGGCGTGCAGGACGTGCGCGAGGCGCTGGGCTTTGCCCGGCTGCCAGAGCAGCGCGGCGGCCTGATCTACCAGCGTTTCGAGGGCGGCACAGTGCTTGCCGATCTGCTCAGCGGGCAGGCGTTTATTCTCGCTGGGGCCAGCACCGCCTACGGGCCGTTCTAACAGCAGATCGCGCTACGCCGTGTACTGGCGCACAATCTCAACAAGCTGGCGGGCGCGGTGGCGGAACGTGTGCTGGGCCAGCACGCGGGCGCGGGCCGCTTCCCCGGCTGCGCGCCGGGCTGAGTCGTGCGCCAGCAGGTGACGGTACACATCTACCGCTTCTTCCTGCGAATGCACAACGAACAGCTCCTTGCCCGGCTCGAACCACTCCTCGATGCCCTCATACGGATTGGCGACAATGCAGCAGCCCATCGCGGCCAGCTCAAACGGACGCGACGACGACGAGCCGTACACGCTGGCGTGCGCCCGCCGCGTAATGCACAGGTTGATCTTGCTGCGGCAGGCGTACTCGCGCAGCTTGCTGAAGCTCAGGTAAGGCAGCGCCTCTGCCCGGCCTAGGTCGCCCAGGCGTGTGCCGCGCACTGCAAAACGCGCCTGCGGCAGCGCCTGCGACGGCCCAGCGATCATGTCCGCGATCCAGGCCTGGCGGTATTCGCGCCCGTGCCCGTAGAAGAACACGTCCACGTCTTGGGCGGGCACGTCTACCGGGCTGAACACGTCGGGGTCAGCGCCGTAGTACAGTGTGTGCACCGCGCGCGCGCCCAGCTCGCGCAGGGCTGCTTCGCCCCCTTTGCTGTTGCTGATAAATGCGGTGTACTCCGCCGGATTTGCGCCCTGGTAGATGCGGAAGCCGCTGGCGAAGCCGCGCAAGTTGGGCAGGCTGGCCGGCACATCGCCGTCGTAGTACAGCACCGGCTTGCCGTGCCGCCGCTGCAGCTCCGCCGGCACGCCCACCAGGTGGTTGAGCGGCACGGTGAGGAAGATCACTGCGTCAATGTCCGGCTGGCGCGTGAGAATCGCGTCCAGGTGGCGCAGCCACAGCGGGGCGATCAGCGCGTGCGCGGCCTGGCGCACCAGCCGGTCAGCAGCCGATTCGGCGTTATCAGCCTGCGCTGCGTCCTCAATCTGCACCGGCGGCGGCTCGCCAGCCACGCGGCGGTAGAGATCGCGCGCTGCCTTGAAGGCGTCGCCCTGCCAGCGGGCAGGGTTGCGCTCCGCCCGCCACCACAGCGACTCAATGGCCGGCCCCTGGTACGGCGCGGCGATCACGTCCACGCCGATTTCGTACAGGCCTTTGAGAAGCTGCCACCACGCCGGCGTGGCGCTGAACGGCTGCGTCAGGTCGAGCGAAGCGGCGGCGAACAGCAGCTTCACGACTGGTCAGCCTGGTCGCCCAGCAGGCGCCGCCGACGCTCCTCCAGCGCCGCCGCCACCTCGTCAGCAGAGGGCGCAGCCTTCTTCTCCGCAATCTCCGCCTCGCGGCGCTTCATCTCCGCCAGGATTTCGGCCTCGCTGCGCAGCACAAAGTCATCCTGGGCGGCCGCTGACGGCTGCGCCTCTGGTTCGCTCAGTCGGCGCTTGATCGCCTCGGCCTCGCGCGCCGCCGCGCCGCTCTTAGCCGCTGGCTGCTGGCTAGCGGCGGGCTTCTTGGCCTGACTGGCGGCAGCGGGCTTAGCAGCCGCCGCGCTGGTGCGCCGCAGCAGGCGGCCTGCGGCCTCTAACAGGTTGACCTGGGTGGACACGCGCCCCAGGATGAACGCAACTACCGCCACCACCGCCAGCGGCACAATCGCGTTGAGAACAGTGCTCACAAACCCCAGCACAATCAGCGCGACGACTACTGTCGCCGTCAGCGCCGCAATGTTTTTGAACTCCACCCCGGCCCCTCCTCGCTCACGGTTGCTGAACCAATTATACGGCACAGCATACCGCTCGTTGCAGGCCAAGATAGGCGCTTTGGGGCGCATTCAGAAGGCGAGATTTGGGGCGGGGTCAGTTGTGCGGCAGGTCAGCCTGAGCGCAGGTTTTCCAGCTCGCCGTAGTGCACCTGGGCAGCTACCTGCTGGCGAACAGCCTCGGCATCGCGCCGGTCTTTGACGACCTTAGCCGGCACGCCCACCGCAATGCTGTAGGGCGGCAGGCTTTTCGTGACCACCGCGCCGGCCCCAACTACACAGCCCTTGCCGATGGTCACGCCGTCAACTACCACCACGCCCGAACCGAGCCACACATCGTCCTCGATGGTGATGCCCTCCGCCGTGATGCCCTGATCCTTGATGAATTTATCCGGGTCAGCGTAGACGTGGTTGACGGCGGCGATCTGCACCTGCGTCCCAGTGTAGACGCCGTCGCCGATGCGCACGCCGCCCTGGCCGCGGATGCAGGTGTATTCGCCGAAGAAGCAGTTGCGGCCCACAAAGATGCCGGCGTGCGGCAGACTGCGGTAATTGAAAACGTGGAAGGTTGTGCCGTGCATCAGGCTGGTCCCGTCGCCAATGACGATGCCGCCGGGCAAGGCGTGCAGGTACACCTGGCTGTCCAGGTAGACCTGCCGGCCCAGGCGGATGTTGGCCGGGCACAGCAGGCGCACGTTGTGCTCGATAACGGGGATGCCATCGGCTTTGAGGATGGCTTTATAGGCGATGCCGCGCAGCCCGACGCCTACTAAGCTGGGCAGGCCGCCCAGCAGCGTCATGAGCGCCTGCTCAACGATATAGCGCGGCACGCTGGTGGATTGGCTCTTCAGGTAGTAGCGGAGTTCCTGCAGCATTCCCCTGCGGGCGCTTTTGTCCTTGCCGGTTTCAACGCTCATAGAAAGTGCACCAGTGCTTATTCCGTGCCAACAAACCAGACGGGCCGGCCAATCACAGCACGTTGAGTTCCTGCGGGTTGAGCGCCAGGTGGAAAGCGCGGCGCAGGCGCGGCGCGGCGTCGGGCTGCTGGCCGTTGAGCGCGTTCAGGATCATGCCGGCGGCGTCAGCCAGGTCGCAAGCGGCGCCAAAGCGCACCGGGAAGCGCGTCCACGTCTGCGCGAACTGGTGTTGGCCGCGGCCGGTCATCACCAGAATGCTGCGCGCTCCCACGCTCAGCCCAGCCTCGACGTCAGTCCAGGCGTCCCCTACCAAGAAGCTGCGCGTTAGGTCAACGCCGTACTCGCGCTGCGCTTGCAACAGCATTCCTGGCTTGGGCTTGCGGCAGGCACAGTTCTCGTGCGCATCATGCGGACAGTAATAGACATGGGTGATGTGCCCGCCGGCCTCGGCGATGGCGGCCGCCATGCGGGCGTGAATCTCGGCGATGTCGGCCTCGCTGGCCAGCCCACGGGCGATAACTGCCTGGTTGGTCACCACAAAGATCGGCAGGCCGGTGGCGGTCAGCAGGCGGATGCTCTCCAGCACGTTGGGCATGAACGTGAACTCGGCCCAGCTCTTGACGTGATCGTCGCGGTTGCGGTTGATGACCCCGTCGCGGTCCAGAAAGATGGCCCCGGTGGGCGGCGCGCTGCCGTTCATGGGATAGCTTCTACACGCGGCCATTAGCGGCCACCCCGCTGGCTTGCAGGCTGCGCGCCAGCAGCTGCTCGCAGATGGCGTGCTCCAGCATCAGGTGCACGTCCTCAACCATCGCCATGACGCTGCAGGGAATGTGCACCGGGTAGTCCACCAGCGCCTTGAGCTGGCCCCCGTCGTAGCCGCAGAAGCCGACGGTCACCGCGCCGGCTTCCTGCGCCACGCGCACGGCGTTGAGGACGTTGGGACTGTTGCCGCTGCCGCTGATGGCGATGAGCACGTCGCCGGGCCGCGCCAGCGGCCGGAGCTGTTCGGCGAACACCTCGCTGTAGCTGGTGTCGTTGCTCAGGGCGGTCATCAGGGCGACGTTATCGGTGAGGGCCACCACGCGCAGGCGCGGCTGGCCAGGCACGACCGGCCGCTTGGCTAGGTCGCAGGCCATGTGGCTGGCGGTGGCGGCGCTGCCGCCGTTGCCGCAGATGAAAACAGTGCGCCCGTCGCGCGCCGCGTCCATCAAGAGGTCCACAACGGCGTCCACGGCGTCGAAGGGAATGTCGTCCAGAAGGGCTTGCACGCTGCTGAAATAGTGCCGTATGTTCACGTAGCAGCTCCGGTCTAAATGATAGCGATGCACTTTCAAAATACGTCCCCGGCCTTGCGCAAGCCAAACACGCGCCTAACAAACTGTCCTGGCGCTGGCAGATTTTACGCCGCGCCGCGCCGAAACGTGGTATAGTCTGCGCAGTCTGTAAACAGCCGGTTGCCGACCATGCAGCGCGAAGCCATCACCGATCAGCTGACCCCAGCCCCGCCCGACAGCCCGCGCCGCCCGCGCGGCCTGACCGGCGCCGAAGTCGCCGAGCGCGTCGCCCGCGGCGAGAGCAACAGCTACCAGCCGCGGGTGGGCCGCACCTACTGGCAAATCATCCGCGAGAACATCTTCAACATCTTCAACCTGATCCTGTTCCCGCTGCTGGGCGTGATCGTCTCGTTCGGCGAGTACGCGGTGGCCTTCTTCGCCGGCTTCAGCGTGGTGACGAACGCGCTGCTGGGCACGATCCAGGAGATCATCGCCAAGCGCCGGCTGGACCGGCTGGCAGCGCTGGCCGAACAGCAGGTGCAGGTCTACCGCGACGGCGCGCTGACGCGCGTGCCCATGCGCCAGTTGGTCAAGGACGACGTGATCCCCATCGCGCCGGGCGACCGGCTGGCGGTGGACGGCCGCGTGCTGGAGGCCGACGCCCTAGAGATGGACGAGTCGCACCTGACTGGCGAATCGGACTCGGTGCTGAAAGAGATCGGCGACGAGGTGCACTCTGGCTCATTCTGCCTGGCCGGCACTGGCGTGATGGTGGCCACGCGCGTAGGCCGCGAGAGCACCATCAACCAGCTTGCCACCGCCGCCAAGACCTACAAGAACCCGCTCACCCCCACTCAGCGCCGCATCCTGGCGATTGTCGAGATCAGCATCATTATCATGCTGATCTGCGGCCCGATGCTGTGGTTTGCCAACACCATCACCGGCGTCACGCTGCTGGAGAAGGTGAAAAACCTGGTGGTGTTCGTCACGAGCATCGTGCCCTACGGCTTGGTGCTGATCGTCATCATCTCGTTGAGCATCGGCGCCATCACCATCAGCCGCCACCGCACGCTGGTGCGGCGCGTCAACGCTGTCGAGTCCATGGCGAACGTCACCGTGCTGTGCTTCGACAAAACCGGCACGCTCACACAGAACAAACTGGCCGTCACCGAGGTGCGTGCGATCAACGGCGAGCCGCTGTCAGCCGTGCGCGCCAAGCTGCGCGCCTACACCGCCAACCTGGCCCATCTGAACGGCACGGCGGCCGCTGTAGCCAAGCACGTGGCCGACGTTAGCGCGCCGCCGGTGACCAAGGTGCGCGAGATTCCGTTCACCTCCGCGCGCAAGTGGGCCGCGCTGGTGCTGCCAGATGAGACGCTCATCCTGGGCGCACCGGAGCGCGTGCTGCACCCGGATCAGCCGGGCGGCGAGGAGAGCGCCCTGCAGGCGGCCGCCCTCTCGCGCGACGGGCTGCGCGTGCTGGCGTTCGCCCGCGCCGCCGCCGCGCCCGCCGCTGACGGCCACATCGAGATCGCCCAGGCCACGCCGCTGGCGCTGATCATCCTCAGCGACCAGGTGCGACCGAACATCGAGGAGACGCTGGCCGCCTTCCGAGCGCAGAACGTGCGCCTGAAGGTGATCTCTGGCGACAATTTGGAGACCGTTAAGGCCATCGCTGGCCAGGCCGGCATGGACGTGACCGAGGCTTACACCGGCGACGAGCTGGAGGCGATGAGCGCGAGCGAATTCGAGGCGGCGGCGCGCAGCGGCACAGTGTTTGCCCGCGTCGAACCGGACACCAAGCGGCGTTTGGTGGCGGCGCTGCGGCGCAGCGGCGAGCACGTGGCGATGGTAGGCGATGGAGTCAACGACGTGCCGGCGCTGAAAGAGGCTGACCTGGCCGTGGTGATGAACGACGGCGCGCAGATCACCAAAGAGATCGGCGACATCGTGCTGCTGGACAACGCCATGTCCACGCTGCCGCGCGCTTTCAAAGAGGGCACAGAGATCACCCAGACGATCTTCGGCACGGTCAAGATATTTCTGGTCAAAGCCTTTTACAACGTGCTGCTGTTCATCTTTTCGGGCTTCATGGCGCTGCCCTTCCCGATTACGCCCATCCAGATCAACTGGATCACGTTCGGCACGGTCAACATCGCTGCCACGCTGGTGGCCTTCAAGGTGCTGCGCCCGGCGCGCATGCGCCAGTTCCGGCGCGACGTGTTGGAGTATGTGCTGGCCGGCGCGGTGCTGGCGTCGGCGGCGCTGGCGCTGCTGTGCGCTGTGACGTATGTCGCCTCTGATGGCAGCGCCGCCGCCATGCGCACCGCGGTGTCGCTGTTTGTCACCCTGTTTGGCGTGCTGGTGCTGTGGAATGTTTTCGGCGTGGACCTGCTGCGCCCGCGCACCATCCTGGAGAACCGCGGAACGTTTCTCATCGGCTTCGGCCTGATGGTCATGACGCTGCTGGGCTTTTACATCGCCCCAGACCTGTTGGAGTTCGTGCAGCCGGACCTGCTCACGATACTGCTTATTACGGCTGTTTACCTGTTGGTCATTGTGCTGTACAGCGTGGGGATGCGCAACCGCCGCCTGCTTCAAGCGCTGTGGACGCTCACCGAAGCGTAGGCTCAGGCTCGATCCCGATCAGGCTGCTGGCCCGCACGGCTGCCCCACGCGCGGCCATCCTTTGTGCGTGGGCTGGCCGCCGGTTTCCCGCTGTAGACGCCCCCTCTGCTTGCCACTACAATACCATTACACGCTGAAAACGACTGGCGCGGCCTCTCTGCCTGCGCCGATACACGGTGCTGGAGACTTACTGGAATGCCCGATCACGACAGCAAGCACACCTCCGACGAGTTCAGCGGCGACAGGGACGCAGCCTGGGACGACCACGACGTGCCTTTTCGTCTGCCGCGCACCGACGACGAGGACACCGACACCCCGGCCTATCCTCTGCCTGGCAAACAGGCCGCCCGGCCTGCCTCTCCAACACAGGAGGACGCGCCGCTGGACGACGACGAGACGCCGCTGGAGATTCCGCCTGTAGTGGTTAGACCGCGGCCGTCGCAGCGCGATCCGCACGACCTGCCCACTATGCCCATCCCGCGCGAGCCGGGCGCGCCAGACCCCCGCCAGACCTTGCCCGGCACCGGCGGCCTAGACCCAAATCCCGACTTCAGCGCGCCCCGCCGCAACGACCAGGCGACGGCAGCGCGCCTGCCGGCGGTGCGCCCGCCCGCGCCAGCGGCTGGGCCGGCGGTCCCGCGGCCGGTACAGCCCCCCGCCTATGTGCCGCCGCCGCCCGCGCGCCAGGGCACAGTCCCGGCCCAGGGGCCGCTGCCCGTACGCCACCAGCAGCGCCGCCGGCGTGTGCTGGGCTGCACGCCCGGCTGTCTGATGGTGTTCGGCGGGCTGATCGCCTCGTTCTGCGGCGGCCTTACGTTGGTGATGATCGTTATCAGCGCCACGCTCGGCACGCGGCTGGAGCGTCAGCTCCAGGCGCAGGTCGCCCGCGTGGACGATTACCAAAGCTTTGAAAGCACTTTCTTCTACGACCGCAACGGCGTGCTGCTGTACGAGGCCTTCCGCGAGGGCCGCCGCACACCGGTTGACTTGGCCAACATCCCACAGCACTTGATCAACGCCACGCTGGCGGTGGAGGACAGCGGTTTCTACACCAACATCGGCGTTGACGTGCCGGCCACTGTCCGCGCCATGCTCCAGTATTTCGGCCTGATGCGCGGCGAGAGCGGCGGCAGCACCATCACGCAGCAGCTGGTGCGCAATGTGCTGTTCGAGCCGGAGTACCGCGCCGAGCGCAGCATCAACCGCAAGATCGAGGAGATTCTGCTGGCCGTTTTGCTCACGCAGCGCAAGAGCAAGGACGACATCCTCGAGATGTACCTCAACGAAATCTACTACGGCAATCTGGCCTACGGCGCGGAAGCGGCCGCGCGCACTTTCTTCAACAAGAGCGTGAGCGACCTTACGCTGGGCGAGGCCGCGCTGCTGGCTGGCCTGCCGCAGGCCCCCGCCGAACTTGACCCGCTCAACCCCGACCCGCGCATACAGGAGGCGGTCTACAACCGCTGGCGCACTGTCCTCGACTTGATGGTGCGCGCCGGTTTCATCACCGACGCCCAGCGGAGCGAAGCGCTGCGCCAGGGCCTTGCCTTCAGCGAGCCGGATGTGCCCTTCCGCGCCCAGCACTTCACCGTGTTCGCTCGACAGGAACTGGAGCGCCTGCTGACCAGCCTGGGCTTTGGCCCAGAGCAGATCGCGCGCGGCGGCCTGCGCGTCTACACCACGCTCGACCTGCGCGTCAACGAGCTGGCCCAGCAGGCCGTCCGCGAGCAGATCGCCCGCCTCACGGCCAACAACGTCACCAACGGCGCTGTCGTCGTTACCCGGCCGCTGACCGGCGAGATTCTGGCGATGGTAGGCAGCGCTGACTACAACAACGACGCCATTGACGGCCGCGTGAACGTGGCGATTGCCCAGCGCCAGCCCGGCAGCACCATGAAGCCGTTCACCTATTCAGCGGCGTTCGAGGCCGGTATGTCCACTGCCGAAGTCGTGTGGGATACCCCCCTCACCGTAACCGGGCCGGGCGTGCCGCCTAACTGGCCGCGCAACTACGACAACCGCTTCCACGGGCCGATGCGCGTGCGCAGCGCGCTGGCCAACAGCTACAACATCCCGGCGGTAGCGACGCTGCGCCGCGTGGGCGTGCCCGCGCTGCTGGAGATCATGCAGCGCTTCGGCGTGCGCAGCCTGGGCAATGACGCCGACCGCTTCGGCCTGTCGCTGACGCTGGGCGGCGGCGAGGTCACGCTGCTGGAGCTGACGCGCGCCTACAGCGTGTTCGCCAACCAGGGCGCGCTTGTCCCCACCACCTCAATCCTATGTGTGGTCAGCAGCAGCGGCGACATCCTCTACCAGTACGAGAACGCCTGCCCGCGCGGGCGCGTCACCAGCAGCACCATCAACCAGGGCGGCTACGGCCGGCAGGTGCTGGACCCGCGCATTGCCTTTGTCATCAGCGACATGCTGGCCGACAACGCCGCCCGCTCGCCCGCTATGGGCAGCAGCAGCCCGCTGTTCACGCCAGGCGTGTACTCGTCAGTCAAGACCGGCACAACTGACGACGTGAAGGACAACTGGACGATAGGCTTCACGCGCAATGTGGCCGTGGGTGTCTGGGTGGGAAACAGCAACGGCGACCCGATGGTGAACTCGTCCGGCCTCACTGGGGCAGCGCCCATCTGGAACGCCGTCATGACGCGCATCTACGCCAGCCAAGACCTGCTCGCCAGCTTTGCCAGCGGCGGCCAGCTCCTCAACGACCAACCGCAGCCGCCGGCGGGGCTGACGCTGCGCCAGTTCTGCGATGTTAGCCGCCTCACCGACCCGTCGCCCGACTGCGGCGCGAAGGTCAACGAATGGGTGCTGGACTCGCCCGCCGGCCGCCCCGACCCCGACGGGGGGCTGATTTACCCGCCACCCCCGCCGGCCCCGCCGCCGATCACCAGCGGCCCGAACCTCCAGCTTGTCGAGCCGGGCGTGTTCCGTGTAATGGCGCACCGCCTGCCGCCGCAGTTCGCCGGCCTGATCACGCTCAGCGTGCCGCCCGGCCAGAAGCAGCCGCCCGCGCCCATCTACTGCCAGGTCCCGATCGAGCTGGAACCGGCCGCCGCTGCCGTGGGCGCGCAGTACCTGCTGTTCATCGCGCCGCCTGAACGGCCCAATGAAGCGGTGGACGCCGAACTGTTCGCCCGCCAGAACAACCTGGCCTTTCTGCCCACCATCGCCTGCCAGGCGGAGCTGCTGGTGGGCGGCGGCCCTGCCTACGGCGCGCCCGTGGTGACCGCAGTCATCACGTCGCCGCAGCCCGGCGCGGTGCTCACCGCCGAGACGCCGATTATTGGCACGGTGCAGTTCTCGCGCGAGCAGGCCCTGTTCTACAAGGTCGAGGTCATCGGCGGCCCATTCGCCGACTGGGTGACGATCGGCACGACGCATGAGAACAGCGTGGTCAACGGCCAGCTGGAGAACCTGTACGTGCCAGGGCTGGCCCCCGGCAGCTACCGCATGCGCCTGGCCCTGGTAGACCACACTGGCGGCTTCCTGCAGGCGCCTTACGAGGTGCCGTTCATTGTGGGCGGCTGAGAGGGCCGCTCGCGCCAGTTTTTACCCGCTCTTAATCTGCCACACATGCAGCCGTAAGGCTGTTTTGTTTCTATTTTGTATGAACCGTTCAATACTTTGTGAAAGTGATGAACGGAACAAAAGCAACGGGTATCGTACAAACGGAGGGCCTTTCGCCATGCTGTCCGATCTGAGCCTTGAGCAGTACAGTCTCGTCTATAACATCCTGTCATTCACGTTTGCTGCCATGCTGGCGTCGTTCGTCTACTTCGTGCTGATGCGCCAGCAGGTGGCCCCCAAGTATCGCGGCGCGCTGGTCATGTCCGCCATCGTGGTTGCAGTTGCCGGCTACCACTACTTCCGCATTCTCGAAAGCTGGTCGGCAGCCTTCACGCTGCAGGACGGCGTGTACGTAACTTCCGGCGTGCCGTTCAACGACGCCTACCGCTACGTGGACTGGCTGCTGACCGTCCCGCTGCTGGTAGCGGAGCTGGTCGCGGTGCTGGCGCTGGCGCGGGCGCGTTCGATCAGCCTGACGTTCCGCCTGGGGCTGGCCGCCGCGCTGATGATCGCGCTGGGCTTCCCTGGTGAGATCGCCGCTGACACAGGCACGCGCGCGCTGTGGGGCACGCTGAGCACTATCCCCTTCGTTTACATCCTGTGGGTGCTGTTCCGCGAGCTGGGGCCGGCCATTCAGCGCCAGCCCGGCGAGGCTAAGGTGTTGGTGCGCAACACGCGCCTGCTGCTGCTAGCTACGTGGGGCTTTTACCCCATCGTCTTCCTGCTGCCCATCGTCGGCGTAGCCGGCCCGGGCGTGCTGGTGGCGGTGCAGGTTGGCTACGCTGTCGCCGACGTGCTGGCCAAGTGTGGCTACGGCCTGATGATCTACGCCATCGCCCGCGCCAAGACCGAGGCCGAGGGCGAGACTGTCGAAGCCCTGGAGAGCGCGCCTGGCGTCGCGCGGCCGGCTGTGCCCTCAACCAACTAACCTTGTAAGCCCCCTCTCCTTCCTCCTGTGTGACGAGTGCCCGGCTGCGCCGGGCACTCCGATTCCCGGTACACGATCGGCCCGCATCCGGTTACAATCGGCTTCCAAGGTAAACCAGTTGAGCAGAGACTCCAAGCATGGAACTCACGTTTCTCGGCGGCGCAGACGAAGTAGGGGCCAGCAGCACGCTCGTCCGCATCGGCGGCAAGCTGCTGCTGGTGGACGCCGGCATTCGCATCTCGCCGCGCACCAGCCGCGGCATCGCTAACGACCAGCTCCCCGACCTGCACCCGATCAGCCAGGCGGGCGGCCCTGACTACATCTTAGTCACGCACGCCCACACCGATCACACCGGCGCGCTGGCGCTGGTGGTAGAGCAGTACCCGCACGTGCCCGTTTTGGCGACCCGCCCAACAATCGCCCTCACGCGCATTCTGCAAGCCGACGCGCAGCGCATCATGGCCGGCAAGCTGGAGGCCGACGGCGAACTGCCGATCTTCGACGAAGTGGCCTCGCAGCGCCTGATGGACGCTTTCCAGCCGGTTGAGTACCGCCAGCCGATCCGCCTGGGCGACGGCCTGCAGGTGACGTACTACCCGTCGGGGCACATCGCCGGGGCCGCCGCGCTCGTCCTAGAGAGCGAAGAGGGCACGCTGGTGATCTCGGGCGACGTGTCGCTGGCCGACCAGCGCGCTGTCGTCCGCGCTGACCTGCCGCGGCTCAAGGCCGACGCGCTGGTGCTGGAAAGCACCTACGGCGGCCGGCTGCACGCCAACCGCCTAGCCGAGGAGCGCCGCATCATCGAGACGCTGGCGCGCATTGCCGAGCGCGGCGGGCGCGCGCTGATCCCAGCCTTTGCGCTGGGGCGCGCCCAGGAAATCCTCCAGATCATCCTGGCTTACCGTGACCGGCTGGATGTGCCGGTCTACGCCGACGGCATGGTGCGCGCCGTCTGCCGCGCCTACGGCACGTTCACCGATCTGCTGCCGGAGGCGACGGTCAAGGCCGCAGGCGATGGCAGCCTGTTCTTCCGCGAAACAATCAAGCCGGTGGAGAGCGCCGCCCAGCGCGAGCAGATCATGAGCAGCGGCGAGCCGGCAGTGGTCGTCGCCAGCAGCGGCATGCTCACCGGCGGCGCATCCGCTGTCTACGGCAGACGCTGGGCGGGCGACCCGCGCAACGCCATTCTGCTCACCGGCTATCAGGACGAGGAAGCGCCGGGCCGCTTTTTGCAGCGCCTGATGCGCGAGCGGCAGGAGGGCCAGGAAGCCACCGTCAAGATTGACGGCCAGCCGGTCACCGTCCGCTGCGATGTGGACACCTATTCGCTGTCGGCCCACGCCGACGAGGGCGAGCTGGTGAGCCTGGCCGAGGCGCTCAACCCCGACGACATCATGCTGGTGCACGGCGACCCCGGCGCGCGCCACAGCGTGGCGACGGCGCTGCGCCAGCGCGGGCGGCGTGTCCTCACGCCGCAGATCGGCCAGACGATCCGGCTGGCCTACGCGCCGCGTCCCTGGGCGCTGGGCCGGGTGCGCAGCGGCAGCGAGACGCGCCCGCTGGATCCAGCGGCGCTGTGGGAGGCGCTCAAATCCCAGGCGGGCAGCTTCTTCAGCGCAAGCGAACTGGCGCGCATGTGGTGGGGCGACGACGCGCGCCGCGCCGAGGTCAGCCAGGCGCTGGCCGGCAGCGTGTATTTCTCGGCAGATTGGCGCCAGCGCGACACGTTCCAGGTGCTCACGCCGGAACAAGCCGCCCGCCGCCAGCGCCAGCGGGCGATCATGCGCGCCTACCCAGACCTGGTGGGGCGGCTGGTCGTGCTGCGGGATGTCAACAATCGCGTGCGCGCTGGCGTGGTGACCGCAGCCAGTGAAGAGGCGTTCGAGGCCAGCGTGCACGGCGCGAAAGGCCGCCACTATCCCGGCGATGCGCTGGTGTGGCCGCTGGAACGCTGGGAGCGCGAGCCGGGCGACAAAAGCACGCTGGCGCAGATCGGCGACCGGCTGCGCGCAGCCAGGGCGCTGCAGGACACGCTGCTGCCTTACGAACGACGGCTGGCGCTGGTCAGCGCTGGGCAGCCTGTAAACCCCGCTGCGCTGCTGCCTGCGGCCCTGCCCGACGGCGCGACGCCTGACCTGGCGCTGCTGGCCGTGACGCTGGCGCTGGCCCACGACGGCGCGGCGCTGGCGCTGGACGACAGCGGTCAGCCGGTGGGGCTGATACCCCGCCGCGCTGCCCAGGGCGAACCGCTGGAGCAGAACGCCGCCCGCGAGATGGCGCTGGCCGCTTTCCCGCCGGAGGCGCGGCTGCGCAAAGTCGGGTTGGAAGTCCACCGCCGCCGCATGACGCTCGCGTTCGATTTTCCGGCGCGCGCCGCTGAAGTGTACGCCGCCACCATCGAGCAGCTGATGGATCAAACCGGCTGGGATGTACAGGTCAGCCCGGCAGTCAACCAGCAGGCGCTGGGCGCGGCGCTTGACGAGCTGCTGGTTAACGGCGGGCGCGTAGTCAAGGGGCCGTCGTTCCACATGGATCGCGGCGAAGTCCAGGCCGAGATCGAAGGCGTGGACGACTTGCCCGCGCTCGAGCAGCGCTATCTCACCCTGACCGGCTTTCGCCTGCGCGCTGCGACGCGCGGCGCCGGCCAGCCAGCGTCAGCCAGCGCCGCCCAGCCCCCCGCCGGCGGCGATCGCATGGAGATCAACGCGGCCTACGCAGCTGTCAAAGCTGCGTTAGAGCCGCTGGGCCTGTATCGGGCCGGCCTCAAGCAGGGCGAGATTGTGCTCACGTTCATCTCGCCGCAGGTGGGGGCGCGCCACGCCGCGATCATCGCCGCGCTGGCGCGCGAAACCGGCTACCCCATGAGCGTCCACCCGCACCCCAACCAGCAGGAGATCATCCAGGCGGCGGCGCGCATCGCGCGCGAGGCCGGTTGGGTGGTGCGCAAGGGGCCGGGTATCCACGTGGATCGCGCCGAAGTAGTGTTGAAGCTGGCCGCCGCACCGCCCGCCGCTGAACTGGAAGAGGCCGCCCGTCGTTTCACCGAGCAGACTGGCTACACGCTGGTTGTCAGCGCCGGATAGCCGCAACGTCACCGTTGTCAAGTGACAGACGTCACTTACCGGCGCGCACATTCAGGAGTAAAGTGATCACAGATTTGTGAATAATTTCACAAATTGGCCTTCTACCAGTCCGCTGCCGCCGGTGGGTTGTACCCCGCTCCGCCGCAGCAGGCGGCGCAACTGCTCTCCTTATGCGAAGCGCCCGGCGCACTTGTGTGCCGGGCGCTTGGCTTCACCCGTCCAGCCGGAGCATTACTTTCTGCGCGGCGAATTCGATCCAGACGCAGCAGCGGCGTCGCTGCGCGCCTTTTTGCGCGCTGGCCACACGTGCGATGTCCTCATCGCTGCCGACTGCCGGCCCGCCTGCCGGGCGCAGCGGCCGCGGCGGCCGTCCCTAGACTGTTCGTTTGAATCGCTGAGCAGGGCGGACCGGCCCTGCTCAGTTTTGTGCATCGGAGAAGATGGCTCGCGCGCAAGGCCATTGTTTTCAGCGCGATTTTACCAGCCGCGCCCGGCGATGCGCTCCCCCTCCGGCATCGTCGTCACATTGATGCCAACCATCGCCTCGCCCAGGCTGCGGCTTACCTGCAGCAGAATGGCCGGCTCATTGAAGTGCGTCACCGCCTCCACAATCGCCTTGGCGCGCTTAGCCGGGTCGCCGCTCTTGAAGATGCCGCTGCCGACAAACACGCCGTCCATGCCAAGCTGCATCATCAGCGCCGCGTCTGCTGGCGTGGCCACGCCACCGGCGGCGAAGTTGACCACCGGCAGGCGGCCCAACTGCGCCGTCTGCTTCACCAGCTCATACGGGGCTTGGATGTTCTTAGCGTAGGCGAACAGCTCGTCTTCGTCCATCGAAGTCAGCCGGCGGATTTCGCTGTTGACCGCGCGCGCGTGCCGCACCGCCTCGACCACGTCACCAGTGCCGGCCTCGCCTTTGGTGCGGATCATCGCCGCGCCCTCTGCGATGCGCCGCAGCGCCTCGCCCAGGTTGCGGCAGCCGCACACGAACGGCACGCTGAACTTGTGCTTGTTGATATGGTGTTCTTCGTCAGCCGGCGTGAGCACCTCGCTCTCGTCAATGTAGTCCACGCCCAGCGCCTCCAGAATTTGTGCCTCGACAAAGTGGCCGATGCGCACCTTGGCCATCACCGGGATCGTAACCGCCTTCATGATCTGTTCGATCATGTCCGGGTCGCTCATGCGGGCCACGCCGCCTTGGGCGCGGATGTCGGCGGGCACGCGCTCCAGCGCCATCACCGCGCACGCGCCTGCGTCCTCGGCGATCTTGGCATGTTCCGGCGTGACCACATCCATGATCACGCCGCCTTTCAGCATCTGCGCCAGCCCGGCCTTTACTTTAAACGTCCCGGTCTCGCCGCTGCCGCTGTTCTGATTTCCGTTGGTCGTCGTCATCGCATTTGCCCTCTGTGCCTGGATCGCTGTGTTCCCTGTGTTCTTAGCGTAGTTGGCCGCCCAGCGCCCTTATATGTCCAATTAAGTCCATTAGAACCATTAGCGCGCTGGGCCGTCCGGCGCGCTATTGTAGCAGGAAACAGCGTCAATTTCGTCGGAATCCTTACACAGCGCCGCGCAGGAAGCGGGTGTATACTCGAATTCGGCAAAGGGTTACAAAGGTAAATATGGCCGCCCACAAGCACGACGCGATTGATTGGAACGCGGTTTGGGCCAGCTTCGCCTGGAATGACACTGTAGATGACGCGGCGCGTCTGCGCGAACGCCTGCGCCTGCGCGCCCGCCAGTACGCCGCGCCCAAGGCCCAGGTGGAAGTGCCTGGCGCGGAGGTCGTGCTGACGGTGCTGGTGTTCGAGCTGGGCGGCGAGCGCTACGGCGTGGACGTGATGAACGTGCGCCGTGTGCGCCCCCTCGGGCGCATCACGCGCGTGCCGGGCATCCCGCGCTTCTACTGCGGCGTTGTCAACCTGCGCGGACAGGTCATCACCGTGCTCGATCTGCGCCTGTTCTTCGACATGCCCGCCGTGGACAGCGCTAATCCGCCGCAAGAGCTGGTGGTAGCGCAGGCTGGCCGGCTGGAGATCGGCTTGCTGGCGCACAACGTCCAGGGTGTGATCGCCGTCCCGCGCGCCGAAATTGAAACAGTGGACAACATCCGCTACGCGCTCGGCGTTACGGCCGATCACCTGGTGCTGCTGGATGTACCGCGCCTGTTTGAGGACGAGCGCCTGATTGTGGGCAGCAAAGACGAGGGTTGAAAGCATGAGGGATTTCGCACACCAGAACATCACAAACCCAGGCGCGCTGCGCCGCGCCAGCGCCCTGGTGCTGAACGTGACCGTCTTAGCCACTGCGCTGGCGGCGGCTGTCCCGGTCGCCCTAATCGGCGTGACCACCCGGCCCGTCTCCGAGGCGGTGCTGGTCACCTGGCTGCTGGCCGCCCTGGTGGCCGGCGCAGTGCTGGGGATGGTGGTCAACGCGGTGAACCGGCGCGAGATGAGCCAGAACCTCGACCAGTACGTGAGCACGCTGGCGCGCATCGCCGCCGGCGACCTGCGCCAGCGCCTGGATGTGGCCGCGCTGGACACCGCCACTGACGAGGGCCGCCTGCTCTACGACCTGGGCCTGAACATCAACAACGTGCTCGACCGTGTCCAAAGCATCACCCGGGAGATTCAGCAGGCGCTCAAGCGCGTGGACGACGACACGCAGGCCATTCTGGGGGCCACCTCGCGCCAGATCGCCATGGCCAACGAGCAGGACGCCGTGGTGACCGAGACCACCGCCACCGTCAACGAGGTGCGCGCCACTGTCACCGAGACGGCCGAGCGCGCCCAGAGCGTGGCCGAGACCGCGCAGGTCTCGGTGGACGTGTCGCGCGCCGGCACTGAGGCCGTTACCGAGGCTGTCGCCGGCATGGAGCTGATCCGCCGCCGTGTGGAGGACATCGCCGACAACATCCTCGTGCTCTCCGAACACACGCAGCAGATCGGCGAAATCATCGCCACCGTTAACAGCCTGGCCGACCAGTCTAAGATGCTGGCGCTCAACGCCTCGGTCGAGGCGGCCCGCGCCGGCGAGGAAGGCAAGGGTTTCGCCGTGGTGGCGCTGGAGGTGCGCAACCTGGCCGACCAGAACCGCGACGCCACCGTGCAGGTGCGCGAAATCCTCAGCGAGATTCAGCGCGCCACCAACGCTGCGGTAATGGTCACCGAGGAGGGCAGCAAGGGCGTGGACGCCGGCCAGCTCCTGGTCAACCGCGCTGGCGAGTCCATCCGCGACCTGTCGCACGCCATCGAGGAAGCGGCGACCGCCGCCATGCAGATCGCCGCCAGCACGCGCCAGCAAACCATCGGCATGGATCAGCTCACGCAGGCCATGCGCACCATCAAGCACTCCACCGCAGAAATGGTTACCAGCACCATGCAGGTGGAGGCCAGCATCCAGCGCCTGCGCCGCGTGACCGACAGCGTCAACCAGCTTTTGGAAGAGCTGAGGCTGTAGCGCGCAGCCATGAGCCACTCGACCGACTCCGACCTGCTGAGCATCTTCCGCGACGAGGTGGGCGAATACCTGTCCACGCTCAACAGCGCGCTGCTCCAGATCGAAACCTCGGCGGTGGACCCCGAGGTGCTGCGCGAGCTGAACCGCGTAGCGCACAGCATGAAGGGCGCTGCCCGCGCCGTGGGCCTAAAGGTGATCGAAACCCTGGCGCATTACATGGAGGACGTGTTCGACGCCGCGCTCGGCGATCACCTGGGCCTCTCCCCCGACGTGTGCGACCTGCTCTACGACGGCCTAGACCTAATCCAGAACATCCTGGACGGCGTCGAGAACGACCAGCAAACCGTCGCCGATGTGCTCGCCCGGCTGGAACAGGTGGTGGCCGCCGGCGCGGCTGCCGCCCCTACCAGCAGCCCGCCAGCCGCAGCCGACGACCCCATGCCCGCGCCTGCGCCCTCTGGCAAGCGCGACCCAGCTGAGCTTCCGGCAGCGCCCGCCAGCCCGGCGCTGGACACCGCCACCGTTGTGATCCGCACTGCCGAGGAGAGCATCCGCGTGCCGGTGAGCAAGCTCGACCGGCTGATGGCCGAGGTGAGCGAACTGCTGGTGGCGCGCATGCAGAGCGAGGAGCGCCAGCAGGAGATCGAGGAGCTGCGGCGCGTGCACGGCCGCTGGCGGCGCGAGTGGCAGAGCGTGCGCGGCGCATACATCCGGCTGGCCCGCCGCCTGCAGGACGGCCCAGACGAGCTGCGCGACGACCTGGCGACCCTGTTCAAGTTTCTGGAAACCAACCAGCGCCGTCTGCAAGAGGCCAACCAGGGCCTCACCCAACTGGCGCAGGCGCTGCGCCAGGACAACCTGCGCCTGACCACGCTGACCGACCAGCTTCAGGACGACATCAGCGGCATGCGCCTGGTCGCCTTCGACACGCTCCTGGGCGGCTTCCAGCGCATCGTGCGCGACTTAGCCCGCGACACCGGCAAACAGGTGCACCTGGACGTCACCGGGGCGGCAGTGGAAATAGACAAGACGGTGCTGGACGCCCTACGCGACCCCATCATGCACCTGCTGCGCAACGCTGTTGATCACGGCATCGAGCCGCCTGACGAGCGCAAACGCCAGGGCAAGCCGCCCACCGGCCGCGTGCTGATTGACGTCGAACAGCGCGGCAGCGAGATCGTCGTGCGCGTGCGCGACGACGGGCGCGGCATTGACGCGGCGGCCGTGCGCCAGGCGGCGGTGCGCCAGCACATCCTGAGCAAGCAGGAGGCCGAACTCATCAGCGACGACGAGGCGCGCAGCCTGATCTTTCACCCCGGCCTGACCACCAGCGCCCAAGTGACCGCCATCAGCGGGCGCGGCATCGGCATGGACGTCGTGCGCGACCGCGTTGAGAGCTTGCGCGGCCGCCTCAGCGTGCAGAGCGCGCCCGGCAGCGGCACGACCATCAGCCTGAGCGTGCCGGTGTCGCTGACGCGCATCCGCTGCGTGCTGCTGCAGACCGGCGGCCAGACTTACGCCATCCCCTCGACTGTGGTCGCGCGCATGGTGCGCCTGCCCCGCGCCGGCGTGTTCACTGCCGAGAACCGCGACATGGTGGTGATTGACGGCCAGCCGATGCCGCTGGTCACACTGGCCGACGTGCTGGGCCTGCCCGTCACCCCCCGGCCTGACGACGGCGCGCCGCTGGTGGCGCTGGTGCTGCGCGCGGCTGACCGCCTCGTCGCCTTCGAGGTGGACGACCTGGCCAGCGAGCGCGAGCTGGTGCTCAAGCCGCTGGGGCCGGAGATCGCCAGCGCGCGCTTTGTGTCCGGCGCGGCCCTGTTGGGAACTGGAGCCGTGATCATCGTGCTGGACGCCAACGACCTGGTGCGGGCCGCCACTGGCGCTGCCATCACCCGGCGCTGGCAGCCGGAGGAAGCCCAACCAGCCGCGCGCCGGCTGCGCGTGCTGGTGGTGGACGACTCGATCACGACGCGCACGCTGGAGAAGAACATCCTGGAGACAGCCGGCTTTGACGTAACGGTGGCGATTGACGGCGTCGAGGGCTGGACGCGCCTCAACGAGGCCGACTACGACGTGGTCATCAGCGATGTAGAGATGCCCAACATGAACGGCCTCGAACTGACGCGCCAGATCAAGAACACCGGCCACACGCGCGACATCCCGGTGATCCTGCTCACGTCGCTGTCCAAGCCAGAGCAGCAGCAAGCTGGCCTGCAGGCCGGGGCCGATGCCTACCTAATCAAATCGCGCTTCGACCAGGGCGAGCTGCTCAAGATGATCTGGGCGGTGGTGTAGCGCAATGACAGCGGGTGACATTCGCGTCCTGATCGCGGAGGACAGCCCCACCGTCCGCCGCCACCTGACCGGCATGATTAACGAAACGCCGGGCATGCGCGTCGTCGGCGAGGCGCGCGACGGCGAAGAAGCCATCATCCTGGCGCTGGAACTCAAGCCGGACGTGATCTCAATGGACATCCGCATGCCGCTGCTGGACGGCCTTGAGGCCACGCGCCGCATCATGAGCCGTCAGCCCACGCCGGTGGTCGTCGTCAGCGGCCTGCTGGAGCGCGACGTTGATCTGTCGTTTCAGGCGCTGCAGGCCGGGGCGCTGGCCGTGGTCGAGAAGCCGCCAGACCGCCAAGACCCAGCCTTCGCCGCCAAACACCGCCAGCTCGTTACCACGCTGGCGGCGATGGCCCGCGTGGGCGTCGTGCGCCGTTGGGAGAACGACCCCGGCCGCAACGCGGTCACCCAGGAAGCGCCGCGCCCGCGCCGCGCCACCAACCGGCTGCGCGTCGTCCCGGAGGTGATCGCCATCGGGGCCAGCGCCGGCGGGCCGGGCGCGCTCAGCGCCATCTTCCGCGACCTGCCGGGGGATTTCCCTGTGCCGATCGTCGTCGTGCAGCACATGCCAGACGAGTTTGTGGCCGGGCTGGCCCGCTGGCTGCACAAGGCCACGCCGCTGCGCGTGGTAGTGGCCGCCGACAATCTCGTTCTGGAGCCGGGTGTGGTACACTTGGGGCCGGGTTCCACCCATCTGACTGTCGTCCGCCAGCCCGACGGCCGGCTGGCTGCCCGCCTGCTGCCGACGCGCGGCGCCCACCGCTACCAGCCGTCGGTAGACGTGCTGTTCGAGTCGGTCGCGCAGGTGTGCGGCCGCAGCGCGGTCGGCGTGGTGCTCACCGGCATGGGCGACGACGGCGCGGCGGGCCTGCTGGCGATGCGCCAGGCGGGCGCGGTCACGCTGGCGCAGGACGAGGCGAGCTGCACTGTCTACGGCATGCCAGGGGCAGCGGTGGCGCGAGGGGCGGTAGAGCATGTGTTAGGATTATCAAACCTGGCGACCACGCTGCTGAGTTTAATCTGATGTACACTGTTTCTAGAGGTGAACGGTTACGATGGCCTTAGAAGCGCTTCTCATTGAAGACAGCAAAACGCAGGCCGCGCAAATCAAGGAAACGCTGGAGAGCGTGGGCCTGCGCGTGCGCGTGGCCTACGACGGGCCGGACGGCCTGCGCGAAGCGGTTGAGAACCCCCCGGCGCTGATCGTCCTGGACGTGAAGCTGCCGACGATGGATGGCTTCCAGGTATGCCGGCGGCTCAAGCGCAACCCGGCCACCCAGAGCATCCCAGTGATTATGCTCACGGAGAAAGCAGACCCGAAAGCGACGATGTCCGGCTTGCGGGCCGGCGCTGACGACTACATCCCTAAGGACATCTTCGCCGCGGAGCACCTGATCAGCACCCTGCAGGAATTGGGTATACTATGAGCCAGCGTTGAACACGCCGCGAGGACAGACACGGGATCGCCATGTCTCGACAAAAAAGCCCATACGTCATGCAGCCGCCGGTGATGTCGGTCAATATCGAAGACAGCATGGACATCATGATCGTGCGCGACACGGTGCGCCGCGCCGGCAACCTGATGGGCTTCCCGCCGTCCAGCCGGGCACAGCTTGCTAGCGCCGCCGCCACCCTGGCCGAGCTGATCCTCAAGACCGGCGAGCCGCAGACGCTGCACCTCAACGGCGTGGCCCAGGGGACGAAATCCGGCCTGCAAATTTCGTCAGACGTGCCTTGGCTGGCCAATGTCTCGGCCAGCAACGTGCTCATCGCCCTGCGCTCCAAACTGGGCGATCTGGTAGATGAAATCCTTATGGAGGGCGAGAACCCGCCCACCATTTACATGATCATGTGGCTGAGCAGCAAGCGCACCTACCCCGCGCTGGACAGTGAAGACGATGGTAACACCCGCCCCGACGCCTGAGGCGCTCCTGCTGCCCTTCCTCACCTTCCGCCTGGGCCAGCAGAGCTACGCCCTGCCGATCGCGCAGGTTATCGAGGTGGCTGCCATGGTGGAGCTGGTAACGGTGGCCAACGCGCCGGCGGCGCTGCTGGGCGTCGCCAACCGGCACGGCAGCGTGCTGCCTATCCTTGACCTGCGCCTTGTTTTCGGCCAGCCAGCGTCGCCAGTCACCGACAGCACGCTGTTTGTGGTAGCCGCCGTGGGCACGCGCCAGGCGGGGCTGGTGGTGGACGAAGTTTACCAGGTGGCCTACTTCGATGCGCAGCAGCTTGCCGCTTCGCCGGTCAGCGAGAAGTATGTTGAGGGCATCCTGACATACCGCGACCAGCTTATCCAGATCGTTGCGCTCCCCGCGCTGCTGGCGTCCTTCCTGCCAGAGGGGGCCGCCGAACACGGGTACTCCGAAAGCGAAAGTGCGCCATGACCAGCGAACCGACGAGGGGACGTATCCTGATTGTCGCCAAAGACGAAGACCTGCGCGCTGCCATCCGCGACACTCTGGAGACAGCCGGCAGCTACAGCGTTGGCCTGGCAGAGAATTTCGAGGAAGCCCTCAGCGAAATCCTGCTCAACGAGTTCGACTTGATCCTCACCGAGGCAGAGCTGCCTGACCTCAGCGGCATGGACCTGCTGGCGGTGGTGGGCGGGCTGCGGCCCGGGGCTAAGGTGATCGTCATTGACGACGACCTGTCTGCTAAGAGCGCGGTGGCTGTGTTCCGGCTGGGCGCTGTTGACTACCTGTACAAGCCGCTGAACATGACGTTCCTGCTGATGCAAGTGGAACGCCAGCTTGAGGCCAACCGCCGGCCTGCGCCAGCCGCCGAACCGGCTGCCCCGGCCAAGGCTCAGCCGGAGCGCGACCGCGCCCGCCGCTTGGATCCGCGCACCCGCCCGGCAGCGCTGGTGCTCAAGCGGCAGCAGTTCCAGCTCATCAACCAGGAGCTGAACCGGCTGCTCAACCACGTCAAGGCCAGCTTCGTCGGCCTGATTGACCAGGACGGCAACATGGTAGGCGCAGCGGGCACGCTGGAGGATTACGACCTGCAGCTCCTCACTCAGGCGCTCAACATTGACCACACTGCCCAGCGCTCGCTGGCCAGCATGCTGGACGAGACCAAGTTCCACTCCACGTTCTTCGAGGGGACCAACAACGGCGTCTATATTATCGAGTTCGGTGCGCCCTACACCGTCTCGCTGGCGGTCATCTGCAGTTCGGATGTCAAACAGGGCATGATCTGGCTTTACAGCAAGCGCACAGCAGCGATCATCGAGGAAATCTTCAAGGCCATCCCCCAGCCGCGCAGCCTGCCCCGCCTGGAAGAATAAATCGCGCAGCGCTCCTTACGACTGGTTGTAGAGCAGCAGCAGTTCGTCCTCCCCTGTCTCAGTCAGACGGTCAGCAATCGCCTGCCGTCCCAACTGCATCAGCCGGTCTACCTTGTCCTTGGCGATGATGCCGCGCTGCAGCCGCTGATCCAGGCAGATCGCGCCGTATCCCGCCAGCGGGATGATGAACACGGCCCGGAGCTGTGGAAACGACTGGTTCGTGACTGGCGCTTTGGACGGCTCAATCGTCATCGTGTAGTTGTCGGTGATGATCGGCTCGCCCCGGTCGAGCGCCTCTTTGACGCACTTGAGGTACACCGCCTCGATCTGCTCCGGCATCATCCCCACAGTGCCGCGCACAGTCAGGCTGCTGTCAACGGCAAAGGCCCTTTCGGCTTTGGTCACCTGGTGGGCAACGCGCATGAAGTTAAGCAGAAAGGAATAGCTCATCCCGCCTTTGATTCCTTTGGATGTGGGTATCGTCTAAAGAGTAACCCCTAAGCCACCGCTCCGCAAGCGGCAGCGCCAGGCTGGCAAACTGCTCAACCGCTGGCGGAGGTGGGCACGCCCAGAGCCTGCGCGGGTTCGTAGAAGCGCCCCTCTGCCATCACCGGCAGCGCCGTCATCGCTGTCATCTCTCCTGCACGCATGCGCACACGCTGCGTCAGCGCGCAATGCCGGACACGATCAGATCGAGCGCCAGCCCAACCTTGATCTCGCCGGTCTTGACCTGGTAATCGTAGTCCTGCAGCGCGCGGTAGATTTCCTCAAGCTGCTCGAGCGAGAAGAAGCGCGCCTGGCGCTCGGCCTTGTCGGCTACGAACTTCGCGTTCGTGCCCAGCACGGCCTCCAGGCCGGCGCGGCTGCCGTGCTCCTTTGCCAGCAGCAGCAGCCGGAACTGCCGCACAATCATGCCCATTACGCCGAACGGGTCCTCGTCCTGGGGGCCAAGCAGCCGGTGCAGCTCGCGCAGCGCCCTCTCGCCTCGGCCCTCGGCCATCGCGTCCACCATATCGAAAATCCTGGCCTCGGCCAGGTACGGTGTGAGCAGGTCCACGTCGGCCTCGCTGATCGGCCGCTCGCCGTTGACGTAGCACGCCAGTTTGGCCAGCTCATTGTCAGCGCGGACCAGGTCCTTGCCGGTGATCTGCGCCAGGGCGCGGGCCGCCGCACGCTCGATCTCGGCCCCGTATTCGCTGGCGGCGCGCTTCGCGATCCAGTCGGTTGTGTCGGTCGGCACGATAAAGGCGCGCACGAAGCCCGCCGGGTGCTCGTGCGCCAGCCGGACAAAACGGTTGTTCTCCGGCAGCGTCTCGCGCTCCACCAGCACCAGCCGCGCCCACTCCGGCAGCCGCGGCAGCGCTTCGTATAAGCGGTCGGCAGCCTGCCGGCCGCTCTCACCGGCCCCTTTGCGCGTGATATGCGCCAGCAGCCCGCGCGCGATCACCAGCCGGCGGTCGGCCAAGAACGGGACCGAGGAGACCGCGTTGACGATCTCTGGCACGCTGGCGCTCTCGCCCTCGAACTCCGAGACGTTGAGGCCGGCCTTGTCGCCCAACTGCGCGCGCAGCCGCCCGATCTCGGCCTGCAGCCGCAGCTCGTCGTCGCCGTGCAGAACGTAGAACGTGGCGGCGGCTTTGCTCATGCGGCCGTCTCCAGAAACTCGGCCACGGCCTGCCAAAAGGCATCCGGCTCATCCAGATAAGGGTAGTGGCCGCTGCGCTCGAGGTGAACTATCGGGGCGCTGGCGCAGGGCTGCGGAGACTTTGAAGCAGGCAGTGGCGGCATACGCTCCTCAACGCGCCTGCAAAGGGCGCTCAGGTTGAGTGTGTGGCGATTGTGTACATTGTCGTCGGCTGGAGCGTCAGCGGCATGCGCGCCGCGCGCTGCGTGATGCTTACGATGCGCAGGTCGCCAGGGTCGCCCTCGGTGGTGAAATGGCGCTGCAGCGCGATGCCCAGCGGCTCGGCCACTAAGACGGCCAGGATCATCAGCAGCATGACCAGCGGCAGCCGGTTGAAGCCGTCGCGCCGGCTGGCCCCGCTCAAACTGACGATGCCGGCCAGCGCGGTCGCCAGGCCAGTCGTCAGGCGGCTGGTGCCGCAGCCAGGGTGCAGGGCCAGGCTGTGCTCGCCGGCCTGCATGCGGCGCAGCGCCTCGCGCACTGCTGCCTCCACCTGCTCCTGCGGCGCGTCAATGTAGAGCACAAAACCGGCGTCGGTGCTGCGGCCCAACATCGGGACGTTTTTCAGCCGCCGCGACAGGATGTGCACGGTAGCGTGTTCCAACCCGTGATTGCGGCGCGTGCGCCGGATGTAGGGGATGTTCAGCGCCGGTTGCGCCAGCGCAGCCAGCCGTTTGATCATGTTTGCCAGCTTTCTCAGTGTTCCTCACTCAACCAGAGCGCGACATGGGCATGATGACGTGGATGAAGTCGCTGCGGTCCAGCGGGCGGATCACGCCGGGGGCGGCGGGGCCGCTGCTCTGGAACACGACCTTCTCGTCGGAGATGACGTTGAGCACGTCTATCAGGTAGCGAATGTTGAACGAAATGTCCAACGGCTCGCCCTCCACCGTGGCGTCGAGCATGCCGGTGTTGTCGCCGCGCTCGCTGCTGCGGCCCACCAGCACCACCTCGCCCGGCTCGCCTGGCGTGCGCGGCGGCTTGACGACGATCTGGGCGCTGCCGGCCGAGTCGCGGGCGAAGATTTCCGCGCGCTTGCAGGCACGCAGCAGATCGCTGGTGTAGAGCACCGTCTCGGTGCTGTAGCTGCGCGGGATGATGGCGGCGAAATCCGGGAAGCGCCCGTCCAGCACCTGGGCCGACACCAGCACGTTTTTAAGGTGGAAGAGCGTCACGGCGCGGTCGCCGGGCAGCGTGATGCTCACCGTGTCGTCGTCCTCGGTGATAATGCGCCCGACTTCTGCCAGCGCGCGCGCCGGCACGACCATACTGAACGGCTTGCCGAAAGCGTGCTCAAGCTGCGCTGTGCGCACCGCCAGGCGGTAGCCGTCGGCGGCGGCCATCGTCAGCACGTCGCCGTTGATCTCGGTGAAAACGCCGGTCAGGATCGGGCGGTTGTCCTCTTTGGCAGCCGCGAACACAGTGTGGTGGATCATCTCCTTGAGCACGTCGCCTGGCACAACAAGATCAGCAGGGCCGCCCTCGGGGATTAGCGGGAACTCACTGGCGTCAATGCCCTTGATGTTGGACACGGTAGCGCCGCAGCGCACATTCACCGTCAGCGTGGCCGGGTCGAGCGCGAGGTCTACACGCTCCGGCGACAGGTTGTTGACCAGGTCAACGAAGGTGCGCGCCGGCAGCGTGATCGCCCCCGGCTGGTCTACGCGGGCGCCGATCCAGCACGTGATGCTCATGCCCAGGCCCATGTCCACCGCCGCCAGCCGCAGGCGCGAGTCCTCGGTGGCCAGCAGCACGTGGCCCAGCACCGGCAGCGTGGGCCGGTTTTCTACCGCCCGGCTGACGATCCCCAGCCCTTTAGCCAGATTCTCCTGAAGGACGCTCACGCGCATATGTTCATGCTCCCGCGCTGCATGGTTTCCCAAAATATCGCAGAAGTATACACCGGAAGGCCCGTTCCGGGCAGTGGCTGCTGACTGCGAGCATTTTAGCACCTGCCGCCAGCGTTCACCAGCGGCGCGCGGCTGTCACTCTAGATCGGCGGCTGGCGCTCGGTTGTGCGCCTCTGCCCAGCCGGCCAGCGCGTCCTCGATGGCCTGTCGGATGTCCAGGCGGCGCGGCGGCGCGTAGCGCACACGCAGCAGACAGCGCTCTGGCGGCGGGGGGCCGCCGTTGTCCTTGTAATACATCTGGAAGCTGGTCTGCAGGCGGCGGTAGTAGGCTTCCGGGTTGAAGTACGGCACGCCATAGGGGATGGCCTTCGTGCCCACGACGATGTCCACTGCCGCGTCGTCGTCGGCGCTGCGGCAGGCCCACACGCCCACCAGGTAGAGCGTGCTGTAGTGATAGTAACCGCGCCGCTTGTACCACAGCATCACGCCCGCCCACGGCGTGGGCAGAAAGCCGCGATACACGCCTGGCCCGAAACAGTTGACCTGGCGCAGCTCCTCGTGCGCCCAAACCTCCAGAAAGCCCCAGGCGTTGACGGCGTCCAGCGCCGCGCCCAGCGTGTCGTCGTCGGGCGTCAGCGGCGGACGCGGCCGCTGCGTGTGGCGGCTGATGCGCTGCTTCAGGTCGCGGTAGCGGCTCATTCACCTGCCTCGCCGAGGTCCAGCGCCTGGCGCACAGCGGCGGCCAGTTCCGACACAGAAAAAGGCTTGGTCATGTAGCACGCCACGCGCTCCTGCAGCTTGCCCACCAGCCGGTTGGCCGGGTCGTTGAAGGCCGTCAGCACGATCACGCGGAAGCCTGCGTCGGGATAGGTGTTCTTGACGGCCTCCAGCACCTCCCAGCCGCTCATGCCGGGCAGGCCGATATCGAGCAGGATGAGGTCAGGCAGCCGCCCGGCGCTGGCCGCCAGGAACGCGAGCGCCGCCGGGCCATCGGCCACGCGGTGCGCCTCAATGCCCAGGTGTTTCAGCGTTAGCTCCATAATGCCCGCGATGTCGTGCGTATCCTCAACGATCAGGGCGGTCTTGACTGTCACTCGCGGCTGCCTTTCGCTGCTGCCATGCCGTGTTTATGATTATAGCGTGTATACAGCACGTACAGCGCGTGTCTGCAAGGCAGTGGTTGTGGGCAGCTCAAGCGCTGGGACAGAGCAATCACGCAGCTTTCGAGCTTAAGAGAAAGCAGCTAACAACGGTGGTCCGTCTCGTCTATGCAGGCGTGAATGAGCATGCTGCGCCGACGTCTGCCGTCCACCAGGTTTCGCCCCAGGCTGCTGACCAACCATTCAAGAAGAAAGGAGATTGATAATGCCAGAGACCATGACCTCGATTGAGCGCTGCCTGGCGGCGATAGAGCTGCGCCCGCCTGACCGCGTGCCGGTGGACTTGCACAATTTCCAGCCCGCCGCGGCAGCGATGGGCGTGCCGCTGTCGCAGGTGTTTCAGGACGGCGAGCTGCTGGCGGAGGCGATGATCCGCGCCTGGCGCGAGTTCGGTCACGACATGATCCTGTTGGAAAACGGCACAGCGTGTAACGCACAGGCCTGCGGCGCGCAGGTGATCTACCGCGACGACATGGCGCCAGTCGTTGAGGAGGGCATTCTCAAAAACCTGCGAGACGTAGAGCATATGGCGGTCCCCGACCCGTACAAGGCCTTCCCGATGTGCGAAATCCTGAAAGCAACCCGCATCGTCGCCGAAGAGATTGGCGATAAGGTATGGATCTGCGGGCGCGCCGACCAGGGGCCGATGGACCTAGCTGCCCAACTGCGCGGCATGACACAGCTGATGCTGGACATCGCTGAGGGAGAGGACGAAGACGGCATCCACCAACTGTTGGACTATGCCCGCCGGGTGGCCACGCGCTACGCCTACGCGCTAATCGAGTGCGGGGCGCACTCGACGTCTATCGGCGAGCCGGTGGCCGGGCCGGAACTGCTGTCGCCGCGCCACTACCGCGCTTACCCGATGCGCTACGAACAGCAGATGGCTGAGGAGCTGAAGGCAGCCGGCATCATCCTGCACAACCACATCTGCGGCAACACCATCCCGATCATTGACGACTTCATCGCCACTGGCGCGCAGGTGCTGGAGATTGACCACAAGACTGACAGCCAAACCGCCAAACAGCGCGGCCGGGGCAAGACGTGTTTCTTGGGCAACATTGACACCGGGCTGCTGGCGCGCGGCACGCCGGACGAGGTTGAGGCGGCATGCGCCGAGGCGATCGCGGTGTTCGCGCCGGACAGCGGCTTTATCCTGGGGCCGGGCTGCGCAATGGGGCCGGAGACTCCAGCGGATAACATTCACGCGCTGGTGGAGAGCGCAAAGAAGTTCAATCCGTATCAATAGCGCGGTTGGGCTGGAGCCGTTCAAACTGGCCAGATGTCAGTCAGCAGCGCCCTCAGCCGCGCAGCTTTACCATGCCACGTGTCATCATGCGGCTCTTTTCCCTAGCCTGGCGAACGCGGTAAGCTAGATGGCATGGACTTAGCAGCGCAGCATGGAGCAGACCGACATGGCGAACTGGCGAGCGCAGGCCGAGGCCCTGCGCGCTGAGATGGTGGAGCGGCGGCGCGATCTGCACCGCCACCCGGAGCTGGCGTTCCAGGAAGTGCGCACTGCCGGCATTGTCGCCAAGACGCTCAGTGACCTGGGATTAGAAGTGCAAACCGGTGTGGGCCGCACCGGCGTGGTTGGCCTGCTGGAGGGCGGCCAGCCGGGGCCGGTGGTTATGGTGCGCTGCGACATGGACGCGCTGCCAATTGACGAAGAGAACGACGTGCCCTACCGCTCGCAGCAGCCGGGCCGGATGCACGCCTGCGGCCACGACGGCCACACGGCAGTCGCGCTGGCGGTGGCGCGCCTGTTCGCTGAGCGGCGCGAGAGCCTGCATGGGGCGGTAAAGTTCGCTTTCCAGCCGGCGGAGGAGATCGGCCAAGGGGCGGCGGCGATGGTCGCCGACGGCGCGCTTGAGGGGCCGCGCCCCGATGTCTGCTACGGCTTGCACTCGTGGAATGACCTGCCGCACGGCCAAGTGAGCGTGACGCCGGGGCCGTTCATGGCCGGCGCGGACGCGCTGCGCATCGTTGTGCGTGGCCGCGGCAGCCACGCGGCCATGCCGCACCAGTCCGCTGACCCGGTGGTGGCGGCGGCAGCGCTGGTGCTGGCGCTGCAAACGGTCGTCAGCCGCAGCCTCTCGCCGCTGGAGACAGCCGTCGTCTCGGTGACGCAGCTTCAGGCTGGCACAGCGCTCAACGTCATCCCGGAACAGGCCGCGCTGGCCGGGACAATTCGCACGTTCAAGCCAGAGGTGCGCGCTTTGGTGGTGGAACGGGTGCAGGCTGCCAGCGCGGCGGCGGCTGCGGCCCTCGGCTGTCAAGCAGATGCTGCGGTCGAGCCGCTTACCCCGCCGGTAGTTAACGACACAGCGCTGGCTGAGCGCCTGTTGGAGCGCTTCCGCCAGACAGCCCCCGACCTGGAATACGTCGTCGGCCTGCAGACGATGGCGGCGGAGGACGTTTCGGTCTTTCTGGATCGCGTGCCGGGCGTGTTCTTCTTCGTCGGCTCGGCAGACCAGGCGCGCGGGCTGGCCTACGGCCACCACCACCCGCGTTTCGATTTCAACGAGGACGCGCTGGTCACGGGCGCGGCGCTGCTGGCGGAGGCGGTGGCGTCGCACGTCCTGCCCGCCTAGCGCGGGCAGCGGGCTCACACCACTGGCACGGTCTCAACCAGCGGCGGCAGCGCGTAGACAAAGCCAGGGCCGCCCAGGTACATGCCAGGGTCTGCATTGACGCACAGGCCGTCAGCGTAGATGTGCGGGGCGCGCACGCGCTCCGGCGTCTCGCCCAGCACGACCGGCAGCGGCGTGTGACCGTGCACGATCTGCTGCCCGCCGAACGCCTGCAAGAAAGCCGCCGCCCGGCGCACCCCCTGGCCGAACATTCCCATGAAGCCGCGATGTTCGCTGAACTGGCTCAGCAGCCGATCCCAGGCGTCGCGGTCGTCGCTGTACAGCAGGTCGGCAAAGGCAGCGTTAACAGCTTCAACGCTGGCGCCGTAGTCGTGATACAACCGCGAGTCGGCGTGAACCAGCAGCCGGTCGCCCACGCGCGCCATTGCCGGCAGGCCCATCAGCCAGGCGGCGTGCGCCGGCGTGAAACGCGCCAAGTCGCTGTCCTGGCCGCCGTTGCGCTTCCAATCGCCGATAAAAGTGCGGCCTGGCGCGCTGATCGGGTGGTCGCCGAAGCGCCAGGCGGCCAGCAGCGTGATGTCGTGGTTGCCGATCACCGCACTCACCTGGCCGCCGACAGCCGCTGCCTCGGCCTGCAGGCGCATCACTAGGTCGAGCGCGCCCACGCCATCCGGCCCGCGGTCGAAGAAATCGCCTAGAAACCACAGCGCGGCCTGCCCGCCGGCCCACGACCCGGCGCTGTCGATGAGGCCAGCCTCGCGCAGGCGTTCAGCTAGGCGGTCAGCGTAGCCGTGTACATCACCAAAGACAAAAGTGGTGTCGGTCAGCGGCATGAGCGTCCTCGCAGGGTTGGCGGCCAAACGGCGGCAGGGTCTATTAGCGTCAGTCTTGCACAGTATAGGCCGCCCGGCCGGCGGCGTAAACCCCCAGCCGGGCGGGGCGTGGCTCAGGCCGGCGTGGTCACCACGGCTGTCCCCAAGTACACCAGGCCGTCGGCTGCCCCTTCAACGCCGTCCAGTACGCCGAAGCGCGTTCCATCGGGCAGGCTGTACCAGCCGGTGTACACGCGGTACACGCCCGGCGGCAGGTCGAAGCGCAGCGCTTCGGCCCAAGCTTCCGCCTTCGGCAGCGGCGCATCGTCCTGGGCAGCTGGGCGGCCGTCGGCGTCCAGCACATGGACGAAGCGCCGGTCGCTGTCCGCCGGCGGCGCGGCAAACGCCCAGTTCAGCCACACGTCCACGCCGCCCGGCGCTGCTGCTGCCCGCGCCGCTGTCAGTGTGACGCCGCGCGCGAACATTACCGGCGCAGCCTGAGCCGGGGCGTAATCGAGCGCCAGCCCCTCCAGCTGCACCGTCCGGCAGGCCAGCGGGTCAAGCGGAACCGGGCAGGGCGCGTCGGTCTCCAGCCGCAGCGTGTGGTAACCGGGCGCAGCAAAGTAGAACGGCACAGCCAGCTGGCGCTGCGCATCCCCGGCTGCCAGCGGGTACAGCGGCGCGCTGAAGTCCAGGCGCGCGGCGGCTGCGCGCTCATCCGGCCACAGCGCGCCGCGCAGCGTCACCCATCCTGGGGCGGGCGCGTAGAAGTGAATGTCATAAAACTGCGTGAAGGCCGCCTGCGCGTCGTAGACGGCGGCGAACCCCGGCGGGGCGTCTGGTGCGGGCGGCTCGAACAGGGCCAGGCGCGCATCCGCGTAGACCGGCTCGCCCAGGCGAGCGCGCAGCAGCGGCTCCAGGCGGCCACCGTCCCACTCGCGGTGCAGGATGATCGCGTCCACCTGGGCCGCGTCCAGCAGCGCCGGGTCGAGCGTGCCCTGGAGCACGGCCAGCTTGGCCGGGTTCACCGGCGTGCGCCGCGTGACATGGCCGCCGACCAGCGGCTTGTGATGCGCCGTTTGCAGGTACAGGCCGTCTTTGCCTGCCAGCGGGTGCTCCCAGGGCACGTCGAGGACGGCGCGCACAGCGCCGCGCGCGCGCAGCGCTGCGACTGCTTCCGGAATTCTGGCATCCTGGCTCGGCAGCGGCCAGAACGACTGGTACTCGAACAGGATGAGCGCGCCGATAGTCGCAAATGCCACTGACCTCACCAAGAATCCCTCTCCACAGAGAGGGAACCTGCCTCCCATTCCCCGCACGGAAAG
>DAOTWC010000078.1:0-19120 GCA_034435995.1 Anaerolineae bacterium | reverse complement strand
AGCAGGTCGTCGCTGAAATCCTTGAGGGGAGCCAGGGCCTGCAATCGCTCGCTTGTGGGCGCTTCAAGGTTGATTGAGACGCGGTCGGCAAGCTCCATCGCGCGCGCAATCTGATCCAATTCCGCCCCTGGCATAATTTGCAAGTAGCTCTAAGCAAATTATACTACACGTCGTGGCGGCCCACGCCGGCCGATCGTATAATCTGCGCTGCAGTTTAGGAACACGCGATGCTGAAATACGACCTTGATGGCATCTTCGACCCTGTCCGCGCGCACCCAGACGACGCACACAGCGTGCTCATGCGCCTGATCCCGCTGGGCAGCCGCGTGCTGGAGCTGGGCTGCGCCACAGGCTATCTCTCCGGCTACATGGAGCAGATGCTCGGCTGTCGCGTAACCGGGCTGGAGCACGACGCAGCGGCGGCAGCAGTGGCCGCCTCACGCTGCGCACAGGTGTTCACAGTTGATCTCGACGCCCCCGGCGCGCTTGACTGTGCCGCCGCCGGCGCGCCCTACGACTTGCTGCTGGCGGCTGCTGTGCTGGAACACTTACGCCAGCCGGAGCGCGTGCTGTGCGAGGCGCGCCCGCTGCTGAAGCCTGGCGCGCGCGCAGTCGTGTCGCTGCCCAACATCGCCCACTGGCGCTCGCGCCTGCGCCTGCTACTGGGCCGCTTCGAGTACCAGGATTACGGCATTATGGATCGCACGCACCTGCGCTTTTACACCCTGTCCACCGGCCGCGCGCTGCTGGAGTCTAACGGTTATCGTGTGGAGCGTTTGCACATCGCCGGCAGCGGCCTGCAGAACGCGCTGAACGCGGCGGCGCGCCGCCTGGGCCGACCAGCGCCGCGCCCCATGCTGCCCGGCCTGCTGGCCTACGAGCTGATCTACGAATCCCGCTCACTGCTGGCGGCGGGCGAGACGGCCTGACGATGGCGAAATTGCGTCGCACCTGGCTGCTGGCCGCTGCTGCGCTGCTGCTGGTCGCGGCCAGCCGTCTGCTGCGCCTGAACGAGCTGCCCCTCAACCCCGACGAGATTTGGTCGGTTTGGCAGACGCTGGGCACGCCAGCCGAGATTGTGCGCTGGACGCCCTACGACTGGCCGCCTGGTTACTACTTGGCGCTTGGCGCATGGCGCAGCCTGACCAGCCTGCACCCGCAAGCGCTGCGGCTGCTCTCAGCGCTGGCGTTTCTGCCCGGCGCAGCTTTTGTGTTTCGCATCGGGCGGCGCTGGCGCGGGCCAGCCGCCGGCGCTCTGGCTGCGCTGGCTTACGCCGCGCTGGGCTACGCTGTGCTGCTCAGCATCGAGGTGCGCGGCTACGCCCTGCTGCTTGCCTTGGGGCCGCTGGCGCTGTGGCTGACCGAGCGCTATTTCACCCACCCCACCTGGCAGCGGGCGCTGCCGTTAGCCCTAGGCTTGGCGGCGATGTATTACGTGTCGCTTACGAGCGCTGGCATGATTGCTGTGCTGCTGCTGTTTACCTTGATCGTATACGGCAGGCGGGTGTGGCGCTGGTGGCTGCCAGGCGCGCTGGCAGCGCTGGCGGCGCTGCCAGAGATTATCAACAAGGCAAGCATAGCTGTCAGCCGCATCGAAGCGACAGCCGCTCTGACAGCGCCGCCGTTCTTTGCGGCTCTCGCTGGTCTGTTCCAGGACTACGCCGGCACGGGCGCGGCCGTGTGGGCCGTGCTGCTGGCCATCGCCACAGCGCTGCTGGCTGTTCGCGGCAGAACGCGCTCGCGTCAGGCGCTTGGGCTGCTCGTGTGGGTGCTGGTCGTGCCCGCGCTGCTTTACCTGCTCAACCCGGTGCTCGGCTTTTTCTCAGCCCGCTACGCCTGGTGGGTGATGATCGGGCTGGCGCTGTGGGTCGGCTGGGGACTGTCCTATCTGCCGCGCATGGGCATGGCTGCCGCCGGCGCGGCGCTGGCGGCGCTGGCCTTCCTGCCGCTGCCAGTGGAGCGCTATGTGATTTTCGACAATCCGTCGCCGCTTGGCGCGAACTTCACCTGGCTGCGCGACCACCTTCAGCAGGGCGATGTGTTCATCCTGGACCCATCGAGCGCGTGCGGCGGGCCAGAGGAGTGGGATTACTACACGCGCCTGCACTTTCCTAACGGCCTTGCGTTCGTGAGCCAACCCGGAGACCATCGGCGCATATGGCACATCCTGTTCGACCAGCGCCAGAATCAGGCTGTTCAGCAGGCGCTTGACGCCGATTTTATCCATCGCGGCCTGTTCGTTGGCCCGCCAGGCTGTCTCTTTCGGCTGTACGAAGGGCCGCCGGATCGCAGCGGTATCCCCTTCACCAACGGCATGCGCTTTCACGGCGTAGACGTGATCGAGAATGACCTGCCGCGCAGCGGGCCGCTGGCGCGCCGCGAGGGCGAGCCGCTGCGCCTGCGCCTGTGGTGGTCAGTGGATCATCTGCCTGCTCGCGACTACAGCGTTGGCGTGTATGTCCTGGCCGGCGGCACGCTCCTGGCTGAGTCGAACAGCCCGCCGCAGCTCATCTACCCGCCGGGCGCGCCAGTTGAAACCAGCCAGTGGGCAGGCGGTGGTTTCTTCGTGGAAGAGCGCGAGCTTGTGCTGCCCTATCCGCTCTGGCGCGGCACATTTCCGGTTTACATGGCAGTTTACACGTGGGATGACCTAAGGCGCGTCAGCGCGCCTGGCCAGACAGACGACCTGCTGCTGCCGCTGCTGGACGTATACGTCATGGCCTACTGAACGCGCAGGCGGCAGCGAAACGGCTGCCGCCTGCTGTAAGCACTGCCGGTCGTTCTGAGCCGCTGCGCTCAGTTGTCGGCAGTCTGTGTGATGCTAAGGGTAAACGTGCCCTCTTCAGCGTCCTCATAGCCGCCAACTTCCAGCAGGATCACCTCGTTAGGGTCCAACTGCGCCCCCAAGAAGCCGGAGCCGATTGTTCTGCCGGGTTCTAGGTCGTCGTTCTCGGCCAGAAGCTCACCGTTGGCGCTGTAAATGCGCAGCACGGTGTCGAGCAGGTTGGCGTCGTCGCCGACCACGATGTCTACTGTAATGGCTTCACCCGGAGCGGTAAAGGTAAACACAACACGCACACCGGGAAGAAGATCGCCCTCGACAGGCTCGCCCAGCACGATCTCGCCGCCGTCCAACACCTCGACATCCACCGTCGAGACACCGGTCAGGTAGTCTACTGCCGCCTGTAGAATCACGTCATTGGTGGCGAACAGCGTGTTCTCGTCCACCGGGACGCGCACGGTTGGCACAACGCCTACACCTTCGATGTGGATTTCACCGTCAGCGTTGACAGCGCGCCCAATGGTGAACTGGAAGCTCTCGCCTTCAGGCATGAAGAACTGCTCGACGCTGCCGCCCAGACCGGCGGTCGGGTACTGGCCCACAATGGCGGCGCGATCCTGCAGCGTCATATTATAGCTGAAGAACTCGCAGGCGCTGGCGCAGTTGGGGCCGACCAGCACAGCCACTGAGCCGTTGTAGCGCAGGTTCTCAGCCGGCAGGTAGAAGCGCTCCATCCGGTTCGGATCGAAGAAGAACTCGCCTGTGTCGTCGCTGTAGTAGCCGGTGTTGCCCAGCTCCAGCGGATCGTTGAAGAAGTAGGCGGCCATTTGATCGGCCAGCCAGCCGCTGCCCCCGCCGTTCTGGCGCATGTCAATGATGATGCCGGGCACGCCCTGCTCGTTCATCGCCTGGATCATCCGCTCCCACAGTTGGATAGTGAGCACTTCGTTGTCGAAGAAGCTGTAAATCTTGACGTAACCCAGGCCGCTGTCGAGGATTCGATACTCCACCGGCAGCTCGATTCCACTTAGGCCCACGTTGAACGACGAGAAAGCAAAGCTCTGGCGTTCCTGGACGGTTGTCAGCGTGACAGTTTCAGGCTCATCTGCGCCGGGGTTCTTATAGGTCAGCTCAACTTCTTCGCCCACGCGGAAGCGGGTGACGTAGCGCAGCTGCTGCAGGCGCAGCACGTGATCCGTGCTGAACGGCAGCGACCACGGGCGAGCAGCGCTGACGGCGTCGGCAGCCGGCACGCCGTTGATCTCAACGATCTCGGCGCGCAGTTGAATGCCAGCTTGCTCCGCCGGGCTGCCGGGCAGCACAAAGTTAACGATTATACGGCCGTCGTCCAGCTCGCGCACCGCAATGCCCAGCCCGCCATTCGTCTCCTCGACGAACAAGTCACTGATGGCGCTGAACGGCCCGCTCACGTGCCCATCGGGGATGGACCAGGCGAAATCGCGCAGCGCCAGCAGGTAGGCGCGCGCGTTGTTATCGGCCTCAGCCGCCTCGAAGCGCGGCCTGAACTCCTCGATCTTAGCGTCCCAGTCAATGCCTTTGTACTCGGTGAAGGCATATTCCTTGCGCATCTTGTCAATCATCGCGTCGAAAGCGTCGGTGTAGCTGAGCGCCGAGAAGTCGGAAACTTCCGCGCCCTCACCTTCGATCAGGTCAATGACAGGGCGGCGCGTGCGGTCAAAAGTGAACGGGTCAGTGTCCATGTTCACGATCGTGTAGCCCTGCGGCAGCAGCACAATCGGCTCATCGCCGGTGAACAGCTTGCCATCTGGGCCGAAGCCGGACGGAAAGCCCTGCCTGTCATCGGGGGCGTACACGATGTATTTGCCGCCGATCACCTCGCCTTCCTCGTTCGGATTGGGCGTGATGCGCGTCGAAGCGTAAGCAGTGGACCAGCCGCCGCCGAACAGGTCGCGCTCCTCCAAGAAGGGATCGCCCCAGATATTCGTCCAGTAGGCGATGGCGAAAATCTGCACACCGGTGCTGTCGGCTAAGCCGTTGCTCACGTCACGGTATTCGCCCTGCGGTTCGATAGGCAGCGCCAGGCTGAAGGTGAAGGGCGAGGTGAAAAAGTCGGACGTGATCTGGCCGATTGTCTGCGACGCTTTGGACATTACGAAGCCCTTGTTGCGGTCAACGAAGCCGGCCTGGTCTTCCATAATGATCACCGGCGAAGCCACGCCCGCGGTGAAAAAGGGGTTGGTGTAGGTTACTGAGCCAGTGATCGCCACTGGCCCGCCCTCGTCGTTGACAATCTCAGCGCGCGGCACTTCACCGCTGGCTTCCTGTGCGACCACAAGCGAAGCGCCCAGCAGCAGCGCTGCAATCACGAGCATGACGCTGAACTTCCGCAGCATAGCAGCTCCTATGTCCCTAAACAAATGCAATTCAGCCGTTAGCCTTTACTATACGTGACAGCCGCAGCGCCGCGACAATTGCTGGATGAGCTTTCGATGAGAGTTGCGGTGGGAAACCGCCGGTTGTCAGGCCTGAGCAAGGCCTTTACAATCAAACTTCGAATAACGGGGGATAGGTGAACGCTGCTATCCCCGTTTGTTTACGCGACAGACAGGATATTCAGGCTGAACGTGACCACCCGCGCTGCCACTCTGCGATCCCCACTTGACCGCCGCCTGCGCCGCTTCACCAACGCCGTTCGCATATTGTTTGCACCGGGTGATCTTACCGCCCTCCTCATCGTGTTTGGCATGGTGCTGCTGCCAACGCTGGCGCTGGAGGCTGCCGGCTGGCCGCTGGCGCTGAACACGGTGCTGCCGGTTGGCGCGTTCGGCGTGCTGCTGGGCTTTCTGCTGGCCCGCAGCCACTACGGCGAGCTGCTGGCGTTGATTCTCAGCGGGCTGTACGGCGGCGGCATCGTGCTGCTGGTGGCCGCGATCAACGAGCCAGGCGGCCTGGTTGAGGGTATCAACAGCGTTGTCGGACGCCTCGCTGCCTGGGCAATAGACGCATTCACCGGCGGCATCAACCAGGACGAGTTGGTCTTCACGCTGCTGGTGGCCCTGCTGCTGTGGTTTGTTGGCTACAGCGCGACCTGGCACGTCTTCCGCATTGACCGCGTGTGGCGCGCTGTTTTGCCCCCCGGCCTGATCCTGGTGACCAACAGCCTGTACTACAGCGGCGACGCCAACTTGGATGTTTACCTGGGCGCGTTCGCCTTCCTCTCGCTGCTTTTGGTCGTGCGCTCACACCTGGACGCTCGCGAGTGGGAGTGGTACGTCAACGGCATTCGTGTGCCGCGCAAGCTGCGCCAGCAGTTCTTCCGCGTCGGCGCGATGCTGGCGCTGGCTGTGCTGCTGGCCGCCTGGCTAATTCCATCCAGCAACCTGCAGGCCGGCCTTGATCGCTTCCAGGCTTTCCTGCAATCTGACCCGCTGGCTCAGCTCAGCGAGCTGTGGAACCGGCTGTTTGCCAGCGCCGACACTCAAGGGCCGGCCACTGCTGACTATTACGGCGGCGACTCGCTGCAGCTTGGCGGCGCTATCCGTCTGGGTGACCAGACCGTTCTACTGGTGGACGCGCCGCTTGGCCCCCGCTATTACTGGCGCTCGCGCGTGTTCGACACCTACGAAGGCGGCCGCTGGCTGCCGGCTGCCAACACGCGCCTCACCGATCCTCAGTCGCCGCTGCAGGTGCTGGTTGGGCCGTTTCAGGACGGCGCGCGCGTGCCGGTGCAGCAGACGTTCACTGTGGCGCTGAACGCCTCGCGCCTGATTTACACCGCGCCTCAGCCATATCGCGTCGAGCGCCCCACCCGCACTGACCTGCTCTACATAGACGCTGACGGTAGGGCCATCACCAGTCCCAACTCAAACCAGATGCCGGCGGCGATGAACATCTCAGTGATCCGGCCGCTGCAAGTGCTCAACCGGGGCGACTCCTACACCGCCACCAGCCTGCTCAGCAATGCCTCAGCGGGCCAACTGCGCGCCGCTGGCACAGATTATCCAGATTGGGTGCGCAGCCTGTATTTCTACGTGTCGCCATCCGTCACCGATCGCACGCTGGCGCTGGCGCGCGAGATCGTGGCGCAGGCGGGGGCCGCCACACCCTACGATCAGGCGCGCGCCATCGAAAGCTGGCTGCGCGCCAATGTGCGCTACAACGAGACTATCCCGCAGCCGCCGCCAGGACGTGATCCGGTAGACTGGATGCTGTTCGACCTGCGCGAGGGCTACTGCAATTACTACGCTTCGGCCATGATCATGATGCTGCGCGCTGTTGGCGTGCCCGCGCGCATGGCGGCCGGTTTCGCCCAGGGGCAATGGGACGCCCAGGAGCAGCGCTTCGTCGTGCTCGAACGCGATGCGCACACTTGGGTAGAGGTGTACTTCCCTGGCTATGGCTGGGTGGAATTTGAGCCAACGGCGGCGCAGGCGCCCATCAGCCGGGTGGACGACCTGCCCCAGAACCAGCAGCCATCGCCCACGCCGCCGCAGACGGCCACGCCCACGCCAACCGCCACCCCGACTACGACGCCGACAACAGACCCGTCGGTGTTTCCGGCCGAGGGGCGCGCCCTGCCGACGCTTACGCCAACGCCTACACCTTCACCCACGCCTACGCCGGTGATCGTGCCGACACAGCCGCCGCCGCTGACGCCGCAGGCCAGCAACCCGCTGCCGTCGGTGCTGCGCGTGCTGGGCATCATCGCGATTTTGCTCATTATTTTGCTGCTGCTGGCCGCGCTGCTGATCTTCCTGTGGTGGTGGTGGGAGTGGCGCGGGATGCGCGGCCTCAGCCCGGTAACCCGCGCATACGCCCGCCTAGAGCGCTACGTCCCGCTGGTGGGGGTGCGCCTGAAAACCGAACAAACCCCCGACGAACGCCGCCGTCGCATCGTGCGCGTGCTGCCGATGGCCGAGCCACCCGTAACGGCCATCACTCGCATGTACACAGCCGAGCGCTATGGCCCGCGCCGCCGCCACCCGGCCGAGGCCGAAGTGCAGCAGCAAATTGCCGAAGAAGCCTGGGCCGACGCGCGCACCAGCATTCTACGCCGGTTCTTCGCCCGCCTTTTCCCCTGGAACCGGGGGTAACCTCTATAAAGGCCAATCTTATGTCAGCCGATGCGTTATCCGGCCTAAGCGGTTCTCTCGCTAAATAAAGGTATAGGCTCAGTTCAGTCTTGTTCATGATCGGCAGGTGGTGGCATTGGCGCTATACGGTGATTCTGCTGTCATTTTGGACGAAAACGAAATCGCCTCGGTTAATGCTACCGAGGCGATTTCTGAAAGTTTATCGCCCTATGGACTGGCTACCTATCAAAGTAGCCGTTTCGGGAGCGACGGGATTTGAACCCGCGATCTTCGGCTTGACAGGCCGATATGTTAACCGCTACACCACGCCCCCTGTTAACTTGGCAGCAGAATACCACTGCGCGGCAGGCGTGTCAAGGCAAAAACGCGCGCGCGGCGCTTGTCGTTGGCGTATCCAGGGCGGTAAGCTCCTGTGAAAGAGTGACAAACTGCGAGGCTGGATGATCGTCTCTACAGCGATGTTGAAAGCACACGCTCAGGCGCTCGGTTTCAGTCTCGTCGGCACTGCGCTGGCGCGGCCAGCGCCCACGCTTGCCGCGTACCAGCGCTGGCTTGCCCTCGGGATGCACGGCGAGATGGCTTACCTCGCCCGGCCTGACCGCCTGGCCCGCCGCCGCGATCTCAACCAGATCGTGCCTGGCGCGCAGTCAATCGTAGTCGTTGGTTTGGACTACTTCAGCGGCCAATTCTCCGACGCCGCGCTCAGCGACCCCGCGCGCGGCCGCATTGCCGCCTACGCCTGGGGGTTAGATTATCACAACATCATGACGCCGCGCCTGGAAGAGCTGGCCGCTTGGCTGCGCGGCGCGGCAGGCGGTGCATCTGCGCAGCGCGTGTACGTGGACACCGGCGCCGTGCTGGAGCGCAGCCACGCGCAGCAGGCTGGGTTGGGGTTTGTGGGCAAGAACACCATGCTCATCGGGCCGCGCCGGGGCAGCTATTTCTTCCTCGGCGAAATCATTACGACGGCGGCCTTCGACGCTTACGATGCGCCCCACCGCGAAACCATGTGCGGGCGCTGCACGCGCTGCCTGGCTGACTGCCCTACTGGCGCTTTTCCCCAGCCGTATGTGCTCGACGCGCGCCGCTGCATCAGCTACCTGACGATTGAACACAAGGGTTTTATTGACCCGGCGCTGCGCCCGCTGATGGGCAACTGGGTGTTTGGCTGCGACATTTGCCAGGATGTGTGCCCCTGGCAGCGCTTCGCTGTCGAGACGCCTGAGTTGGCTTTTCGCGCGGCTGACCTCGACCGGGCCGCGCCGCCCCTGCGCGAGCTGCTGGCCTTGGACGCTGCCAGTTTTCAGGCGCGTTTTCATGGCACGCCCCTTCAGCGCGCCGGCCGCGACCGGCTGGTGCGCAACGCCTGCATCGCCGTCGGCAACAGCGGCGTGTCCGATCTTTTTGACCCCCTGGCGCGCCTGCTGGACGACGGCGCGTCGGTTGTGCGCGGCCACGCTGCCTGGGCGCTGGCCCGCCTTGACCCTGCCGCAGCGCGTCCGCTGCTGGCGCGGCGGCTGGCTGCCGAAACCGACCCAGCAGTTCACGCCGAAACTGCCGCCTGTCTGTAGTCCGGCGGCCTGCGATGGTCTGCTGCGCTGGCAGTACAATAGCCTGAACACGGCTGCGCCGGACGCGCCCGATCCATGCTATCTGCTGACTGCTTCTGATGCAACTCACAATCGTCCACCGCTGTTCCGATCAACTGCGCCTGCTGCTGCGGCGCTACCCGCTCCAGTTCTGGCTGCTGTTCGCCGGTTTTGTCGTTAACCGAGCGAGCAACGGCCTGATCTGGCCCTTCCTCACTATTTATGTGCGCGAGCAGTCCGGCGCGCCTCTCAGCCACATTACGGCGCTGTTCACGCTGGAAGCGCTTACCGGCCTGCTGGCAACCGCCGCCATCGGCCCGGTGATGGATCGCTTCGGGCGCAAGCTGGTAATGGCCCTCAGTCTGCTGGGCAGCGGCGCACTGCTGGTAGCCATGCGCGAGGCGCACACGCTGGAGGCGTGGGCGCTGCTGCTGGCCGTCTACGGCATGGTGATTCCCGCTTTTACCATCGGCGCGCACGCTATGGTGGCTGACGTCGTCCCCGAAGTTCAGCGGCCCAGCGCCTACGCCCTCATGCGCATAGCGCAGAACGTCGGCGTGGCAGTCGGCCCGGCGGTGGGCGGCTTTCTGGTTGTCAGCGCCTACGGCTTGACCTATCTGATTGCTGCTGCTGTTAACGCTGTGCTGGGTGTGCTGGTGCTGCTGCTGCTGGCGGAGACGTTGCCGAAGCGCTCAGCGGCTGCGCAGCGCAGCAGCGGCGGCTACGTGCGCCTGCTGCGCGACCGGGCTTTCGTTGTCTTTATCGCTGTGCTGCTGCTAGTAGAGATGATCATCACGCTGGTGTTTGTGCTGCTGCCCGTCTACGCCAAAGAGAACTTCGGCGTGTTGGAGAACCAGTACGGCCTGATCGTGACCATCAACGCCCTGATGGTCGTTTTGTTCCAGTACAGCATGACCCGTTTCACGCAGCGTTTCCGCCCGCTGACCGTGATCGCTGCCGGCGCGCTGGTATATGCGGTCGGCTCGATGACAATCGCGCTGGGCAGCACATTCGCTGCGTTTGCCTTCAGCATGGTAATCGTGACCATCGGCGAGCTGATGGTAGCGCCCACTGGCCTGGCTTTGACGGCGCGGCTGGCCCCGCACGACATGCGCGCCCGCTACATGGGTGTGTACAGCATCACCTATACGCTGGCCGCTGGAATCGCTCCCCTAATTGGCGGCCAGCTCAACGACCGCATCAGCCCGGACGCCATCTGGTACGGCGGCCTCGTCCTGGGCGTGGCCGCCGCTGCCGGCTTCTTCCTCATGCAGCGCGCCCGCCTGCTGCCCGACGAGCCAGCCTCAACCAAGACCAAGAGGATGTTGGCAGCGAGTCAAGCAGAGGACTGCGACGCCTGCTGAAGCCCTCACGCGCCAGTCGAGAGGCATCTCCGGCTTCACCATCCCAGCGTGCCCGGCTCGCCTTTGAACGGGCCGACGATGTCTGATGTAATCCAACCGCCGTAGAAGCCGCCCGGCTGCGGCGTGACGCGCTCGCCGTCCACGGTGCAGGCGTCCATCGGAGCGGCGTAAAACGCCAGATGGTCGCGGATCGCTTCAAAGCCCGGCGCGGGATCGGGGTAGCTCCAGGCGACGTTCTCTGCAGCGCGGTCGCCCACGCGCAGCGTCCAGTAGCGGGCTGCGCCCTTGAACTCGCAGTAGGTGCTGCGACCAGCCGGCGTCAGGTACGCCATGCAAATGTCAGCAGGAGGCAGGTAGTAAACTGGCGGGTGACTGGTCTCCAGCACGCGCAGAGCGCGGCGCGTTTCAGCGATAACCACATCGTTAAAAACCACGCGAATGAGCTTGGAAGTTGGCTCTACGCGCGGCGGGCGTGGGTAATCCCACACGGACTCCTGGCCAGGGCCGGGCGTTTGCCGTTGAACGCGCATCGGTGTCTGTTTGCCTTTCGCTCAATCAGGGTTCGCGGTCGTCAATCAGGCGCAGCAGCTCAAGCTGCATCTCGGCTGAGCGGCGGCCCAGGCTGGCGTACTCCACGCTGCGATCAAAGCCGGAGAGGTGACGGTTGGCCTGGGCCAGGCACACGACCCCCCAGCGCAGATTGCCCATGATTTCCCACCAGTCCACGGCGGCGCGGTCAACTGCCTGGCCGCTGCAGCGCTCGTAAGCCGCGATAAACGGTTCGCGCGGGCACAACCCGCTGAGGCGCAAATGGCCGACACCAAAACGCCAGTCACGCATACATAGATAGCCCAGCTCTTCCAGCGGATCGCCCAGGTGGCCGAACTCCCAGTCAATGATTGCGCGCAGGCCCTCCGGCCCCACGATCAGGTTGCCCAGCCGAAAGTCACCGTGGACGACCGTGACGCGGCTGGAGTTGGGCAGGTGATGCTCTGCCCAACGCAGGCCGAATTCAAACACTGGGTTGGCGATGTCCAGGGTGTCGGCCAGCGCGTCCAGCAGCTCGCGCACCTGTGCGACCGCTTCCTGCGCTGGCGAAAAGCCAGGACGCGGCGCTGGAAGGAAGTCTAAACCGTGGGCGTTTGGGTCAATGGCGTGAATGCGGGCGAGCTGTTCTGCCATCTGCTCTGGCAGCGCGTCGCGGGCAGCGGCCAGCTCCGGCGCGCGCACCACTTGTCGCCCAATCGAGACGCCTTCGACGTAATCCACCAGGAAGAACGGGCTGCCAAGCGCGTCGCTGCCGGCGCTGCTCCAGCGCGGGCGCGGTGCAAGCACGCCGCTGTGATAAGCGGCCTGGACCAGGTCGAATTCTTGGTCACGGGTGAGGGCGCGCTCGTACATAGTGGTGGGAAGGTCGCGGCGCAGCACAAGCCGTTCGGGATGGCCGTTGAGGCGCAGCTGCACATCCCACGATTCGCGCGAAGCGCCGCCAGCCAGCGGCGCGAGCGCGTCCACCGTGACGCTGGTATCCGTCTGCGCCTGAATGAACATCTCCAGCCGCGCTCGCAGTTCATCGGGTGTCATGTTTCAGGCTTTCCACAAAGCCAGCCTCTAATCTGTCTGAGGCTGCTGCGGGCTGACCCGCATTTGCTCTAAGTTTACGCGCACGCCGCCGTGCGGCGCAACATAAACAACGATGAGAGAATGCTGAAGCAGGACGGTCTGACTATTCTCAAAGCAGCGATTTCTTGATAGATAGGGTCATTAACGCGGCATGAAACGAAGCGGCTGCGCTCACCGGCTTGGTGAGCAGCAGCCCAGCACACACAGTAAACAGGCGGTAATGGCGGAACTCACAGAGAGGGCGGCCGCTGTACACGCACACGCGCGCCCAGCAAGCCCTGCGTCGCGCCGGCTGCTGGCCCTCGACATTGTACGCGGCTACGCGATGCTGCTGATGCTCATCAGCCACAGCAGTTGGTGGCTGGACGACCTGGATTACGGGGTCGCGTATGGGTGGGACAACATGATCGCCCCGACGTTCGCTTTCCCGCAAAGCGCGATAGGCTTTGTGCTGCAGCTCGCGACGCCGGCTTTTTTTCTGCTCGGCGGGTTCAGCATTGCGCTGTTTGCGGCTGCGCGCCGCCGGAGAGGCTGGAGCGAGTGGCAGATCAGCCGCTTTCTACTTATCCGGGGTTTGCTGCTGATCGCGCTCGATGTAACCGTGATGAACCTGCGCCTCAGCCCGCCGCACTTCGGCCAGCACCTGTCGGTGCTGACAGGCATTGGCATCTGTCTGCTGCTGATGGCGTGGCTGCGGCGGCTGGATTGGCGCGCCCTGGCCGCTGCGCTGGCTGCTGTGCTGGTGGGCACACAGCTGTACTATCACAGCTTGGCTGCAGCGGGGGACTGGCCGCGTGACGAGTCGCTCCTGCGGGCGGTACTGCTGGCCCCCAGCGTAGAGGATGTCACCTGGAAGACCCAGTTTCCGGCGCTGGGCTGGCTGCCCGTCGTGCTGCTCGGCTTTATTATGGGCGCGCAGGCAGCGACCGGCGGCGCGCCGCTGGGCCGAATAGCGCTGCGCGTGAGCTTGGGCTGCCTGGCGTTCTTTGCGCTTGCGATGGCTGCTGGGGACATCGGCAGCCTCTACCCGGCCAATCCGCTGGTGTTCAGCAAACACCCGCCCGATCTGGCCTATATCGCGCTGTACACCGGCATCGCTTGTCTGCTGATCGCGCTGCACAGCCGGCCAGAAGCGCCCAACACGGCCGCGCCGCTCAGGGCTGCTGCTGTGTTGGGGCAGACCGCGCTGTTTTTCTACTTGGTGCACATCCGTTTGATCGAGCTGGTCAGCCCGCTGATCGCGCCGCTGCCGCTTGAACCGCTAGAGCGTTCGCTGCTCATCGTAGTGGCGGTGCTGCCGGCGCTGCTGCCCTTGTGTGCTGCGTACCGATTCTTCAAGCGAGAACATCCAGACAGCGTCCTGCAGTATCTGTGACAGCCAGGGCGCTGGGGGCTTGTTGGCAGGCGGATTTCGACTTGTAAGGCGCGCATGGATTGGGCACAATTGACCCCCGGAATTCCCATCTGGCTGCACACTGGAGACGCCCGCATGGACAGCCCGTTGCCTTCCAACAGCGAACTGGTTGCGTACAGCAGCGCGCTGGCCTGGGACGATATCGAGGAGCGCAAGCGCCGATTTAATGAAGCCCTCAAGTCGTTGGCCGCTGTATCCTCAGCCGACGTGCTGCCGCTGGATCTGTTGGCCGAGGCCACGGGCGTGCCCCTTGTTACCTACTTCCCGCTCGACAACACGGCCGGCGCGAACCTCATCCTGGCCGAGGCCCACGGCCAGCGCTACATCATGGGAGCTTGGGTGAGCCAGCGCTACCGCAGTGGCAAACCTCTGCTCAAGGCCGTGACGCCTTACAACCTGAACCCAGCCGTCAACCACACCAATATCGCTTTCACTGACGATCATCTCGAGCGCATGCGCGCCCTGGGCGCGGAGATCGAACTGGGGCTGGTACACAGCAGCGGTACAGCGCCCACTCACGAGGAGATGGAAGTTTACATGCGCACGTACAGCCAGCACGCCCAGCGCATCGGCATCCCGCCGCGCCTCGACCGCGAGGCGTGCGATTACCAGATTGAAGCGCATATTGCGCCGGGCGTAGGCTACCACCGCACACGCGCCGCACTTAAAGGCATCATGACTGCGCTGGCGGCCACCAGCGAGGAAACTGGCCTGCGCACGACTATCATGTCCACCTATCCCACGCTCTCCGATTTCAAAATGAGCGAGGACCCAAAGGTGCAAACGGCGGTAGACCTGATGCTGGAAGTCAACGATCTGTTTCCAGAGCAGGCGCGGCGCTTGGCTGAGGCCCAGGCACGCTATCACATTGACCCGGCTGCCTGCCACTACGTGCAGATGTTCCGCATTCACGGCTGCCATATCCACCTGGACTTGGCCGGCCGGTCTGAGGCGTTGGGCCTGCTGACTTACTACACGATGCTGCGCAGCGCTACCGCTATCGCCAACGCCGCTGTGCTGAAAGGCGGCCCTTTTGTCAATGGCACGTGCGACCCTGAGCTGCTGTGCGCCCGCGAGTACATTCGGCGCACCACTGTCACCGGTCGTTTCCTGGGGCTGCCGCTCAGCCCGCACTTCCGGCCAGGTGACCTGGACAAGTACGCTTACCTGCTGCGCTCCGAGCGCGTCAACGCGATGGCCCGCGCGCTGCTCTACAACGACGACACCCCCGACGAGCCGATTTCAGCCATGCACAACCCGATTGGCCGAGTGCGGCCGGACCTGGCCAGCAGCAAGCGGGTTTGTACGGTGGAGAGCACAGGTATGCCGGCCAACATCAGCGTATCGCGCATGGCCGCCGTGCTCACTGATTTCGAGTTCAGCCACATTCTCATCGAGCACTACTTTCGCCAGCACGGGTGCGATCTGGAACCGATGCACGACGATCGCACGCTGTGGTCTATCCTAGGGCCGCTGGATCGCGAGACGTTCATGCGGCTGCACGATATGTCGGACCGCGAGTGTACCGATATCGTGCTGACGACAGCCACCGGCGCGCAAATGACGCTGGTTGATTTCTACGAGATGAAACGCCGCTATATGCACCGGGCGCTGGCCGAGATCATGGAGATAACGCCGCGCGACATTGACGACGTCTACACTAGCTTGGTGCGCATGCTGGAGCCGCCCAGCGGCCACACAGCGCAGACGGTGGAGCAGTTTGTCAGCGACCCAAAGCTGCGCAGCACCGGCAACTGGGGCCGCATCTTGCGCAATGCCTTTATAGAGGAGGGCGGCACGCCCGGCGCTCACGATCCCGACGCCGTGATGCGTGTGGTCAACCGCATTCACGATGCCATGCGCTGGCGCTACCTGGAGAGCGGTGAAAACTGAGCGGATGCTCACGCGCGCACCGCTTTCCATCTTCCAAATCAGCAGCAGTGTATGGTATACTGCCCCTAATACACATTACAAAACGTTTATTGCCTTGTTTGAGAGCTTGATGTAACCGCATAGAGAAAGGGAAAAAAACCTGGCGGCGCATTGGCCCCAGGTCAAGTTGCATTATGGCAAAGAACAAACTCCGCATTGTTCCCCTGGGCGGACTGGGGGAAATCGGCAAGAACATGACAGCTTTTGAGCTGGGCAGCGACGCAATCATCGTAGATACCGGCATCATGTTCCCTGCCAACGACATGCACGGGGTTGACTATATCATCCCCGATTTTCACTATTTGCAGGAGCGCCGCGATCTCACGCTGCACGGCATCCTGTATACACACGGTCACGAGGACCACACCGGTGCGGTGGCGCACGTCGTGGAGGCGTTCCCCGGCGTGCCGATCTGGGCTACGCCTCTGACCGCCGCGCTGTTGGGCGTCAAACTGCGCGATGCCCGTCTGGCGGACAAGACAACAGTCAACGTGTTCAACGCCGGCGACGTGCTCCAGGTGGGGCCGTTCAAGGTCGAGAGCTTCCACGTGTGCCACAGCATACCGGACTGTGTCGGTTTCGGCATCAACACGCCCTTTGGGCTGGTGGTGCACAGCGGCGATTACAAGTTCGACAACACGCCCGTTGACGGCAAGAAGCCCGATTACGCCAAACTGGCTGAGTTTTCGAAGCGCGGCGTCGTGCTGCTGATGGCCGACAGCACCAATGCCGACCGAGCCGGCTGGACGCCGTCGGAGAGCGTGGTCTCGGGCGCGTTCGACGGCGTATTCCGCGAAGCGCAGGGCCGCATTATGGTGGCGACGTTCGCCTCGCACATTTCGCGCATTCAGCAGGTGGCGACCTACGCCGAAATCTACGGGCGCAAGCTGGCCATCGCCGGCTACAGCATGACGGAGAACGTCAAGACCGCGCGCAAGATGGGCCTGCTGCACGTTGGCGAGAACACGCTGATAGACCTGCAGCGCATCAACGACTACCCGCCGCACAAGATCGTTATTATGGTCACGGGCACGCAGGGCGAGCCGTCTGCAGTGCTGGGGCGGCTTGCTATTGGCCAGCACCGCCAGCTCGATGTGCACGCCGGCGACACGGTCGTTATCTCGGCGCACGCAATTCCCGGCAACGAAGAGCTGGTCTACCGCACGATCAACCGGCTGTTCCAGCGCGGCGCTAATGTGATCTACGACCCGATAGCGCCCGTGCACGTCTCTGGCCACGCCAGCCAGGAAGAGATGCGGCTGCTGCTGCATCTGGTGCGCCCGAAGCATTTCCTGCCTATCCACGGCGAGCTGCGCCACCTGAAACAGCACGCCCGGCTGGCCGTCCAGGCCGGCGTGGCGTCTGACAGCGTGTTCGTGTGCGAGAACGGGATGGTGCTGGAGATTGACCGTGGCGGCGTGCGCCAGGGCGAGCGCGTGCCCGGCAGCTATGTGTTTGTGGACGGCAGCGGCGTGGGCGATATCGGGCGCGCTGTCATGCGCGACCGCGAAATCTTGGCTAGTGACGGTTTCGTGGTGGTCAGCCTCGACGTAGATCACCGCACCGGTGCGGTGCTGGGCGACCCGGAGGTCATCACGCGCGGCTTTGTTTACCAGCGCGACGCCGACGCGCTGGTGCAGCTTATCAAGACGACAGCGCAGAACGTGCTGGAAAATCAGTCTGTGCGCAGCAACGGCAAGCGGCGCAGCCTGTTGGAGGACAACATCAGCAAGCTGCTGTACAACGAGACCAAGCGCCGCCCGATGGTGTTCACCATCGTCAACGAGCGATAAGGCATCTCACCCCCGGCTGCGTTTCGTCTATCTTTACATGCACCGGTTAGGTTAATGCAAGTCTGCATCCGCTACTGTGAGGAGGAACCCGCCCATCCACACCGGCGCAGATGAGGTCCGCGGCCATGAGATCACGATCCGGCTCGATATTGGTGCCTGTATTCCTGTTCCTAACCTTCGCCTTTCTGTATGCCATCTGGCTGCCGCATTCTTACAGCGGTGACGATCTTCAGCAGGCAGCCGCAATTGCAGAACAGTCTACAGGGATCGTTTTCTACCATCCTGAGGGCGGCCGCCTGTATGAACCAGGCTTGACAGATGTGCCTGATCCAGCGCCCATGCAGATAGCAGTTAACCCACGCTATCTGCTTGAGCGCCCGACTATGGTAGGTGCTGCGCGCCTGTGGCACGCACTCAGTGGACAGAATGATGTTCTTGGACCAATTCTGGCTCTGCGGATTCTTGCAGGTTCGCTGGGTATCGTCTTTTTTTATCTGGGAGTTCAACGGCTGTGGAACAGTGTCTCGATTGCCCTGATTGCGGCGACCGGCCTGGGTATCACGCTCACATACTGGGTTTACAGCACACACGTTGACCAGAGTATCACGATGGTGGCGATGGTCTGTATCGCTTTCTACATGCTGGTGCGATACAGCCAGACTCGTCAACTGCGGGACAAGCTTCTCGTAATCGGGTTTCTTTCTGTTGCCACCTTCTATAATTTCACCGCTGTGTTCACTACTGCAGCGTTTGCTCTAGGAACAGCGGCTTTAGAGCGGCAATGGACTGGGTCAAGCCTGCCGCAGCTGATCCAACGTGCCGTTGGTTTCGGCCTGATTTACGCTGCTGTCGTTCTGGGAGCGATTCTCTTGGCTGTGGCGCTTCTGGCAGGTCCAGAGCGCCTTGCTGATAGTACCTACTGGTCAGGCGTTCTGTTCGCTGGTAAACCCGAATACAATATTGCATTGGTACAAGATGTCTTGAGGGGCGTTCTTGCACTTGGCAAATCGCTTGTTGTGTTTCCGGGGGTATCAGGCTCTCTGCAGGCTTTCTGGGATAGCGCAGGTACTGGCGAACGCGTTCTTCTCCTAACCTACTATGGCGTTGTGCTCACGTTCATGTCCTTGGCGGTCCTGCTGCTGTACCTGGCGCGCAGAGGCCATGGTCGCCCGGTGTTCGGTTGGCTGTGGGTTACATTGGGCTTAACTTTTGTGTTCCACACGCTGTTCAATCTTTTCTGGGATCCAGGTTTCATTAAGTACTGGCTCCTGCCACTGTGGGCTTGGTGGTTGGCGGTTGCCGCAATGCTAGCAAGTGCAAGCAGTCAGCAAAAGAATTGGGTGCGAGTGTTGCGTTTTGGCACTGCGGCTTTTGTCACAGCGATCTTCACCCTCAATTTCGTATTTGTATTTCTACCGGAGAGCAGGCCTGAATCAAATCCTTGGGTAGAGATAGCCCAGGAGGTGGGAAGAGAGACTTCTCCCAACAGCCTGTTTATCTCGCTATCGCATCCTCTTGACTTTCACATCACTTACTTTGCCCACCGAA
>DAOTWC010000077.1:0-18085 GCA_034435995.1 Anaerolineae bacterium | reverse complement strand
CCCTTGACAGGGTTGATCCACGGCTCGCCAGCCTGAAGCACCTGCTCGACCGCGAGTGAACCACACAAACAACACGCAGTTATTATCGGGGGGATATGGCCTTGATTGATTACGACGACTCGCGCGCTTCACATTTTAACCTCATCTCCAGCATGTTCTTCTTCCAAGACGACATCGGGGCACTTGACAGCGCGCTGATGGACGACGACCTATTGGATGAGGAGGCCCTGCTGCTCGACGATGAGTACGACGAAGACGACCTGGACGAGGACGACGACGAAGACGAAGAGGACGAGCGCGCCCTCCTCGACCTGGCGTCAAGTGACCCGGTGGGCTTGTATCTAAAGGAAATGGCCCGCGTGCCGCTGCTCTCTAGCGAGGAGGAGGTAGCGCTGGCGATGCGCCTGGAGGCCGGCCTGGCTGCCCAGCGCAAGCTCAAGAAAAACCCGGCCAGCCGTCATGCCCTGGAGTGGCAGTTGACTGTGCAGGACGGCCTCAACGCCCGCGAGCACCTCATCAAAGCCAACACGCGGCTGGTTGTCTCGATTGCTAAGAAGTACATGACGCGCGGCGTGCCCTTCCTCGACCTGATCCAGGAGGGCAACCTGGGCCTGATGAAGGCTGTTGAGAAGTTCGACTACCGGCGCGGCTACCGCTTCAGCACCTACGCCACTTGGTGGATCCGCCAGACCATCACGCGCGCTATCGCCGACCAAGGCCGCACCATCCGCGTGCCGGTTCACATGAGCGACCGCATCCGCCGCCTGTATCGCGTGGCGCGCCAGCTTGAGCAGGAGTACGGCCGCAAGCCTACCGCCGAAGAGATCGCCGCTGAAATGCACCTGGAGCCGCGCAAGGTCCAGTGGATGCTGCGCGTGTCGTGGCAGCCCCTCAGCCTGGAACACCCAGTGGGCGAGGACGAGGACAGCGAGCTGGGCAATTTCATCGAGAACGACAGCGCCCCCACCCCAGCCCAGAGCGCCTACGACAACCTGCTGCGCGCCAAAATAGAGGAAGTGCTGGCCACCCTTACCCCGCGTGAGGCGCGCATCCTGCGCCTGCGCTTCGGCCTGCAAAATGGCCGCAGCTACACGTTGGAGGAGGTAGGGCAGAAGTTCGGCCTCACGCGCGAGCGCATCCGCCAGATTGAAGGGCGCGCCCTGCGCCGCCTGCGCCACCCGCGCCGCAGCCGTCAACTGCGCGATTATTTAAGCTGATTATCGTTTACGCCATCCACGGGGGCCGCCTATGAGCGGCCCTTTTGCTGTGAGCTTGGGCGTCTTTTATTAAGAAACGAGGATTGATTTAATAAAATTACTTAACAATTTTAACAAATTGTGTTAATGATGTGCAAGATATGATTTAAAGCCGAGAGGCAACAATACTTCCCACGGTCTATCTTTTGCAGGAGGAGTTACCAAATGTTGAACCGTAAACTGCTGCTGGCACTGTTAGTGCTGGTGCTGGGTGCGCTGGCCATTGTCCCAGCGCTGGCCCAGGATACCACCGAAGTCAAGATGTGGATCGCCTTCACCGACTATCGCCTTGACTGGACGCGCGAGAAGGCCGCCGCCTTCAACGAGCTTTTCCCGCAGTACAACGTGGTGGTTGAAGGCTACCAGAACTACGAAGAGCTGTTCGCTGCCACCGCCCTGGCCGCTGAGCAGAACGCGCTGCCGGCCATCGTTCAGTACTTCGAGGTGGCTACACAGAACGCCCGCGACAGCGGTTACTTCAAGTCCATCGCTGACGCTATCGGCGACCGCACCGAGATCAACGGCGTGCCGGTGGACTTTGACGACATCATCGGCCCCACCACCGCCTACTACACCCTCGACGGCGAGTGGACCTCGATGCCCTGGAACACGTCGTCGGCCATCTGGTTCTCCAACATGACAATGCTCAACGCCGCCGGCGTGGACACGCCGCCCGCCACCTGGGCTGAGGTCGAGGCTGTCTGCGAAAAAGTCATGGCGATGGCCAACGCGCCAGAGTACTGCTTCACCTGGCCCAACCACGGCTGGTTCTTCGAGCAGTGGCTAGCCCAGCAGAACGCCGAGTACGCCAACAACGGCAACGGCCGCGACGCCCGCGCCACTGAGGTGGCTTTCAACAGTGACGCCGGCGTGGCCATTCTGGCCTGGCTGGACGACATGTACAACAAGGGCTACCTGTACTACAGCGGCGCGCAGGGCGGCGCTTCCTGGGGCACAGTTGACCAGTCGTTCCTGGGCGGCCAGACCGCCATGGCGGCCTACAGCAGCTCTGACACCGCGCTCTTCACCAACACCGGCAAGGAAAACGGCTTCGAGGTTGTGGCCTCCTTCCTCCCCTACAACCAGGAAACCGGCTGGACGGGCAACCTGATCGGCGGCGCGAGTCTGTGGCTGGCGGACGGCCTGCCGCAGGATGTCGAGGACGGCGCGCTCACCTGGCTGCTGTGGCTGAACAACACCGAGAACGCCGCCGAGTGGCACCAGGTAACTGGCTACGTCGCCATCCGCAACAGCTCAGTTGACATGCTGGCGGCTGAGGGCTGGTTCGACGAGAACCCGAACTTCCGCGTCGCTGCTGACCAGCTCGCGCAGAGCACCATTACCCCGGCCACCCGCGGCGCGATCATGGGCGCTTTCCCGGCGATCCGCAACGTTGTCACCGCTGCCATTGACACGGTTCTGCTGACCGACCGCGACCCGGCTGAGGTGCTGGCGGAGGCTGCTGCGCGCGCTAACGAAATCCTGGCTGAGTACAACCTGCTCAACGCGCCAGAGGAATAAGTCTGTATTCAGTAAATCGCTGAAGCTGCCCTGACCTCACCCCCGTCCCGCTTGCGCGGAACGCCCCCTCTCTCCAGGGAGAGGGGGTTGGGGGTGAGGTTGACAAAACAACCAGCAGCAGATAAGGCTCTCCATGTCCGTTTCCCCGTTTGTCGTTCTCGCCCTCACCGCTCTCGCCGGCGCGCTCATCCTGGCCTACGTCTTCCGGCGCGGCGGCCTGAGCACTGCCTTCGGCGCAGTGGTCGGCGCGGCAGCGGGCTTCGCCGGCCCGCTCATCTTCATGCTGCCGCTCAACTTCTGCACGTTCGGCCCGGAGGTCAAAGCGCTGGACGCGGCCTTCGGCCTGGCGCTGGTGGCGCTGGGGGCAGCGCTGGCGCTGGCGCTGGCCAATTGGGTTGTAAACCTGTGGCGGCGGCGCGGGCAGCTCCAGGCCCAGGCAGTCGCCAGCCAGCACCCGGGCGCGTTCCGCGGGTGGCTGCTGCCGGTGCTGCTGCTGGCCCCCACGCTGATCATCCTGGCGCTTTTTCTGTATTACCCGTCGCTGGAAACGTTCCAGCTTTCAACACAGTTGGTTCAGTTGGGCGCGCGGCGGACGGCCTTTGTCTGCGTGGCCAATTTCACCAGCCTCATCACCGACACCGCTTACCACAACACTGTTGTGCTGACCATGTTTATGTCGGTAGCCATCGTCGTGCTGGGCCTGGTGCTGTCGCTGGGCATCGCCGTGATGGCCTACCAGCCAGTGACCGGCGCGCGCATCTACCGTACGCTGCTCATCTGGCCCTATGCCATCTCGCCAGCGGTGGCGGGCGTGATCTTCCTGCTGCTGTTCAACCCGGCGGGCGGCATCATCAACTACATGCTCAGCGGCCTGGGCATTCCGTCCGTCCCCTGGCTCAACAACCCCACGTTTGCGCCCTGGGCGGTGATCATCGCCAGCGTGTGGAAGTCTATGGGCTTCAACATCCTGTTTTACATCGCCGGCCTGCAGAACGTGCCCAAGGATTTGCAAGAAGCAGCCGCCATTGACGGGGCTAACGCCTGGCAGCGCTTCTGGCGCGTGGTGTTCCCGCTGCTGTCGCCGATCACGTTCTTTCTAATTATCACCAACATGACCTACGCCTTCTTCGAGACGTTCGGTACTATTGACTACCTAACGCGCGGCGGCCCGCTCAGCTCCACCACCACCATGATGTACCGCATCTACCAAGTGGGCATCCAGAACAACGACCTGGGCAAGGCAGCAGCGCAGTCCATCGTCCTGTTCGTGCTGGTGATCGGCCTCACGGTGATGCAGTTCCGCAGCACAGGGAGCAGAGTCAACTATGGCGCGTGAGGAGCATACCGCCGCCGCCCCCACGGAGTACGCCGCGCCGGCAGTCCGCCGGGCCGTGCCCGCGCTGCCGCGCACCCTGCCCGCCTGGGTTCCGAAGCGCTTGCACGTGCACCTGGTGCTGATTGTTTCCTGCGTGATCATCGGCTTTCCGCTGTATTACGCGCTGATCGTCAGCACGCAGAACAACGCCCAGGTTTATTCCTACCAGTTCACGCCCGGAAACTCGCTGGCTGATAACTGGAACATAGCCATCAACAACCGCCACCTGGGCAACTACATGCTCAACAGCGTGTTCGTGGCCATCGCAGTAACGGCGGGCAAAACGATACTGTCGCTGCTGGCCGGCCTGGCCTTCGTCTACTTCCGCTTTCCCGCCAAGTGGCTGGTGTTCGGTTTCGTGCTCATCACGCTGATGATGCCCACCGAGATTCTCATCATCGCGCTGTTCCGCTTCGTCAACTCGCTTGGCTGGGGCAACAGCTACCTGGCGCTGATCGTGCCCTTCTTGGCCAGCGCCACCGGCACGTTTTTGTTCCGCCAGCACTTCGCCAACATCCCTGGCGAGCTGTCAGAGGCGGCTCAGCTCGACGGGGCCACGCCGCTCCAATTCCTGTTCCGCGTGCTGGTGCCGATCAGTTGGAACACCATCGGCGCGCTGGCCGTGATCCAGTTTGTGTACGTGTGGAACATGTACATCTGGCCGGTGATGATCATTCAAGGGCAGGAGCGGCAGGTGGTGCAGGTGGGCCTGCGCACGCTCATCGGCGGTGACGCCGCGCTGGTGTTCGGCCCGATGATGCTGGGCGCGGTCGTGGCCAGCATCCCGCCGGTCATCGTGTTCATCCTGCTGCAGAAGCAGTTCATGAGCGGCTTCCAGCTCTCGCGCGACAAGTAAGCCGGCCGTTGGCTGACCGTAGGCTGAGCGGCGTGGCGGGCTGCCGGCGGCCTGGCGCATACTACACGCTAACAACGCTAACCGGACGGAACAACAAGCCGCATGAAACCTATCACGCTTCTGTTCGCTTTCGCGGCGCTCGCCGCCGCCCTGCCCGCCGCCGCCCAGCAGCCCTGCAGCGCGATCCCCGGCTGCACAACATCTGCGGGCGTGCCGGCCAGCGTTTTCGACGCCTATCCACAGACGACCGCCCGCCCGATTTACGTGGACGAGACGCTGCTGACCGACCGCGTCTACCGCCGCGTGCCGGCTGGCCTGCAGGTCTACAATGCGCCGGACGGCGCGCTGGTCGCCACCACTGGCGGCTTCAGCTTCGTAACAATCAAGGCGACAGCCGGCGCATGGTCGCAGATTGACGTCAACCAGTGGGTGCGCTCCGCTGACCTGCTGGACAACGTGCCCGTGTCGCGTTTCGCCGGCGTCCGCCTGCCCGCCGAGGGCCTGCCCTACCCAATGGCCTGGACGATGCGCCACCTGCGCCCGGCGGCCGTCCCTGGCGGCCAGGACTCGCCCAACAATCCGTTCATGTACCGCTACACGCGCGTCACGCTTTACACCTACGTTGAGGTGAACGGCCACCGCTGGTATCAGGTAGGGCCGGGCCAGTGGATTCATCAGTTCAACGTCGCCAAGATCGCGCCGATCGAACGACCGGCCGAGGTGGATACAGAGAAGTGGATCGGCATTGACCTGTACGAGCAGGTGCTGATTGCCTATGAAGGCGAGACGCCGGTGTTCGCCACGCTCATCTCGTCCGGCCTCAAAGCCTGGCCGACCAACGAAGGGCTGTTCCACGTCTACCTGCGCTACCCGCGCGCCTCGATGAGCGGCGCTTACCAGCAGCCGGACTTCTACTACCTGCAGGAAGTGCCCTGGACAATGTACTTTGACGGCGACATCGCCATTCACGGCACGTACTGGCACGACGGCTTCGGCTACCGCGCCAGCCACGGCTGCGTCAACGCCTCCATCGTGGACGCCAAATGGCTCTACGACTGGGCGGCGTCGGAATGGGATTTCAGCGTGCCCAACGACGTCGGCCCGGCGGTCTACGTCTACAGCAGCGGCCAGTATGAATCGTGATCCCAGCGCGGGGAATTAACCGCGCGGGTAGCCGAGCGCGTCCACCTTCTCGGCGGCGTCGAAGTCTTTCGCGCTCAGCTTGCTGCCGGCGTCGTGCGTGGTGAAACTCACCTGCACCCGCCGCCAGCCGATGAACAAGTCCGGGTGGTGATCCAGCCCCTCGCACACCGTGCCGATGGCAGCGGCCAGCGCCAGCCCGGCCATGTAGCTGTCCAGCTTAAACGTCTTGGTGATGCGGTCGCCGTCGCGTTCCCAGCCGTTGAGCTGCGCCAGTCGCGCCGCGATTTCGGCCTCTGTCAGTGCCGGTGTGCTCATTCGTTTCTCTCCTGTCTCTCAATGCCGTAGGTTACGTCACAACCAGAGGCGCATTTTACCTTATTCCTGGGCGGCTTCCACCAGAGAGCCACAAAAGGCCGGAAGCGCGGAACGAGTTTGATGTGATGACCCCGTCATCGAGCGCACAGCCGGTGTTCAAGCGCCAGCCATGCCGCTATACTTATGCGCTGGCCTGTTACCACCTTGGGATACGCTCATGCCCCTGTTCATCGTTTTCGTGTTCGGCGCAGTCGTGATCGGCGCCGGGGCGATGCTGGCCCCGGCTTGGCCCACAGCCCAGCCGCGCATCGGCCTGCTGGCCGCGCTGGCGCTGGCGCTGGTGGTGGGCGGCGCGCTGTTCATCGCCATGTTGTTCAGTTGGGATACGCTGGTTATTGACTATCTGCTGTTCGCGCTGGTGACGGTCATCTTTCTGGGCGGCACGCTGTCCTATGGCCAGCGGCGCGCTGAACGGCGCGGCACAGAGCTGCTCGACGCTGACCAGGGCTGGCCTGGCCCAGTTGATTTAGCCCTGTTTGGCGTGGCTGGACTGGTGTTCGTGATGCCGGCGCTGGTGCTGCCGGTCCCGCTCGACACTGACGCCCAAGGATTCGGCTACCTGGCGCTGATGGGACGTCTGGGCGGCGGCTTCGGCTCGCTGGCCCCTTTCCGTCCGGAGATCGAATACCTCTACACGCCCGGCTTCACGCTGCTGGCCGCCTACATCAGCCAGCAGTTAGGGCAGACTATGCAGCACGTGCAGATCGCCATCGGGGCGGTGCTGGCCTGGTTGAGCGTGCTGCTGGCTTTCGACCTGGGCGCAGAGCTGCGCGACAAACGCCTGGGCCGCGCCTTTGCCCTGGCGATGCTGCTGGGGTTGGGCTTGTTCACGGCGTTCATGGACTCGCACTACACAGCGCTGCTGGGGTTGGTGTTCGCGCTGGCCTGTGTCGCGTTTGCGCTGCGCTTCCTGCGCCACGGCCACCCAGCCGATGCCCTCGCCGCCGGCCTCGCGCTGGGCGCGGTAGCGCTGTCGCACCCGGATACGACCATCATTCTGGGCCTGGGTTATGTCCCCTGGCTGCTGACGATGTGGCTGGGGCGGCCGCGGCCCACCGCGCGCCGCTGGCTGGCGCTGGCGCTGGGCGCGCCGCTGATCGCCCTGCTGGGCATCGCGCCCTGGCTTGCCCGCATTGCGCCTCTGTTGGGCGCGGATATTACGTCGCCGTTCGCGCGCAGCGCCGACTATCTGCGCGTGCTGATCGTCTTTCACGGCGTGTGGACTGTCCCCGCAGCCGCGGCTGGGGCGGCCATTCTGCTGCGCCGGCGCGACCAAGCCGGCATTCTGGCCGTTGGCTGGCTGGTGTTCGTCGTGGATTTCGCCGCTCTCGGCCTCACCGAGGCGCTGCTGGGCTGGCTGCTGGCGCCAATTTTCCGCTACGACTACCCTTTCAGCATCGCCTGGCACGGGCCAATCATCCCCTACACGATCCTGGCCGGCACGGCCTTGCTGTGGCTGTGGGAGCGCCATGCCGCCGCCCGCTGGGAGCCGGCGCTCAAACGCGCAGCGCTGCCCGCGCTGGGCGCGGCCGCCGCCCTGATCCTGCTGGCGGCGCTGCTGCACCAGCCGCTGCTGGTCGCCAGCAAGGGGCGGCTGGGCTTCTACGGCGCGTTCGCCTCGCACGCCGACGTGCGCGCTATGGACTGGCTGCGCCAGAACACACCGCCTGACGCCCGCGTGCTCAACTTCCCCGGCACGCAGTTCGACAATTCGCATGAGGGCGACTGGGTGCCGGTCATTGCTGAGCGCGACAGCGTCTACTTCCGCTGGCAGCCTTTCTTCCGCCACACCGAAGCCGCTCTCGCCGAGCAAGACCGCCTGCGTGCCTTCTGGGAGAACCCAGCCGACCCGGCCCATGCCGACCTGCTGGCCGCCGCCGATGTTGATTACGTGATCGTGCCGCAGATTGTAGGCAATCCCGACAGCTTTGCGACCGCCTGGCGCTGGAACCGACCGCCTGCGTGGGATTTCCCGATGCGCGCGCCGGTGAGCGCAGCACCGTACCTTGAGCTGGTGTTTGAGGACGACGGCGCGCAGGTTTACGCCGTTACGACTCCTGCGCCGTAGCCGCCGCGCTGCCGGCAGGTCAAGCTCCAGGCACAGTAACGCGCGCCTTTTAGTAATAGAACAACTCATATTAACGTGTAATATTATCACCAGAACTACAGTACTATCTCTGCTGCCTGTGCAAGGTTTGTGAAAGGTGAGCGTTTTACTGTGAAAGACGCGCAGAACCCGCGGATGGAACGGGTTCCACGCCTGGCGGCGCTGCGTGGTCTCAAATCTTTCTTTAACCTTACGCTTACTTAATGGAACCACCAATGTAGGCGGTCGTCCTAGTCCTGAGGTACGGTTCATGGCAGCCCACACCCGCTCCTTATCACCGGCAGCAGACAGCGGCGACGGTGTGGGCCGCGGCTGGCTGCTGTTCGCCCTGCTGATCGTGGCAGCATTCCTCATTCGCTTTTCCATTGAACCAGTGAACACCGTCTTCTACGATGAGGCCGTCAACGCCACGCTGGGCCGCGAGGTGCTGGCGGGCGATTTCTCGCAGAACGCCACCGCCTGGACGTTTGGCTCGTATTTGTACCCGCTGACCGCCGGGGCTGCCAACGCTGTTGGCGGCGACGTGGGGCTGCGCCTGTGGAGCGCGGCGCTCGGTGTGACGACGCTGGTGGGCGTGTTCAGCACAACGCTGCGCCTTTTCGGCCTGCAGGCTGCGCTGTGGGCCGGGCTGCTGTTCGGCCTGGCTGGCGGCAGCATCAGCCTGGGCCAAATGGCTGTCTACGACACGCTCAGCGCCCCGCTGCTGGCGCTGGCGCTGCTGTGCATGGCCCACGCCGCATTCGCCGACGAGCGCGCCAGCCGCCGCTATCTGCTCGCCGCAGCGGCGCTTTACAGCCTGTCGGCCCTCAGCAAGTACATCGCCCTGCTCTATTTCCCCGCCCTCCTGCTGGGCGGGTTGGCGCTGTTCCTGGCGCGCAGGCAGCCGCTGCGCCCGCTGTTCACCGTGTTCGCGCCTGTTGTGCTGCTCATCCTGGGCACCTACCTGCTCCTGAACTACGAGGCGCTGCTGGTGATGTTCACCAACAGCGGCACGCTGCTGCGCGTCGAGAGCAGCCGGCTGGAGATCGTGCGCACCATTGCCGTTGAAACCGGCCCGCTGCTGCCGGCCGTGGCGCTCGGCCTATGGTTTCTGGGCCGCCCTGGCACAGATGACGCTGCGGCGCGCCGGCCGGCGGCGCTGATCGCGCTGACGGCTGCGGCGCTGCTGGCGGCGTTCGCTGCTCCGCTGTACCAAGTCGTCTCCAGCAACATCCAATCGTTGTGGAAACACCTGGTCTTCACCACGCTCTTCCTGGCGCCGACGGCCGGTTTCGGCATCGAGCGATTGGTGCGGCAGGCGCGCCAGGCAGGCCGCTCTGCGCTCGCCCTGCGGCTGGGGATCGCTGTGCTGCTGATCGTCGGGATCGGCTCGTTCGTCAAAGCCGGCATGGATCGCAACTGGGGTCTGCAGCACAGCTGGCCGAACGTCACCGGCGCAGTTGAGTACCTGCGCGGCCTCGACTGGAATCTGGACATGCGCGTGCTGGCAGAGCAGTCCGCCGTGTACGAATACTACTTCGACCTCGGCCCGAACGATCGCGACGTGTGGAGCAACACGTTTTACATGGAGTACCGCGAAAGCCGGGGGCTGGAGGCAATGCTTATGGGCATCGAAGATCGCTACTTCACACACGTCATCCTGGACGACTATTACACGCCGGAGAAGAACCAGGTGCTGGAGGCCGCGCTGCTGGCGCACGGTTACACAGAGGTCTACCGCGACCCCGAACCCCAGGAACTCAGCACCGGGCAGGTTATCGAGATACGCATATACGAGCGGTGAGGGGCGCTATGAAGCTGAACACGACGACGCGGTTGATTGTTGGAGTGGCGCTGCTGCTGCTGAACGTCGTCTGGCTCCACCTAGAGACCAACCTGCGTCTGGGCCTGCTGGCCCCGCCCGGCTTCGCCATTGTCGCACTGCACTACTTGGCGCTGCTGCCCGTGCGGCGCTTCGCGCACCTGCCATACCAGCGCTGGTTCGAGTACGCCGGCGTCGTCGCCGCCTTCGGCCTGGCCCAGTCGCTGGCCCTGTTCGCGCTGGAAGGGGCGCTGGGGCCGCTTGACCTGCGCGGGCTGCTGCTCTACACACTGGCCACGTGGGGGCTGGCGGCGCTGGCCATCTGGTACGCCGTCCGCCGTGTCATCCCCTCGCTCTCAGCGCGGGCCGTCGAAACCGGCACCAAGCTGATGCGCTGGGCGCCGGTGGGCGTGCTGGCCCTCAGCCTCAACGTGGTCGCGCTGATCTACTTCAACACGCTGAACTGGCCCTTCTTGTGGCCGGACCCCGGCATTTACATCGTGATCGGCCTGTTCGTGGCCGTCATGGTCTTTCCAGAGGTCTTCAGCGGCATCTGGGCGCTGCGCCTCGTTGGCCTAGCGATGGTGTTCATCGGCCAGTGCTATGTGCTGCACAGCGTTGACGTGGCGCTGCAGACTGGTTCCGCCATCGCGCTGCTGCACGTGGTCGGCATCGCCGGCACCTACGCCGTAATGGTGCTGAGCTACCTCAACCAGGTGCGGCCGCGCGATAACCGAACCGCGCCGCCGCTGCCCACCGAGCTGCCGCACGTGGTGGCTGTCGTTCCCACCTACGGCGAGCCGCTGGACGTGCTGGAGGCCACCGTTGTGTCGCTGCTGCGCCTAGACTACCCCAGCGATCGGTTCCGGGTGGTCGTCAGCGACGACGGCTGGCGCGACGAGGTGCGGCTGCTGGCCGAACGCCTGGGCGTGCACTACATCTACGGGGCGCGCAAGGACGCCAAAGCCGGCAACCTGAACAACGCCCTTGCTCAACTGCCCGACATCTACCCACAGGCCGAGCTGATCCTAACGCAGGACGCCGACGAGGTCATTGACCCGACTTTTCTGCAGAAAGTCGTCGGCTACTTCAGCGATCCGGCCATCGCCTTTGTGCAAACGCCCAAGGACGCTGTCGCGCCGCCCGGCGACCCCTTCGGCGTGCGCGACCGGGTGTTTTACGACGTTATCCAGACCGGCCGCAACGGCAGCGGCGCTGCCTTTTCCTGCGGCAGCGGCGTGCTGTGGCGGCTGGCCGCCCTGCAGCAGATCGGCGGCTTCGCCACCTGGAACGTGGTGGAGGACCTCACAACATCCTACCTGCTGCACGCCGCCGGCTGGCGCTCCGAATATCACAATGAGATTCTCAGCATTGGCCTCGCCCCTGATGACATCCCCGGCCTGCTCAAGCAGCGCGGCACATGGGCAGTGGACACCTGGCGGCTCTTCCTGTTCAAGAACCCGCTGACTATACCCGGCCTGGGGTTGCGCCAGCGCCTGCAGTACACCGAACTGGGCTTGTTCTACGTCACCTCGGCGCTGTTCATGCCGCTGCTGCTGCTGGTGCCGGTGCTGTCCCTGTTCACCGGGGAGTACGTGCCCATCGAGGGCGCGGCGCTCTTCCCCTGGGTCGCTGCCAGCGTTATGTACTACACTGTGCTGGCCCGCAGCGGCGAGTACCTCAAGCGCATGTGGCAGTACTGGGTGGGCCACAGCCCCACCTATACCCGCGCTTTTCTCATCGCCATCCGCTCGCGCCGGTCGAAGCCAGCGTACCGCGTCACGCGCAAGGTACGAGTATCTGGCTTTTACGGCAAGATGCTGTGGGCGCAGTTCCTCTATCTGATCGTGGGCGCTGCGGCTATTGTCTACGCGCTGGTGGCCACTCCAGAGGCTGACCCGCTGGCGCGCCTCACCAACAGCGCCATTCTGCTGTTCTTCATGTTTCTGGTGAGCGGCATCTGCGCCGCGTCCTTCTACGGTGTCGATTTCGCACCAGCGCGCAGCCTGTCTGCTGCGCAGCAGCGGCTGCGGCTGTCCCGCCGCACCGTCGCGCTGGACTCACAGCAGGCCGCCGGCGACTAATCCGGCAGGCCGCGCGCCAGGAACTCTGCCACATGCATCGCGCGCCGGGGGCTGCCGCGGCGCGCCAGGCCGCCGTTGATCTGCGTCATGCAGCTTGCGTCACCAGTCACGATCACGTCGGCCTCGGCGGCCTCGATAGACGCCAGCTTCTCTTTGAGCATGGCGCTGCTGACAGCGGCCATCTTCACCGCGAACAGCCCGCCGAAGCCGCAGCACTGCTCGCTACCAGCGGCCTCCACGATCGTCACCCCCGCCACGCGCTCGACCAGCGCCCGCGCCTGCCGCTTCAGACCCAGCTCGCGCAGGCCGTGGCAGGCGTCGTGAAAAGCCACCCGCGTCGGCGGCAGCGCCGCGCCCAGGTCTGTCACGCCCAGGCCGTCCACAAGGTACTCGGTGAACTCCCAGGTGATGGCAGCGGCCCAAGCCGCACGGTCGCGCCATTCGGGGTCGCCAGCGAACAGCTCCGGATAGTAGTGGCGCACCATTGTGGCGCAGCTCCCGGACGGCGTGACAATCACGTCGGCGTCGGCGAAGGCGCGCAGGAATTGGCGCGCCACAGCCGCCGCATCAGCGCGAAAGCCGCTGTTGAACGCCGGCTGGCCGCAGCAGGTTTGGCCCAGCGGGAAACGCACCGGCACGCCCAATCGGTCGAGAATCCTCACCACGCCGATGCCGATTGGCGGGTAGAGGGCGTCTACCATGCACGTCACAAACAGCGAGACCGGCTTGTGTCGGGGCGAGGGGCGCAGATCGTCCGCCATAGCGCGCTGTGCCTTTCATCGGGTGCGGGTTAGCCGCGCCTGATTATAGCCGGGCCGCCGCTCGCCCGCGATTCTTGCCCCACGCCGCCGAACCGTGTACAAACAGCGGTGTCGCAGCGAGAAAGGCGGAACGCATGACGGTATCCATTTGGCAGGCGGACGGCGCGCAGCCGGCGCGCGAGGTTGATTTTCTGGTGGTGGGAGCGGGGCTGGTAGGCTGCGCGGCGGCGGCCTTCGCAGCGCAGGCTGGCCGGACGGTCGTCATCACCGAAGCGCGCGACGTGGCTCTGGGGGCCAGCAGCCGCAACGCCGGCTTCATGATCACCGGCCTGGACACCTACTATCACCGCGCGGTCGAGCGCTATGGCGCGGCGGTGACGCGCGAAATCTGGGCGCTCTCGCGCCAGACACACGCTTACTGGCGGCAGTGGGCGCAGGCGGGCGGCGTCCCATTGGAGGACTGTGGCTCGCTGCTGCTGGCCGAGAGCGCCGCCGAGGCGCGCGACCTGGAGCAGGCAGCCCGCGCGCTGGAGCGAGAAGGATTCCCCGCCGAGTTCCTGAGCCGCGACCCGCTGGGGCGGGGCTACCACGCCGCGGTGCGCCAGCCGCAGGACGCAGCCGTCCAACCTTACGCGCTGGCGCAGGCTGTCTGCCGCCAGAGCGGCGCGGAGCTGGTGGCCAACAACGAGGCCTATCGCGTGGCGCAGGACGGCGACGCAGCGGTGGTCTACACGCGCCAGTTCGTGTTCCGCGCGCGCCACGCGCTGCTGTGCGTCAACGCTTACGCTCCGCTGCTGGACCCATACTTTGCGGGCAAGGTCATCCCGACGCGGGCGCAGTGCTTGGTCACGGCGCCGCTGCCGAACGGGCCGGTAATCGGCGCGTGCGGCTACAGCGATTACGGCTACATGTACTACCGTGACACGTTCGACGGGCGGCTGTTGATCGGCGGCGGGCGCAAGCAGAACAAAGCGCTGGAACACGACACCACCGAGGATCGCGTCACCGAGCCAGTGCAGCGCGCCCTAGAGGACTACCTGCGCGCGCGCTTCCCAGACGTGACCGCGCCCATCGAGCGGCGCTGGGCGGGCATCATGGGCTTCAGCGCCGACGGCCTGCCGCTGGTGGGCACGCTGCCAGGCCGCCCGCGCGTCGGTTTCGCCGTTGGCTTTCACGGGCACGGGCTGGCGCTGGGGGCGGGGACTGCCGCTCGCGCCGTTGACCTGCTGCTCACCGGCGCTGACGCCGGCGCAGTCAGCGCTGCGCGGCTGGGGTAAAAACAAAGCCTCTCCCGCCGCCCACAGGCAGGAGAGGCTGCACAAGCAGGCGATCGGTCTACTCCTCGTGCTTGGGCTTGTCCCCTTCGTCGTCGGCGTCGCGCACGATCTCGATCTTGACGCGGGCCACCAGCGCGGCGAACGCGCCCAGCGCCGCCAGCCAGGGGGCGGCCAGCACAATCGCGCCGCCGGCCACCGCGCCCACTGTCAGCGGCATCTCCAGGATCACGTTGTCATCGGCGTTGCGGATGATCAGGCGGCGGATGTTGCCCTGCTCCACCAGGCGCTTCACCTGGTCTACAAGCTGGCTGCCGGCCACCTCGATCTCCTCGGTCAGCGTCTTCTTGTGCTCCTCAGTCTGAGGTGTCTGATTGTCAGTCATGGCGATTCGCTCCTGTATGCGTTTGATGGCGTGGGGTTTCATTTTTTATTATACGCAGAGACCGGCTCCAGGTTGCAGCGGCGCGGAATCCTGCTGCCACGGCTGGGCCGCACGTGGTACACTGCAGCCCAGTAGCAGTTAGGATACACACTGAGAACCCATGCGATTTTTCTGGATTGCCGTTATCACCGTTTCCGCCGCGCTGGCGGCCCGGCCAGCCAGCGCCCAGCAGCCGTTTCATTTGTGCGGCGTCGTTGATGCCATTGACTACCCGATAGACGGCCTGGTGGAGGGCTACGACGACTTCGGCCTGTTCCGCGCGCGCTTCGGTGGCAATCATGTTGGCGTGGACATCGGCTTCGAGCGCTGGGGCGACCCAGTGGCGGCGGCCGCGCGCGGGCGTGTCACCTATGCCGACCCCGAAGGCTGGGACACCGAAAGGGGCGTGGTCATCCTGGAGCACACCTTTCCCGACGGAAGCATCGCCTACACCCTGTACGGCCACATGGAGCAGTCGGACGACATCAAGTTCCCGCGCCTGGGCGACTGCGTCGAGCGCGGCCAGGTCATCGGCACAATTGGCTGGCCATCGCGCGGGCTGCCTCACCTGCACTACGAGATTCGCAGCTTTCTGCCAGACGACGGCGGGCCGGGCTATATCACCGCCAACCCGCTTGACGCCGGCTGGTACAATCCGTTCGACTTCACCGAGCTGTGGCGGCTGCGGCTGGCCCCCGGCTTCGTCAGCTCCGCCACTTTTCGCGTCGTTCCCAGCGCGCCGCCGGCCCTGCTCGACTACGGCGTGTACGTCGTCGCCAGCGGCAGCTTGATCGCCGGGACGCTGCCCTCTGGCGAAGTGCTGTGGCGCGTCGAGACCAGCGGCGCGGTCACCGGCTTGGCGGCGCTGCCGGGCGGCCGTGTCGTGGCGCGCAGCCACGGCGGCCAGACGATCACGCTGCAAAACGGCCGCTACCTGGCAGTGTGGGACGTGCCTGGCCCAGACACGCCGTTTGCCGCCCTGGGCGAGACGCTGGTGTTCGCCACTGCCGACGGCGGGCTGGACGCCTACACCCCGCTCGGCGCCCTGCTGTGGCGTGTGCCCGGCGTTGGCGCGGCGGCGCGCCCGCTGGAACTGGCGGCCAGCGCCGACCAAGTGCTGGCGCTGACGCGCACCAGCGGCGGTGTGCTGGCGCGCGTGGTCAGCGCTGACGGCGCTGTGCTGTTCGAGACGACCTACAGCGACGCCGCGGCTGCCGCCCCTGATCGCAGCGGCGGCTGGCTGCTGCTGGACGGCCCATACATCCGGCGCATCGCCGGCGGCGAGAACCACAGCATCGGCACGCTGGCCCCGCCGCCCGGTCGCACAGCGCGCATCACGGTGGACGTGATGGGCAACATCTACGTTTACAGCGCCGACGGCGCGCTGATCTCGATCAGCAGCGGCGGCGGCGCGCGCTGGCGCACGCCGTATCCCGCGGCTGGCGCGCTGCCCCCCCTCCTGGCAACCGGCGGCGGCTGTCTGCTCTATTCACTCGACGCCAGCGGCGCGCTCAACGTGTTCGACACCAGCAGCGGCGCGCTGCTGCGTCAGGCGCAGATTTACGCCGGCGGGCGGCGCAGCGGCAGCCCGGCAGCCCGCCTGCTAACAGTGGATGCCAACGAGCGGGTGCACGCCGCCGCCGGCTATCTCTCGGTCGTGACGCTTGACGGCTGGGCGCTCTCTGGCCTCTCTAACACAGACTGCCGGCTGGGCTAGCTGGCGCGTCCCGCCGGCCTTATCCCTCTCTATCACGCGCCCTGTTTGTGCCCTCAGCGCTGGCGCACTATAATGAGCGGCAGGAGGATGCAAGGAGGAGGGAAGATGGACGCAGTCAGCAGTTTCATTTCGTGGCTGGTGACAGCCCCGTTCGCCTGTATCGGCTGGATCATCATCGGCTTCATCGCCGGCGCGCTGGCCCGCCGCATCATGGGGTCGCGGGATCAGCCGTTCATTACGGACGTCATTCTGGGCATCGTGGGCGCGTGGGTCGGCGGGTTCATCCTGGGGCTGCTCGACGCGCTCGACATCGGCTTCGGCATCGGGTCGCTCATCACGGCGCTGATCGGCGCGATTGTGCTGATTTTCATCGGGCGGCTGATCACCGGCAGGCGCTAATTCTGAACAGGCCTCACCCCAACCCCCTCTCCGCATAGAGAGGTGCTCTCTATTTCTGCCCCTCGGCGCGCAGGGCGCGGAAGAAGGCGCGAATCTGGGCGGCGGCTTCGTCGGCCAGCAGGCCGCCTTCACAGGCGACGCGGTGGTTGAGCGCCGGGTGGTTGAGCACGTCGAGCACGCTGCCGCCCGCCCCGGCTTTCGGGTCCGGGGCGGCGTAGACCAGGCGCGGCAGGCGCGCCAGCACCATCGCGCCGGCGCACATGGCGCACGGCTCCAGTGTGCAGTAGAGCGTCACGCCGTCCAGCCGCCAGTGACCAACGGCCCGCGCTGCCTCGCGGATGGCGAGCAGTTCGGCGTGGGCGGTGGGGTCCTGGTCGGCCTCGCGCCGGTTGTAACCGCGCCCGATGATCTGGCCGTCGCGCACGGCCACCGCGCCGATGGGCACATCGCCATGCGCCAGCGCGCGCTCAGCTTCGGCCAGCGCCGCCCGCATCCAGTGGGTGTCGCCAAGCGTCGGAGCCATGCCAATACTATAACTCCTCTAGCTCCACACTTTCAGCAACTTCATCGAGAAAATCAGGACGAAGATAACGCAAGAACCCACCCACACGGGCATGTTCCACTGTTTCGGTCAGTTTGGAATAAGGTATGTAACGACATATCTTCGGCAGTGGTTGATTGAGCGCCATCGAGAATACGGGTCGGTTGATTTCAGAACGAACTTTTTCACCGCGTTCATCAGGCGCTACGATGAACAACGGTATGTTTATGTTGGGCTGCATCGTAATCAGGTCAGCCATGCGGAGCAAACCTGAATATACAGACGATGTGTGTTCAATCTCGAAGGCGGCAACAATTGAGTTATCTCGTAGCCACAGAACATCTATCAGTTCAATGGTTCGATTCGTTGCCTGATCAAATTGAACCGGTAACGATTTCCTAAGTCGTGGCAGGCTCTGAAACGAATGCCCGGCATAAGACTTGCTACGATC
>DAOTWC010000076.1:0-1538 GCA_034435995.1 Anaerolineae bacterium | reverse complement strand
CTTCACAGGCCAGGTGTACCCACTGTTTCCCCTGACCAGTTTGGGGCGCGCGCCCACAAATACTATAACTATAGACGACACATTTGCCAGCAGTGAGCACGCGCTGGTCGTGATGCGCGACGGACAGTGGTGGCTCGAAGATCGTCAGAGCCGCAACGGCACCACCATCAACGAGGTTCTAATTAGCCAGCCAGTCGTCATTGCCGATGGGGACATCATCGGCATCGGCACGGCGCGGTATCGCGTTCACTTGGAGTAAAGATACCAAGGGGAAAAGGAAGGACAAGGCAGACTATGGAGCAGGTTCTAATCGGCGTGATCGGTGGATCGGGCGTTTACAACATGCCAGAGATCAGCGACCGTGTTTCATTCAGCATAGACACCCCGTTTGGCCGCCCGAGCGCTGATGTGACTGTTGGATCGCTGCGTGGCAAGCGGGTAGCTTTCCTGCCACGGCATGGGGTAGGCCACGTGTTCTCGCCATCTACGGTGCCATATCGCGCGAACGTCTATGCTTTGAAGACGATGGGCGTGCGCTTTATCATTGGCGTAAATGCCTGCGGTTCACTGCGCGAGGACTTAGAGCCTGGTCACATCGTCATACCGGATCAGCTCTACGATAACACACGGGCGGAACGCGGCCGTTCGTTCTTCGATCAGGGACTGGTGGCGCACATCTCTATTGCAGAACCGTTTTGTCCGCACCTCAGCGCGCTGCTGGCCGACTCAGTGAGAGAGGCCGGTGGAACTGTTCACCGCGGCGGCACATTCGTTATAATTGAGGGGCCGCGGTTTAGTACCCGCGCCGAAAGCCAGGTCTATCGCCAGCTTGGTTTCAGCATCATCGGAATGACCGCTTGTCCAGAGGCTTTCCTCGCCCGCGAAGCGGAGATATCCTATGCTGCGCTGGCGCACATCACCGACTACGATGTGTGGCACGCCAGCGAAGAACCTGTCACAGTTGACATGGTGATCGCTACGCTCAACCGTAATGTGCATACAGCGCAGCAGGCGTTGGCTGTTGCGGTAGAGCGTCTCGATCCAACACTGCAAACACCCAGTCATACAGCGCTTGAAAACGCCATCATCACCCAGCGTGCCAGCGTGCCTTCAGAGGCGCTGGAGCGCCTGCGACCGATTGTTGCTCGCGCCATGAGGTTGTAAAAGAGCTGCTGGTGACGACTCTCCCCGCTAAAGCGGGGAGCTTCTCAGGCTACGCACGCCGCAACTGGCCACGTTAACGCCTGACGGCTCCGTCCGAGCCGACTTGAACGCCAATGCTAACGCAAGGATGTTCCGGGCGGCGTTCTCGTCCCGGTCTATCCGTAAGTGACAGTGAGGACAAGCGTGTATCCGTTCCGCCAAAGACTTCGCCACAACCGCGCCACAATCCGAGCAGACCTGCGACGTGTGATGCGGGTTCACAGCGACCACTTCCGTACCGGCGCTTTCAGCCTTGTACGTCAGCAGTTCGCGGAACAGCCCCAGCCCGGCGTCGTGGGCGCTCAGGGACAGGCGCGGATTGTGCGTCATGAAGT
>DAOTWC010000075.1:0-38635 GCA_034435995.1 Anaerolineae bacterium | reverse complement strand
GGCCGTGACGCGCATGGTGCAGCGTCTGCGCGAAGCCGGTTACCTGGAGCACGAGCCGTACCAGGGCATCGTCCTCACGCCGGCGGGCGAGCGCGAGGCGCTGCTGAGCATCCGCCGCCATCGGCTGGCCGAGCGCTTCTTGGTGGACGTGATGGGCTTCGGCTGGCACGAGGTGCACAGCGCAGCCGACGCGCTGGGAGCAGCCGCCAGCGACCGGCTGGTGCAGCGCATGGAGGAGATGGCGGGCTTTCCGCGCCGCTGTCCGCACGGCGAGCCGATTCCGGACGCCAGCGGCCGCATGCCCCGCCTGCGCGACCGCCCGCTCAACAGCGTGGAGCCTGGCGAAACATATGTGTTGAGCCGCGTGAACACCCACGACGCCGGCAAGCTCGAGTATCTGGGCACGCTGGGCCTCAAGCCGGGGGTGCGCTTTGCGCTGGTCGCGCGGGCGCCGTTCAGCGGGCCGCTGCAGCTGGAAGTGGACGGCGCAGCGGTGGTTATCGGCCACGAACTGGCCGGTGCGCTGCGGGTTTGCCGTCAGGATGAGTTTGAACTGGTGTAAGTGTGCGGCTTGCGGGTTTGCGCGCGGCGCAGATAAAGCGAGGGCAAAACGCGCGAAGTGAACCGCTGGCGCAGGCGGGCGGCGTGGGGCCGCGGCCCTCACTCAGGCGTGACGGGCCAGCGGCAGGCGGGCGATGCGGCGGTCGCGGTTGACGCGCGCCGCCGGATACACCTTCAAATCAAGCGCGTGGATTAGACGCTCAACGAACGGGTTGGTGATCACCGGCATGCGCACGGTTTCCTCGCCCCGGCTCAGCTCGAAGTAGTAGACGATGACACGGCGGCCGCCGGTCTGGCCGAATTCCTCGTAGAACGCCTCCGGCTCGATCTTCCAGCCCTCGTCCAGGTAGGTGAGGAGCGCATCGCCCCCGGTGAAACGCTGCGAACGCGGGCACCAGTGGCTCACCACATCCATATACGAAAAATGCGCGTTCGACGAATCAAGCACAACCATACTGCATCTCTCCTCTCAGCACTGGCTTATAACATCTCTACATGTATTCTGCGCGGGGTTTGTTGACTGTAGATAATGTTTGCGTTAAGAGTGGTTTAATTCTGTTGTTTGATCCTTACTACAGTCTATTTTATCTACACTGTACGACACATTGTCCTGCGCTGTCAATCGCCACTAGTCCACGAAAAGGACGCAGAGTGTTTGTCCAGGTGTGACAATCGGGGTGGCAGTGCGGCGGCGTTGGAGCGCAGCCCCCGTGGGCTGTGTCAGCCAGGACAGCCCGTTCATACACCAGCCTAACATATGTTATAATCGGCGTCCAGCAGTTTCTGGCATTCTGCACAATTGTTCATCAAGGACTTAATCGCGTGCTTACTAACATCCTGATAGAAAACATCGCCCGCCACGACGGCCAGGACGTGACCGTGCGCGGCTGGGTCTACAACCGCACCGGCAAGGGCAAGCTCCAGTTCATCAAGCTGCGCGACGGCACTGGCATCGCCCAGTGCGTCGTTTTCAAAGGCGACGTGGACGACGAGACATTCGAGCTGGCCGGCCGGCTGGCGCAGGAATCGGCCGTCGTGATTAACGGGACGGTGCGCCGGGACGAGCGCGCCCCCGGCTACCCCGGCGGCTACGAGATCGGCGTGAAGCGGCTGGAGCTGGTCCACATGGCTGAGGAGTACCCGATCACGCCCAAGGAGCACGGCGTCGAGTTCCTGATGGACCACCGCCACCTGTGGGTGCGCTCCACGCGCCAGTGGGCCATCCTGCGCATCCGCGCCACCATCATCAGCGCCATGCGCGGCTGGCTGGACGATCACGGCTACCTGCTGGTAGACACGCCCATCATCACACCCGCCGCAGGCGAGGAAACGACCACGTTGTTCGCAATTGATTACTTCGGCGAGCCGGCCTACCTGGCGCAGACCGGCCAGCTCTACAACGAGGCCAACATGGCGGCCTTTGGCAAGGTCTACTGCTTCGGCCCCACCTTCCGCGCCGAGAAATCGAAAACGCGCCGGCACCTAATGGAGTTCTGGATGCTAGAGCCGGAGATGGCCTTCTTCACGCTGGAAGACCTAATGGACATGGAAGAGCAGTTCGTCAGCCATGTCGTCCAGCGCGTGCTGGAGACGCGCCGCATGGAGCTGGAAATCATCGAGCGCGACACGGCCCCGCTGGAGAAGATCACTGCGCCCTTTGCCCGCATCAGCTACGACGAGGCGGTGGCGCGCCTGCAGAAGCTGGCCGCCGAAACCGACGACCCGCAGCAGCGCGAGCTGCTCAAAATAGAGTGGGGCGGCGACTTCGGCAGCCCGCACGAGACCGCCATCGCCGAGATGTTTGACAAGCCGGTGTTCGTCTACCACTACCCCACGGCGGTCAAGGCCTTCTACATGCAGCCCGTCGAGGGCCGCCCGGAGGTGTGCCGCAGCGTGGACCTGCTGGCGCCAGAGGGCTACGGCGAGATCACTGGCGGCAGCGAGCGCATCCACGACGCCGCGCTGCTGGAACAGCGCGTGGCCACCATCGGCCTCCCGCGCGAGGCGTATGCTTGGTATTTGGACCTGCGTCGCTACGGCTCGGTGCCGCATGCCGGCTTCGGCATCGGCCTGGAGCGCACCGTCGCCTGGATCTGCGGCCTGCCGCATATCCGCGAGACAATTCCCTACGCGCGCATGCTCAACCGCAAGTATCCGTAGAATGAACCTTACCCCTGCTCCGCGCTGCTGCGCGGCCGCCCCTGGACGCTGTAAGCGGCGCTGGGGATGAGGCGCGAAATCCACACTTTAGCCACGACTGGAGACTCCGCTATGTTCGACACCCTGCCCACCGCTCAGGCCGCCCTTGCGTGGGATTGGCCGCGCTTCGCCCCCTATTTCGACAACCTGCGCGACCGCCCGCTGGACGCCGCCAGCGTCGAGTCCTGGCTGGCCGATTGGACGGCGCTGAGCGAGCTGCTGCACGAATTGCACGCCCGGCTGTACGTGGCCACGACAGTGGACACCACCGACAGCGCCGCCCAGCAGCGCTTTCACGCTTTCCTAGAGCATGTCATCGAGCCGGCGCAGGCCGCCGATCAGCAGTTGAAGCTCAAGCTGCTCGCCAGCGGCCTGGAGCCGGCGGGCTTCGAGATCGCTCTGCGCAACATGCGCGCCGAGGCGGCGCTGTTCCGCGAGGAGAACCTGCCGTTGTTCACCCAGGAACAGAAGCTCAACAACGAGTATAACCAGATCATCGGCGCGCAGACCGTTGAATGGGACGGCGAGGAACGCACGCTGCCCCAGCTTCAGCCGGTCTATCAAGAGCTGGATCGGAGCCGGCGCGAGCGCGCCTGGCGGCTGGCCGCTGCGCGCCAGTTGGCCGACCGCGCGGCGCTCAACGCGCTGTGGCAGAAGCTGCTGCCGCTGCGCCGCCAGATGGCCGCCAACGCCGGCTATGACAGCTACCGCGCCTTCCGCTGGCAGCAGTTCAACCGCTTCGATTACACGCCAGAGGACTGCCTGGCGTTCCACGCCGCCATCGAGGCCGCCGTTGTGCCCGCTGCCCGCCGCATCTACGCCCGCCGCCAGGCGCGCCTGGGCGTGGACACGCTGCGCCCCTGGGACTTAGACGTAGACCCGCTGGGCCGCAAGCCGCTGCGCCCGTTCCAGCGTGTGGCCGATCTGGAGAGCCGCACCGAGGCCATCTTCCGCCGCGTGGACCCGCAGTTGGGCGAGCACTTCGCTACAATGCGCCGCGAGAGCCTGCTCGACCTAGACAACCGTAAGGGCAAAGCGCCCGGCGGCTATCAGATTGATTTCAACCAGGCCAAACGCCCTTTCATCTTTATGAACGCGGTCGGCATCCACGACGACGTGCAGACCCTGCTGCACGAAGGCGGCCACGCCTTCCACTGTTTTGAGAGCGCTGCCCTGCCCTACATCCAGCAGCGCGAGTTCAGCGCTGAAATCGCTGAGGTCGCCTCGATGAGCATGGAGCTGCTGGCCGCCCCGTACCTCACAGAGCAGTCTGGCGGCTTCTACAGCCCGGCCGACGCCGCCCGCGCCCGCGGCGAACACTTGGAGGGGATGATCCGTTTCTGGCCCTACATGGCCGTTGTGGACGCCTTCCAGCACTGGGTCTACACCAACCCTGACGACGCCATGAACCCGGCTAACTGCGACGCGACCTGGGCCAGCCTGTGGGATCGCTTCATGCAGGGCATTGACTACAGCGGCCTGGAAGACGAAAAGGCCACCGGCTGGCAGCGCAAGCTGCACATCTTCCAGATTCCGTTCTACTACGTGGACTACGGGCTGGCGCAGTTGGGCGCGGTGCAGGTGTGGCGCAACGCGCTCGCCGATCAGGCGGGGGCGGTGACGGCCTACCGCCGCGCGCTGGCGCTGGGCGGCACGCGCCCGCTGCCAGAGCTGTTCGCCGCCGCCGGCGCTAAGTTCGCTTTCGACACAGCCACCGTCCGCGAGGCGGTAGAGCTGATCGAGCGAACGCTCGACCAGCTTGAGGCAGTGTGACGTCGGGTTCAGGGATGCGCACCTGCTCCGTAGTCGTTCCCGTCTACAACAGCGAGGAGACGCTGCCGCCTCTGCTGGAGCGGCTGGCGGCGGCGCTTCCCGCCTTCTCCAGCGCTTACGAAGTGATCCTGGTCAACGACGCCAGCCGCGACAACTCGTGGGCGGTGATCGAGGCACTGGCGCGCCAGCGCCCGCAGGTGCGCGGCATTCACCTGATGCGCAACTACGGCCAGCACAACGCGCTGCTGTGCGGCATCCGCGCCGCCCGTTATGAGCTGATCATCACGCTGGACGACGACTTGCAGCACCCGCCGGAGGCGCTGGCCGCGCTGGTGGCGAAGCTGGACGAGGGGCCGTATGACGTGGTCTACGGCACACCGCTGCGCGAACAGCACGGCTTCTGGCGCGATATCGCCTCGCAGGTGACCAAGCTGGCGCTGCAGAGCGCTATGGGCGCGGAAACGGCCCGCAAAGTGAGCGCGCTGCGCGTCTTTCGGGCGCAGGTGCGCGACGCCTTCGCCAGCTACAGCGCGCCCTTCGTCTCAATTGACGTCCTGCTCACCTGGGGCACGACCCGCTTCGCCGCCGTGCCGGTCGAACACGCGCCGCGCGCCGCTGGGCGCAGCAATTACACCTTCCGCAAGCTGGTCACGCACGCCCTCAACATGATGACCGGCTTCAGCGTTGTGCCGCTCCAGCTCGCCAGCCTGCTCGGCTTCGGGCTGGCGCTGTTCAGCGTAGTGGTGCTGGTGTATGTCGTCGGGCGCTACCTGCTGGAGGGCACGCCGGTGCCGGGCTTCCCCTTCCTGGCCTCGATCATCGGCATCTTCTCCGGCGCGCAGCTGCTGGCGCTGGGCGTGATCGGCGAGTACCTGGCGCGCATGCATTTCCGCGTGATGGACAAGCCCAGCTACGTTGTGCGCGAGACGACGCCCAGCGCAGACGATCTAAACCCCTAACCACAGACCCTTCCGTTTCTTAACATTATGCAAGATAATAAAATATGTTCGCGCAAGCTGCCCTTGGAGCGCCTGCCATGGATGACGCTGCCCTCAACGCCTACATCGCTGCCCTCAGCGCCATTGTGCGTCCGGTGCGCGCCGCCGACTATCCCCGCCCGCTGGAGCCGTTCCGCGCCCTGCTGCGCGCCTTGGGCGACCCCCACACCGCTTTTCCGGCGGTGGTAGTGGCTGGCTCAGTTGGCAAGGGGACAGCCTGCCACCAGATCGCCGCTGTGCTGGCCGACGGCGGGCTGCGCCCGGCCCTGTACACCGGGCCGCACCTGCACAGTTTCCGCGAGCGCTTCGTGTGCGACGGCGTCATGATCAGCCCCTCAGCCTTTGTTGAGGGCGTGAGCGTCGTGACGGCAGCCGCCTCAAACGCCGCGCCAGGGCATGCTTTCAGCACGTTCGAGCTGGCAACGGCGCTGGCGCTGTGGTGGTTCAGCCGCTGCCGCCCCGACGTTCTCGTGCTGGAGTGCGGCCTGGGCGGGCGCTTCGACGCTGTTGGCTGCCTGCCCAACACGCTGGCAGCCTTCACCCCGATCGAGCTGGAGCACGCTGCCATGCTGGGCGGCACACTGGAGACAATCGCTTGGCACAAGGCCGGCATCATCCAGCCGGGCGGGCTGGCGGTGACTGTGCCGCAGCCGCCGCTGGTCATGCGCGTCCTGCAAAGCGAGGCAGCGCGCGTGGGGGCGCGCCTGCTGACCGACCCGCAGCCCCTGCCGCTGGCCCTCTTCAACCGGCACGGCGCGGCAGGCTCAGGCGCTGATGCGGTGGTGACGCTGTACAACGCCCTGCTGCCGCCCCCGGCTGGCGCTGCCGCCGGCGGCGCAGTGGGCAGCCCGCAGCCGCCGGGCCGCGGCGAGCGCGTTTACGTGGGCGAGCGCGCCGTCGTGATTGACGGCGGCCACACGCCAGGCGCGGCGCGCTGGCTGCACGGCCTGATTGCCCTGCTGGTGGGGCCTGAAACGCCGGTGCGGCTGGTGGTGGGCATGCTGGCGGACAAGAACGCCGCCGGCTACCTGCGCACCTTCGACCAGCCGCGCTGCCGCATTACGCTGACGCGCGTCCGCGATCACCGCGCCGCCGAGCCAGAGGCTCTGGCCGCTGCCGCTGCCTTGCAACAGGCATCCGTCGAGGTTCAACCAGAGCCGCTGGCCGCGCTGCGCAGCGCGCTAATTGGCTCGGAGGCGCTGCTGGTCGTGAGCGGGTCGCTGCGGCTGGCCGCCGCCGCGCGCGAGGCTTTCGGCCTGCTGCCGCCGGAGCTGGCGGTTGAGGCCCGCGCCACCCGCGCCCTGTTCGAGGGGCCGGGCTATCTGTCGCGCCTGGTCTGACGCCCGCAGGCGGCGCTGCCTGCAGGGCGTCTTTCCAGTGCGGGTGACGTGACGTCAGTCTGCCAGCGTGAAACTGTCTACCACTGGCAGCAGGATGGCCGCGCGCAGCGCGTCGCGCTCGGCGGCGTTGTTGGCAACAAGCTGCACCGCGTAGGTCAGGCCGCCGCGCTCAGCGGCAGCCACGGCCGCGGGGAAGCCGAAGAAATCCGCCTCGAACAGCGACCATGTCAGGCCGTTGGCCTCGCGCGTGGCCGTCACCTCTGGCGGCGTGTCCAGCCCGGTGAGCTGCGAAACGACCGCTTGCAGGAAATCCGCCAGTGTAACCGGCAGACTCAGCACAATCAGCACCGTTTGGTCCACCGGTGTGCTGCTGCGCGCGAACACGCCGGGCTGCACCTGTGCCCAGCCCTCCGGCACGTTTACGGTGTACGCACCGTCGTCAGGGGTGAAGGGCACAAACGCGAACTCCGGCAGGTCTAGTTCTGCGCCAGGCAGGGCGAAGGCGATGCCCCCCTGCGCCGCGGCGCAGCTCGTGTTCAGCTCGACAGCCGGGTCATTGAGGAAGGCCACCGCCAGCTCAACAGCGCAGTCGGTGGAAAGGGCGTCGTGGCTGGCGTTGGAGATCACGACGTGCACGGCGTTGGGCAGCGTCTCGGCGGCCAGCTCGCCCCAGGCCGGCGGTGTCACCGGGTCGTATTCGCCGGAAACGAGCAGCGCCGGCACGTCGCTGCTGACCGGCTCGTTCTCGACCGGGTCAGCAGTGCCGGAGTCCCACACAGCGCAAATATCAGCGAAATCGCCGCCGCGCCGCAGGAAAGACTCCAGGAAGGGGAAGGCGGCGATGTTGGCCTCCAGCGCGTCAGGTGGGTCGAAGGCGGCGTCCTCAGCGCACTGAACCGAGAGGAACATCCCCCGGCTGATAAAGTTCTCAGTGGCCAGCGTGAGGAGCAGGTAGTTGGACAGCGCGCTGTAGTCGCCGTTGTACGCTGCGGCGATGCCCTGCGGCAGCTGCGGCAGCAGGTTGGCGTTGTAGAGCATGAGCGAGAGCGCGCTGTACAGCTCGTCGCCGTTGACAAGCGCGTCGAACGGAGTTTGGGCTACCGGGTCTATGATCTTCACAGATGCTGGTTCGGCGTTGAGGCGCGCGACCAGCTCGTAGAAGCGGGCTTCCAGGTCAGGATAAGCGGCAGCGCAGTCCGCGTCTGCAGCGCAGGCGGCGAACAGGGCGCTCAGCGCGCGGTTGACGTTGGCGGGCGTGTCCGCAGCCAGGCTGACCTGAGGAGGGAACAGCCCCCCCAGCACCGCGCTGCGCACGATCTCCGGGTGGTCGCGCATAACGGTGAGCGCCAGCCGCGTGCCGTAGGAGATGCCGATCAGGTTGATCTGGTCGTATCCCAGGACGGCGGCCAGGTCGCGCAGGTCAGCAGCGCTGGCGGCGCTGTTGTAGGCGGACAGATTGGCTCCGCTGGCGGCCAGGCGGCTGCCGCAGGCGGAGACAGCGCTCATCAGCTGCGCTATATCCTCGTCAACTGTCAGGTCGCCGGCCAGCGAGGACACAAGGTAGCTGTACATCTCAGGACAGTCCAGCGCCGGCTGCGAGAAGCCCACGCCGCGCTGGTCGAGCAGAATCACATCGCGATAGCGGGCATAGGGCGCGAACACCTGATCGAACGACCCGCCTGTTATCTTCAGCGCGCTGCCGCCGGGGCCGCCCTCTAGGTAAACCAGAGGATCAGACGCCTTGTCTGGGTTGTTGCTGCGGAAGATGGCCAGCGCCAGCCGAATCGCTGGGCTGTCCGGGTTGGCGCGGTCTTCAGGCACTACTAAATAGCCGCATTCGACGGTGTAGGCTTCCGGCGTTGGAAGCAGGCAGGCATCCGGCTCAAAGCGTGGCACTGGCGCTTCTTCCTGAGCGGCAGCTACGCCGGTCAGCGCAGCCGCCAGCAAAACGCTGAGCAGCGGGATAAGAAAGCGGGTCATACTTCTCCTCTCCAAACTAACGACGGCATAACGACGCAGCGCGCCAGCGTGTGCGCTGTGTCAGCTGGCATGGATAGCGCAGGCGGTATAATATTTTGTTAATATATGTTTAAGGTTTTTAGCATTTCCCGGTAGACGGCAACTGTAGCTGCCGCCACCTGCTGGTGCGTGAAGCACGCCAGGGCGCGCGCGCGCCCGCGCTGGCCCAGGTGAGCGCGCAGGTCAGGGCTGGCCTGCAGCCGCGCCAAATGCGCTGTCAGCGCCTCGGCATCGCCTTCAGGGAAAATCAACCCGGCAGGGCCGATCACGTCGGGGATAGCGCCGCTGTCAGAGCCGACGACCGGCACGCCGCTGGCCATGGCCTCAATCAGCACGCGCCCAAACTGCTCTTTCCAGTTGGGCCGCGTCAGCGAGGGCAGGGCCAGCGCGTCCAGCGCGTGGTAGAGCGCGGGCATCTCGGCTGACGGGACTAAGTCGCGCAGGCACAGGCGCTCGCCCATGCCGGTCTGACGCGCCAGCGTTTCGAGCGCGCTCCGCTGCGGCCCGCCGCCCACGATCAGCAGCCGCCAGCTGCTGTCCGGCAGCGCGGCGGCGGCGCGCAGCAGCAGTGTCAGGCCCTTTTCCTCCACCAGCCGCCCAAAGTAGCCGATCGTGAACGGGCGCTCTGGGCGCGGGCGGGCCGGCGGCGCGAACAGGTCGGCGTCCACGCCAAACTGCGGGATCACGCTCAGCGGGCCGCGATAGCCTTTGGCGCGCCACACCTGCGCGGCGCTGTCCGTCCCGGCGATGGCGTAATCGGCGCGGGCCAACGTCCAGCGCTCGCCCCACGAAAACGGCGGCGGGTAGGCGCGGTTGATGTTCTGCCAGCTGAAGAACAGGGCTTTGGCCCCGGCGCGGCGCGCTTGCCGCAGCGCCTGCCACGTCGCCAGGTTGTACGGCTCTTCGTCAATGTGGACGATGTGCGGCGCAAAGGCGCGCAGCCGCCGCCCCAGGCCCGGATACCAGTGCAGGTGAAAGCTGCCGTTGAACATGATCGGCGCGGTTTCCAGGCGGTAGCCCTGCGTGAAGGCGCGCTCCAGCTGGGTTTCGCCGCGCTCGTCACGCCACGACGGCGGGACAATCACCAGCAGGTCCACGCCCAGCCGCGCGATCTCCTCCAGCTTGCGCTGGTAGATGCCCACCAGGCAGGCCTTGGAGAGCATCAGCACGCGCGGACGCCCGGGCGCAGCGTTCATGGCTGGCCCTCGTTGTTCGGCGGCTCGGCTGGCGCGGCCCGCAGCAGGCCGATCAGGATCGCCAGCGTGACTTTCGCCATGTAATAGGCCGAGCGCAGGCTGGTGATAGACGAACGCCCGCCCTGGCGCGGGCGCATTGTCACCGGAATTTCGACCAGCCTCAGCCCGGCGCGGTGCAGCGTCACGATGGCCTCCGGCTCCGGGTAGTCGTGGGGGTAGGCGCGGGCGCACAGGCGAATGGCGCGCCGGTTGGCGGCGGTGAAGCCCGATGTCGGGTCGGTGATGCGCTGGCCGACGATGGCCGAGATCAGCCCGGCCAGCAGCAGGCTGCCGGCCCGCCGCGCCGCTGAGCCGTTGTAACCCCGCCGCTCCAGGTAGCGCGAGCCGATCACCACGTCGGCGCGGCGTTCGTCAAGAGCGCACAGCAGCCGCTCGATGTCCGCCGGCGTGTGCTGGCCGTCGCCATCGCTGCGCACGACGACATCGTAGCCGGCGCGCTCGGCGTAGATGTAGCCGGTTTGCACGCTGGCCCCAATGCCGACGTTGTGCGGCAGGTGCAGCACGACCGCCCCAGCGGCTTGGGCCAGCGCGCCAGTGGCGTCGGTCGAGCCGTCGTTGATGACGGCGACATCGGCCCAGGGCGCGTGCTGCCGGATACTGGTGACAACGCCGGCGATGCTGTCGGCCTCGTTGTACGCCGGGATGATCACCAGCGTGCGCGGGTGAGGGTTGTGAGTCATCTCTCCGGGCCTGCTGAGTCGAGCGAGGCCAATTGTTGGGGAAAGCGCGCCCGCCGTCAATCCTCGACAGCCGAGGCGCAGCGCACCGCCCACGTGCGGCTTATGCGACACACGGCCCCGGCTGCCGCGCAGTCAAGGCCACGAAGCAGGTCTTCTTCAGAGAGGGCGCGCTCACGGGCTTGGCTCTAGGCAGCTTGGCAGGTCAGCGATGGCGCGCGGCCACTCGCGGGCGTAGAATGTCAGATATTCGGACACATGGGCAGACCAGTACTCGTCGCTGTGGCTGCCGATCGGGTGAATCACGTAGGTGTGCGGGATGCCGCGCGCGCTCAGCCGGCCAGAGAACACCTCTATGCCCTGTCCTGCGGGATCGCCGGCGGCGTTGTCCAAGTACATGCGCAGGTTGGCCTCGCTGAGAAACGAGGCGTTCAGCGCCAAGTCAAGCGGATTGTAGGCCGGCGGCGCGTTGCCCTGGGTGAACACAGCGCTGTGGCCGCCCAGCACGCCGAACACATCTGGGTGGCGCAGGCCGATGCTGAACGCCCAGAACCCCCCGCGCGAGATGCCGGCGATAGCGCGGTACTCGCGCCGCTGGATGGTGCAGAAGTCGCGCTCAATCGCCGGCAGCAGCTCTTCCAAGATGACGTTCTCATACGACGGGTTGGGCGGGGACGGGTCGCGGTTGGCGATGAAACCGGTGTAGGGCATCACCAGGATCATCGGGGCCAGCGCGCCCAGGCGCACTCCTTGGTCGAGCGCCTCGTCCACGCCCAGCCGATCCCACTGGTTCTCAGTGGCCGCCTGGCCGTGCAGCAGAATGGCCAGCGGGAAGCGCTTCTGTGCCTCCAAGTAGCAGGGCGGCAAATAGACCCGGTAGCGCAGGTTCTCACCGGCCGCCGCGCTGCGGAATTCGTCGAACACCAGCATCGTGCCGCCCTCAGCCAGACAGGGCGGCGCGGTGGCGGTGGCAGTGGCGGCAGACGTGGCTGTCGGCAGCGGCGTGCGCGTGGCCGGCGGCGTGAAGGTAGCGGTGGGCGTGCGGCTGGGCGGCGGCGTAATCACGATGACGGCGGCCGTAGCCTGCGGCGCCAGCGGCTCGCAGGCGGCGACAGCCAGCGCCAGCGCGGCCAGCGCGATGATGACAGTGGGGTATTGTCGTATTGTGTGCATAGGGCAGAATTATAGTCGCCGCTGCCGCTGTAGAACAGGAAACAGCCGCCATGACACCGGACATCCGCGCCCTGATCTTCGATATGGACGGCGTAATCGCCGACACGCCCGACCTGCACTACCGCGCTTGGCTGCGCCTGGCACAAGAGGAGGGCGTGCCGTTCACGCCGGCGGACAACGACGCCCTGCGCGGCCTGTCGCGCGGCGACAGCCTGGCCTACGTCTTTCGCGACCGCAGATTGGACGCAGCCGCCGAGGAGGCGCTGATGGCCCGCAAGAACGCCTACTTCCACGAGCTGCTGGCCCACCTGACGCCGGCAGACCGTCTGCCCGGCGTGACGGCGCTCATCGCCGAGGCGCGCGAGCGCGGCCTGGCGGTGGGCCTGGCGTCCTCCAGCCAGAACGTCGGCCCGGTGCTGGCGCGGCTGGACATGGCCGGGCTGTTCGACGCCATTGTAGACCGGCTGTGCGTGGTCAACAGCAAGCCCGCGCCAGACGCTTTTTTGTGGGCGGCCGGCCGGCTGAACGTGCGGCCGCCGCAGGCGCTGGTGTTTGAGGACTCGGCGGTGGGGGTGCAGGCCGCGCGGGCCGGCGGATTCCCGGTGGTGGGTTTGGGCGACGCGCGCCTGGTAGGGGCCGCTGACGTGGTGCTGCCTTCGCTGGACGGCGTGACACTAGACGCGCTGTTCAGCCGTTTGGCGTCCGCCAGCCCACCGGCAGCGTCGGCGTGACGGCGGGCGCTGCGGGCTGCGCTGGCTGGGCCGGCAGCTCTGGCAGCGTGACTGTTGCCGTAGGCGGCGGCGTGGGCGTAGGCGCGGCGCCGCCACCCAGCAGCCCCTGCCGGTAGGCCTCGCTTGTCAGGTCGAGCGTGGGGATTAGGGCGTCGCCGCTGTACACTGTCAGCGCCAGCGGCGCTGCGCCGGGCTGGCTCTCGTCTGTCCAGTCGGCTGCTTGCAGGCCGCTGATGACCAGCGCGGCAATCACCACAATCAGCGTCAGCAGGCCGCAGCCGATCAACCCGCCGACCGCCGCGCTCATCAGCAGCCCACCGCCGCGGCGGCGCAGCGGGCGGCGCGGGACCGGACGGGCCGGCGCGGGCGTATAGGCGGGCGGCGTGTAGCCGGACGGGGCGTAGACCGGGGGCGGCGGCACGACTGCCGGTTGGGGCATGGGCGCAGCCTGCTGCTGCACTGGGTTGGGCTTGGTGGGCCGCGGGATGCCCGGCTGCGTGTCGTGAACGCTGGCGGCCGGCGGCGCGACAGCGCGCCGCAGCGCCTCAGCCAGAGCCGTGGCGCTGGCGTAGCGCTCAGCCGGCTTCTTGCGCAGCGCCCGCAGAATTACCTGTTCGACAGCGATGGACACGCCGTTGTTGATGCTGCGCGGCGCGGGCGGCTGGGCCGTCACCTGCAGCACAGCGATGCTGTAGGGCGTGTCGCTGCGGAAGGGGCGCTGGCCAGTGGCCATCTCGAACAGCATCACGCCCAGCGCGTAGACGTCGCTGCGGGCGTCCAGCGGCAGGCCCTGGGCCTGTTCGGGGCTCATGTAGCTGGGCGTGCCCACCACGCCCTGTGTCGTAATGGTGGGGCCGTGCGATTCACCCACGATGCGGGCGATGCCGAAATCGGTTAGGTAGGCCCCGCCCCCGTCGTCCATCAGCACGTTGCTCGGCTTGAGGTCGCGGTGCAGCACGTTCTTGCTGTGGGCGTAGTCTAGCGCCGGCGCGATCTGCTCGATGATGCTCAGGTACTTATCGCTGTCCAGCGGGCCGTGGGCCAGCAGATCGTCTACTGAGCCGCCCGGCATGTAGCGCATGACGATGTACGGCTGGCCCTCGAACTCGCCGAAATCGTGCACCGGCACGATGTTGCGGTGCTCCAACCGGGCCACGATCTCGACCTCGCGGTGAAAGCGCTGCAGGTAGGTGTCGTCGTTGACGAACTGGCGCGGCAGCACCTTGAGCGCCACGATGCGATCCATCGTGAGCTGGCGGGCGCGGTACACCGTCGCCATGCCGCCGCGCCCGATCACGTCGAGGATTTCGTAGTTGCCGATGCGCTTGCCGATTAGGTCGTCTGCCATCGCATTTTCGCCGCTGCCGCGTCGTGGTCAACAAGCCCAATTATACACGCTCTGCGGCTGATGGCGGCGTGCTGGCCTGCACTCGATAATCCGGCCTGGGCCTGTATAATACAGCACGTCTTAGCCGCACACCCCACGGAACGAGTTTCATGGCGCAACCACTGAATTTCCAGCAGGTGATCCTCAAGCTGCACGAGTTCTGGGCGCAGCAGGGCTGTGTCCTGTGGAACCCGTACAACGTCCAGGTTGGCGCGGGCACGGGCAACCCGGCCACGCTGCTGCGCGCCTTGGGGCCGGAACCCTGGCGCGTGGCGTATGTCGAGCCGAGCGTGCGCCCGGACGACGGCCGCTACGCCGAGAACCCGAACCGGATGCAGTACTACTTTCAGTACCAAGTGATCTTGAAACCAGACCCCGGCAATCCGCAGGAAATCTACCTGCAGTCGCTGGAGGCGCTGGGCCTGCGCCCGCGCGAACAGGATATCCGCTTTGTGGAGGACAACTGGGAAAGCCCAGCGCTGGGCGCGTGGGGCCTGGGCTGGGAGGTGTGGCTCAACGGGCAGGAAATCACCCAGTTCACCTACTTCCAGCAGGCGGGCGGCCTGGAGCTGAACCCTGTGTCGGTTGAGATCACCTACGGGCTGGAGCGCATCGCGCTGGCGCTGCAGGGCAAGAACGCCGTGTGGGACATTGAATGGCTGGGCAACCTGAGCTACGGCGACGTATTCCGCCAGAGCGAGATCGAGCACTGCCGCTACTACTTCGAGATCGCCGACGTGGACGGCCTGCGCCAGGTCTACAACACCTACGAGAACGAAAGCCGCCGCGCGCTGGAAGCGGGCGCGATCCTGCCAGCTTACGATTACGTGCTGAAGTGCAGCCACCTGTTCAACGTGCTCGACACGCGCGGCGCGATCGGCGTGACCGAGCGCGCCAGCTATTTCCGCCGCTCGCGCGAGATGACGCGCCTGGTAGCGCAGGCGTTCGCCGCCCAGCGCGAGGCGCTGGGCCACCCGATTCGCAACCCCGCCTGGGACGCCCCGCCGGCGCAGACGCCCGGCCCGCTGCCGCCGCCGCCTGCCGCTCCCGCCGACGTGCTGGTCGAGATCGGCGTGGAAGAGCTGCCGGCCAGAGACGTGAGCGCGGCGCTGGCCCAGTTACAGGCCGCCGCGCCCAAGCTGTTCGCTGACCTGCGGCTGGCGCACGACGGAGTCAGCGTCTACGCCACACCGCGCCGGCTGGTGGTGCACGCCCGCCAGGTCGCGCCGCGCCAGCCCGACTTAGAGCAGGTCGAGAAAGGCCCGCCAGCCAGCCGCGCTTTCGACGCCAGCGGCCAGCCCACCCAAGCGGCTGTTGGCTTTGCGCGCGGGCGCGGTGTGCGCGCCGAGGACTTGCGCATCGCTGAGATTGACGGCGGCCAGTACGTCACCGCGCTGGTGCGCACGCCGGGCCGCCCGGCGACCGAAGCGCTGGCCGAGGCGCTCCCTAGCTTAGTCGCCGGCCTCAGCTTTGGCAAGACGATGCGCTGGAACGCCAGCGGCGCGACCTTCTCGCGCCCGATCCGCTGGCTGCTGGCGCTGTTCGGCGACGCTGTTATCCCCTTCGCTTACGCCGGCGTCGCCAGCGGCGGCGTCACGCGCGGCCTGCGGCCCTACGGCTCGCCAGAGCTGGCCGTCGCCGACGCAGCGGACTACACCCACCAGATGGCCGCGCAGGGCATCGTGCTCGACCCAGCGCAGCGCAGCGCCGCCATCGCCGAGCAGATCGCCGCGCTGGCGCGCGAGGTTGGCGGGCGCGTGCCCGACGACCCCGACCTGCTCGACGAGGTGGCAAACCTGGTTGAAGCGCCGACGGCGCTGCGCGGGACGTTCGACGCCGACTATCTGGCGCTGCCGCGCGAGGTGCTCATCACTGTGATGCGCAAGCACCAGCGCTACTTCGCCGTCGAAGACGCTGACGGGCGGCTGCTGCCCTACTTCATCGCTGTGCGCAACGGCGACCGCGAGCACCTGGACAACGTCACCGCCGGCAACGAACATGTGCTGCGCGCCCGTTTCGCCGACGCCAGCTACTTCTACCGCGAGGACCTCAAGCAGCCGCTGGAAAGCTACCTGCCCCGGCTGGCCACGCTGACATTCCAGGAGAAACTCGGCTCAATGCTGGACAAGAACGAGCGCATCGTCGGGCTGATCCGCCCGCTGGGCGATCTGCTCGGCCTGGACACGACGACGGTGGCGGTCGCGCAGCGCGCTGCGCATCTGGCAAAGGCCGATTTGGCGACGCAGATGGTCGTCGAGATGACCTCGCTGCAGGGGGTGATGGGTCGCGAGTACGCGCTGCGCAGCGGCTACCCGCCGGAGGTAGCCGACGCCATCTTCGAGCATTGGCTGCCGCGCGGCGCTGACGACCTGCTGCCGGCCAGCGCCGCCGGCGCGCTGGTTGCCCTGGCCGACCGGCTGGACAGCCTGACCGGCTTGTTTGCCGCCGGACTAGCGCCCCGCGCCACCGCCGACCCCTACGGCCTGCGCCGGGCTGCGCTCGGCATCGTGCAGATTCTCACCGCGCGGCAGATTGACCTCGACCTGCACAGCGCTGTTGAGCTGGCGGCGGCGGCGCAGCCAATCCCCGTCAGCGACGCGGTGCGCATCCAGGTGGTCGAGTTCATCGGCGGGCGGCTGCGCGCCTGGCTGGAGGAGCAGGACTGGCCGCGCGACGTGATCGGCGCTGTGCTGGCCGCCCAGAGCAGCAACCCCTATCGCGCGCTGAAGGGCGTGCAGCAGCTCGCGGCCTGGGTGCGCCGCCCCGACTGGACGCCGCTGCTAGACGGCTTCGCCCGCTGCGTGCGCATCACGCGCAGCGAAAGCGAGCGCTACCCGCTCGATCCGGCGCTGCTGGTCGAGCCGCAGGAGCGGGCGCTCTACGCCGCCTACCAGCAGGCCGCCGCGCAGCTCGATTCCAGCGATTCCAGCGGCAGCGTGGACGCCTTCCTGAGCGCTTTCGCGCCCATGCTGCCAGCTGTGACCGATTTCTTCGACCATGTGCTGGTCAACACCGACGACGACGCGCTGCGCCGCAACCGGCTGGGGCTGCTGCAGGCCATCAGCGCTATGCAGCACGGCCGCGCCGACCTCAGCCAGTTGAGCGGTTTCTGAGAGGAGGACATGTGACACATCAGCATCCAGCAGGCATCTACGCACATCCGACGGACGGGCGTCTCTTCCTGCCCTTCACCGCCAGGCTCGACCCGATGGAGCGGCTGCTCATCATCAACTTTGAGCGCGACCCGGACACAGTCTACATCGGTTTCGAGCCGCAGGCCTTCGACGATCCAGACACGGGGCGCGGCCTGCTGGTGATCGGCTGGCAGCGCGACGGCCGCGTGGACGTCTACCACCAGCCGCAGCTCAATCTGAAGCGCGAGGACTATGACATCGTCGGCAAAGGGCTGTCAGACTTCGCCGTGCGGTCGTTCGAGGGCGGGCACTTCACCATCGGCGAACGCGGCGCTGATCTCGACCTTGCGTTCGAGGACAAAACAGGCCGCATGGTGTCGCTGCGCGTTCACGAGCGGAATCCCAAACCGCGCAGGCCGTTCGGCCTGCTGGCTCCCTTCCCCAGCGGGACCGAGAACCCGCCCGGGCTGCCGCTGGTAGTGCTGCACGATTTCTACTTCGTGCGGCAGGCGCACACCGACATCGCCATCGCGATTGACGGCCGCAGCCACCAGCCTGATGCGCTGCCCGCGCCCATTGACGGCACGCGGATGCACTTCGTACGCTACTCGCCCGATCTGTTCGCCGTCATCTGGAACGAAAACCATGACGGCCCGCTGCCAGCGGCGGCAGTGAGCAGCGGCGAAGCGGTTGAAGCCGGGGATGCGGTCTGCGAGATCCGCGACAACGCCGGTCACCCGGAGATCAGCGCTATGCGCGTGGAAACCGGCCGCCACACCGTGCGCTTTGCGTTCGACCCGCCTTTTCCAGACATCGCCCACCTGGCCGACGACCTGCGGCTGGCCGGCGATCTGTTGGTTGATTTGGGGCCAGCGCTGGGGCACATTGCCGGCGTGTACCGGGTGCAGCGGGCCGGCAGCACAGTGACCATCGGGATTCACCCCGCTGGGGGCTGGCGGCCGCGCATCAGCAAGCCCTCGCTGTGGTTCATCTACACCGTCGCGCCGGTGTTCAGGCGTTGGCCCACCACGTATCAGTGGCAGGCCGCGGTTGACCTCAGCCAGCCAGGCGCGCCGCACATGACCTCGCGCTGGACTCGGCTGAGCTGACGCGGCGGATTGTTTGCTTCAAGGCTGCGCTGTGCCGTGCGGCTGTTCTCACTCCCTCGGCACGGCGACCGCCAGCGCCTCCGCCAGGCTGCGCGCCTGGATGATCTGGATGCCAAGCGGCATGTCCTCCAGCTTGCGGCGCAGTTTCGGGATCAGCGCGCGCTTGAAGCCCAGCTTGGCCGCCTCGCTCAGCCGCGCGGGAAGCTGACCGACCGCGCGCAGCTCGCCGCTGAGGCCCACCTCGCCCACGAAGGCCAGGTCCGCCGGCAGCGGGCGATCGTGATAGCTGGAGGCCATCGCTGCCGCCATCGCCAGGTCAGAGGCCGGCTCGCTCACCTTCAGCCCGCCGATCACGTTGACGAAGATGTCCTGCTCCGCCAGCCGCAGGCCGACGCGCTTGCTCAGCACCGCGCTGATGAGCAGCATCCGGTTGAAATCTACCCCGTTGGGCGTGCGGCGCGGGTTGCCGAAGGCCGTCGGGCTGGTGAGCGCCTGAAGCTCGACCAGCAGCGGGCGCGTGCCCTCCATCGTGATGGCAATGGCCGACCCCGGCGCGTTGACCACCCGCTCCGCCAGGAACGCCTCTGACGGGTTGGGCACTTCGACCAAGCCGCGCTGCTGCATCTCGAACACGCCGACTTCGTTGGTAGCCCCAAAGCGGTTCTTGACGCTGCGCAGCAGCCGGAACGCCTGGAACGGATCGCCCTCCAGATAGAGCACCGTGTCCACGATGTGCTCCAGCACACGCGGCCCGGCGATGCTCCCCTCTTTGGTGACGTGCCCCACCATGAACACGCTCACCGCGCTCGATTTCGCCAGCGCCTGCAGGCGGCTGGCGCACTCACGCACCTGCGTCACGCTCCCTGGCGACGACTCGCTCTCGTCGGTGTACGTCGTCTGGATCGAGTCGATCACCAGCACCGCCGGGTTGAGGCTGAGGACGTGGTCGAAGATGTGGCTCAAGTTGGTTTCGGTCAGCAGGTACAGGTCGGGGGCGGCGATGCCCAGCCGGTCGGCGCGCATCTTGATCTGGCGCGCACTCTCCTCGCCGCTGACGTAGAGCACCGGCCCTAGGTCGCGGGCCAGCAGCGCGCACACCTGCAGGATGAGCGTGCTCTTGCCGATGCCCGGCTCGCCGCCGATCAGGATCAAGCTGCCTGGCACGATGCCGCCGCCCAGCACACGGTTGAACTCGGCCACCGGCACAGGCAGGCGCGCGTCGCAATCGGCAGCGACATCGGCCAGGCGCTGCGGCTGCGCGCGCGGCACGCCCAGGGCAGATCGGCGCAGTCCGTCAGCGCGGCCGCCCTCCTCGATCGCTTCGACCATGGTGTTGAACTCGCCGCAGGCCGGACAGCGGCCCATCATGCGCGGCGACTGCCGCCCGCAGTTTTGGCAAACGTATTTCGTGCGTGTTTTGGCCATCGCGCCCTCGCGCCCTCGCGCCCTGGATTGAACAGGTGTGCTATTCACCTATTGTAACAGCGCGGCCGGTCAAACACCAGGCCCCGGTAGGGGGGAGCCGGGGCCTGGCATGCGAGGGGTCACAGACGGATGCCGTCTGTCAGTCTGTTCAGTGAGCGGCGCGGGGGAACAGCGCCCAGCGCATTTGCTGGAAGCCAACGTCCAGCGCGGAGCGCAGCGCCGCGAAATTGCGCAGCGATTTGAGGTAGGTCAGGATGGGGCCAGGGCGGAGCATCCACTCGCGCATGGCGCGGCGCGCCTCGCGCTCTAGGTCCTCGGCGCTGAGGTTGTCGTACTGCAGCACGGTGGACTGATCCATGTCCACCTGCTCCCAGCGCGTGCCCGGCTTGAACCAGTTGTTCTCCATCACCTGGAAGAAGAACGGCGTGCCGGGGTACGGCGCGGCGATGTGGAAGATCGCCAAGTCCAGCGGCAGTTCCTTGCTGAAGTCAATCGTCTCCTGGATCGTCTCGCGGGTTTCGCCCGGCAGGCCGATGATGAAGTAGCCCATGTTGCGGATGCCGGCCTTCTTAGCCCACGTGAGGCTCTGGCGGGCGCGGGCTGGCAGCGCGCCCTTGCGCGCGTTCTTGAGGATCTGCTCGCTGGCGCTCTCGATGCCCCACGAGATCACCGAGCAGCCGGCCTGGCCCATCTTCATCAGCATCTCTTCGTCCACGTAGTCCACGCGGCTGTTGCAGGTGAACTTGAGGCCCAAGTTGGCCTTGATGAGTTCATCGCAGATGCCCATCACCTGCTCGCGGTTGGCAGTGAACAGGTCAGCGTACATGTGGATATTTTTCACGCCCAGCTCGGCCAGCATGCGGATTTCGGCCATGATGTTCTGCGGGCTGCGCAGGCGCAGGGCGTGCTGGTAGCTCACGTGTTTGATGCAGTAGGTGCAGCCAGCAGTGCAGCCGCGGCTGGTAACGATAAACTGATAGCTGCCGTCCAGCACCGCCGTGCGGTATTTGTCCAGCGGCAGCAGGTGGTGCATCGGGATGGGCAGGTCGTCGAGGTTGGGGATGAAGTTGCGATCCGGGTTGCGCACGATCTCGCCCTTCCAGCGCCACACCAGCCCCTTGACGTGGCTCATGTCGTAGTGGCCGGTGGCCGGGTCGAGCTGCGCCACCACCGGCTCCCAGGTGGGGTCAGTCGTGCGGTAGAGGCGCTCGATCTCCGGGCTGAAGGTGGTGCGGCCCATCTGTGTGTCCACTACCTCGCGCAAGGTCATCTCCGGCTCGCCGCGCAGGCAGTAGTCGAGTGCCGGGTGCGGGCGCATGGTCTCAACGGCCAGGGGCGTGACGTGCGTCCCGAAGGCCATCGTCGTTGCGCCGATGGCCTTGGCCAGAAAGCAGCCGTACATGTCGTTGGTGAGCGTGGGCGCGGTGAGCTGGGTGACGTAATAGCGCGGCTTGAGTTCGCGCAGCTTCGCTTCGAACGCCGGCCAGGTCATGCGCTCGGCAATGGCGTCAATCACGGCCACAGTGTAATCGGGGTAGAGCACGGCCGCCATCTGCGCCAGCGACACCTGCCCCCAGATCATGTTCTCGCGGCTGCGGCGGCCCACGCGGTGCTGGCTGCGGATCCAGATGCCGCCGTCCGGCGAGGGCGGGTTCACCAGCAGCACATCCACGTTGTACGTCTGGTACTCTTTCGTGAACTTGGAGACGATCGGGTCAGCGTCCGGAAAGCGCACGTTAGAGACTTTGGGCACGCGCCGTGTGCCCAGGTTCTCCATCAGGCTCGGTTCCAGGTCCTTGCGGCCGGACATCTCGCCGCCGGTGTAAGGCGTTTCGCTGCGGTAAGCCGCCTTGCGGACGGCGTCATAGGCGTTGTTGTCGAAGTGCGTTGCCATACCATTCCCTCTAGATAGTCGCGTGCACAAAACCTACAGAACAGCCGTAAATCGCGGAGCGGGCAGAAAGGCCCTCTCAGGCCAGGTCAGGCGCGACGGGCAGGATCACTGTCTCGTCGCTAACAAAGTCCACGTTGGCGCTCAGGTCAGCCGCTGCCCTGAGGTCGCGCTTGCTCAGCTCGGTCAGCACCCTCACCAACAGCCAGCTCATGCCCAGTTGGATACCGGTCATGATAAACATAGCGCTCGGAACCAGCAGGAACCAGGCCGGCTCGCCAGCGCTGGGCAGCAGCACCGCTGCTGCGAACAGCGCCGCGCCGAAGACGAACAAGATCGTGCCGATTGCGCCGAAGCGCTGCTCCAGCGGCTGGCGAAACACCGGCCGTCCGAACAGCCCCTGGCGGATGGGCCGGTGGTGGAACAGCGACACGATGTAGTTGAAAACCGTGCCGGTGCTGAACAGGTTGACAGCCACAATAGCCAGCGTCATGGCCAGGAACAGCAGGTTAGCGTAGCCGCTGCGGTCCTGCACGCCTTGGCTGACAGCCGCTATCCACGGGAGCAGCGCCAGCAGCGCCAGGGCCACAGCCGCCAGCGACAAGCCGCCCAACAGCCGCACGGGGTTGTAAACAGCGGCCGTGCCCAGGATGCTGAACAGGAAGCGCAGGCCGTCGCGCACCACGCTCAGCTTGCTCTCGCCGGCGCGCTCCTCGTAGCGGATGGGCACTTCAATCATCTTGATGTCTTCGTGCAGCGCGCGCGTGCTCATCACTGGCGTGAAGTTCAGCCCGTCGGGCAGCGGATAGAGCTTGGCCAGCGTCTCGCGCTTCAGAATGCGCTGGCCGCTGGCGCTGTCGGTGATGCGCACGCTGCCGATAATGCTCACCAAACCGGCGAACAGCGTGTTGCCGATGCGCCGCGTGAGGGGCATATCGCTTTCAGCGCCGGCCATGCGCGAGCCGATCACCAGATCAGCGCCCTGCTCCTGCATGGCCTTGAACATCGCCGGGAAGAACTCCGGCGGATAGGTGCCGTCAGCGTCCATGAACGCCAGGTAATCACCCTGCGCGTAGCGAAAGCCGGTCTTGAGGGCGCCGCCGTAGTTGCGGTTGACCTTGTGCTGAATGAGGATCACGCCGCGATCGGCGTAGCCGCGCACAATCTCGGCGGTGCGGTCCTTCGAACAATCGTCCACGACGATCAGCTCCAGGCCGTCTAGGCCTGCGTCCTGCAAGGCCGGTTCGACCGCCAGCACGCGCTCGATAACCTGGCCGACGCCGTCTTCTTCGTTGTAGGCAGGGATAACGATTGACAGAATATTCATGACGCTGCGACCCCTCGTGGTCTTGGCTCCTGATGACTGACCTTAAGATGCCATGATAGCCTAACGGCTACCTAACATGATTTAGAAAATATGCGTCTTTTTAATCAGGTTGAGGGCGCACCGGGCGGCAGGCGCGCAAGGCCGCCCGGCGGCGCGGTGCGCGCTAGACGGTCTCGGCCAGGGCCTGGCGGGCGGCAGCAGCGACCGTTTCCGCATCGTGCGCCGTCAGGCCGATGTAAAGCGGCAGCGACACGATTTCCTGCGCGATCCGTTCGGTGAGGGGCAGACTGCCAGGGCCGTAACCTAGATCGGCATAGGCCTCTTGGCGATGAATGGGGACGGGGTAGTGGATGAGCGTGCCCACGCCGTGCGCTTTCAAGGCTTCCATGAAACGGTCGCGCTGTGGGTGGCGCACGACGTACAAGTGATACACATGCTCAACGTCGCCCACCGCGCGCGGCAGCATCACGCCGGCCAGCTCGCGGTCGTAGACGGCGGCCAGGGCGCGGCGTTGAGCGTTGTGCGCGTCCAGGTGGGCCAGCTTCACGCGCAGGACAGCCGCCTGCACCTCGTCCAGGCGGCTGTTGACGCCGCGCATGACGTTGTGATAGCGCACGCGCTGGCCGTAGTTGCGCAGCAGGCGCAGGCGCTCGGCCAACTGTGCATCGTTGGTGATGACCGCGCCGCCGTCGCCGGCCGCGCCCAGGTTCTTGGTGGGGTAGAAGCTGAAGGCGGCCATGTGGCCGAATGTGCCCACCAGCCGCCCGCGCCAGCGCGCGCCGTGCGCTTGGGCGCAGTCCTCGACCAGCAGCAGGTTGTGCTGCGCTGCCAGCGCCGCCAGCGCGTCCATGTCCGCCGGATGGCCGTAGAGGTGCACGGGCAGCAGCGCTTTGGTGCGCGGCGTGACAGCCGCCCGCGCCGCCGCCGCGTCCATCGTGTACGTGTCCGGGTTGATCTCCACCAGCACGGGCGTCGCGCCGGCGCGCTCGACCGCGCACACGGTGGGGACCGCTGTGTGCGACACCGTGATTACCTCGTCGCCCGGGCCAACCTCGCCGGCGCGCAGCGCCAGCTCAATCGCGTCGGTCCCATTGGCCACGCCGACGGCGTGCGCCACGCCGTGATAGGCGGCAAACTCGGCCTCGAAAGCGGCCAGTTCCGGCCCAAGGATGTACCAGCCGCTGTTGAGCGCGCGCAGCGCGGCGGCGTTCAGCTCGTCGGCCAACAGGTTGTGCAGCGGCTTGAGGTCGTTGAATGGAATCATGAAGGCATCCTTGACTGCCGCATGGCGCGGCTATGAGTGCGTATCGGAAAACATCTGCGTGGGCACGCTGACGGCCTCGTGCACGGCGCTGACAACCCTCTCCAGCCACTGGTCGAGCGAGAAATTGGCGGCCAGCCACTCGCGCCCACGCCGGCCCATCTGCTCGGCGATCTGCGGGTTATGCCACAGGTATTCGATTGCCTCGGCCATCGCCTGATCGTCGCCGATGCCAACCAGTATACCGGTCTCGCCGTTGATCAGGTATTCCGACAGGCCAGGCATCGCGGTGGCGATGACGGCCCGGCCCATTGCCTGGGCCGCCTGAACCGACGTGCAGCCCGCGCTCCACTGGGTGCTGCTGCGAATGGGCACAACGATAAAGCGGCTGCGCGCATAGCATTCGCGCAGCTCGTGCGGCTGGACGAACGGCTGGAGGACAACGTTGGGCGGCAGCTCCTCGTTTTCGTGGCCGGCCCTGCCCGACACCCAGGCGCTGCCCACGCGCAGGTGACAGGTAACGTCCGGCAAACGGCGCATCGCCCGCAGCAGCGTCGGATAATCTCGGTGCGACAGCCCCAGGCTCTGGATGTGGTCTTGGGCAGCCAGCGGCACACCGTCCACTGGCCGGTAGAAATCCACGTCTACCGGCGTGCGCAGCGTCATCACCGAACCGCGCGCCAACCCCAGCGCGGCTTCCAGCCCGCGCGACTCGGCGTCGCTCAGCGTCATGATTTTTCGCCAGCGTCCCGCCAGACCCACGGCCTTGATCAGGCTGATTTTGGGCTTGGACATCGCGTGGTGCATGATGACCAGGTGGGCCACTTCGCGCGGCAGCAGCGTGGCCAGCGGAATCCCGACGCGCTCCGACAGGCTGAGCACCACGTCGTAGCCCTCTCTGCTGACCAGCCGGGCCACGTGCTGGGCCAGCCGCATGTCCATGCGCAGTTTCTGTTCCAGCCGGCGCAGCGTGCCGTTTTCCGGAACAATATTGTAATCTACATAACATCCATCAAAACGATCCGCTAGTTCAAAATAATCTACCCGGTGGTGCTGTCCTACTAACACATCCTGGCGAAGATTATCTGGCGTAGCACTAGTGGCCACCACAAGTGCTTTCATATTAACCGCGCTCCTCTAAGTTATATAAAGTTTTGGCGGCATGTCAAACGATTGCGCCGCCGGGCTGCATCGCAATTACAGGCTGGGCAGGCGCGCCAGCAGACGGCGGAAGGCAGCCTGCTTCTGCCGCCCTTCTGGGCTGCCGCCGGCATGATAATACAGCGCGCCGGGCACAATGCGAACCAGGCAGTTCACCCCCAGAATCAGCTTGAGCAAAAAGGCGTGCAGACGGCCGTAGTGCTGGCGGAAGAAGCGCACGCGGCTGCGGTACAGCTCGACGAACATCTCCCAGCGCACCTGCTTGCTGGTGCCGCCCCACAGGTGCACGGCCTGCACATGCGGGTTGTAATAGATTTTCCAACCAGCCTGCTTGAAACGGTAGCACCAGTCCACTTCTTCCGAGTACATAAAATACCCTTCGTCCATCGCGCCCACCTGGTCAATGGCCGCCCGCCGCACCAGCATGAACGCGCCCATAATCACGTCCACCTCGCGCACGTCGTTGTGATCCCAGGCTCCCATCAGGTATTTGCCGAACACCGGATGGCGCGGAAACAGCTTCTCCAAACCAACAGCCGTGTAAAACTCGGTCTCCAGCGTGGGAAAGGCGCTGCACGACTCTTGCAGGCGGCGGTCTTCGTAAAGCAGCTTGCAGGCCGCCATGCCGGCTTCAGGGCGCGCGTCCAGGAAGGCCACCATCGCGTCTATCGTGTTTTCTTCGACAAAGGCGTCGCTGTTGAGCAGCAGCACATAGCGCCCCCGGCTGACAGCGATACCCTGGTTGTTGGCAGCGGCAAAACCGCGGTTGGCGTCGTTGACGATCAGAACAGCTTCGGGAAAATCGCGCCGCACCATCTCCACGCTGCCGTCGCTGGAGCAGTTGTCCACGACGATCACTTCACAGCTCACCCGCTTGACAGTCTCACGCACGTGGCGCAGACATTCGGCCAGCAGCACCTGCGCGTTCCAGTTGACGATAATGACAGATACATCGAGCATTGATGACATGTCCTGCTGCGTGTGTACAGTCGCCTTGGTTACACTTGTAGCCGCCGCCGCCTTGCCTGCGGCTAACACGCCCCTACTGGGCCGGGGGCGAGTCGCCTGGCAAAACGACCTGCTGTACACTGGCAGGCACACGCCGGTGTGGGGAAGGAAGGCATCTGATGTGTGCCGACTACATCATCCGCGAGGCCGTGCCGGAGGATGCGGCCCGCATTGTGGCGTATATGCGCGCCATTGCCGACGAGCCGGACAACGGCATCAGCTTCGCCTCGGCAGACGAGTTCCCTCACACGGTGCAGGAGGAGGCCCAGATCATCGCTGATTACGCCCACACGCCGACAGCGCTGTTCCTGGTGGCAGAGGCTGGCAGCGCGATCATCAGCGTGGCGAACTGCCGCGCCGGCAGCCGCGGCTACCGACACACTGTCGAGCTGGGCATTACGGTGCACCGCGGCTGGCGCGATCGAGGTGTGGGCACAGCCGTCATGCGCTGTATGATCGGCTGGGCGCGGGCCAACCCTGACGTGCACCGCCTGGAGCTTCAGGTGTTCCCGAACAACGCGCGCGCCATCCATCTGTATGAGAAACTGGGCTTTGCCCACGAGGGACGGCGGCGGCAGGCCTTTTACAAGGCCGGGCAGTTTCTGGATTTGGTCATGATGGGCATGGTCTTTGACCGCGAGGCGCTGTGAACACTGCGCCGCGCCTGTCGGTGGTGATCGTCAACTATCACACCTGGGCCGACCTGCGCGCCTGCCTGGCGGCGCTGGAGACCTGCGCGCCGCGCCCGCAGGTGATCGTGGTGGACAACGACGGCAGCGCTAGCGCTGTTCCCCGCGTCTATCCCTGGGTAGACTACCTGCCGCAGGCGGAAAACCGCTGGTTCTGCGGCGGCAACAACGTCGGCCTCGCCGCCGCGCGCGGGGAATACGCGCTGCTGCTCAACCCGGACACGATTCCGCAGCCCGGCGCGCTGGCGGCGCTGGTGGCGTTCATGGACGCGCACCCGGAGTACAGCGGGGCCACCGTTCAACTGCGCTACCCGGACGGGCGCATCCAGCGCACCTGCTCGCAGATTCCGGCCTACAGCTACCTGCTGCTGAATCACACGCCGCTGGGCTGGCTGCTGCGCGGGGCGCGGACACGCGCCAATCGGCAGCACTGGTATCACGGCTGGGATCGGGCCAGCGACCGCGACGTGGCCGTGCTGCCCGGCTCGTGTCTGCTGATGCGGCGCGCTGATCTGCGCCTGGACGACGCGCTGCGCCTCTACTTCCCAGAGGACGATCTGGCGCGGCGCTTTGCGGGAGCGAAGTTCCGCTTCCTGGCCGGGCCGCACATCGTCCACCGCGAGAAAGCGGCCACGCGCTCGTGGCGGGCGACACAGGTCTACTTCTGCGACCTGATCGTTTACACGCGCAAGCACCACGGCGCAGCGCGGGCGGCGCTGCTCTGGGCGCTGTCGCGGCCGCTGCTGTGGGGCATGGCGCTGCGCTGGCGGCTGAAACCGGCGCGTTAGCGCGCGTTTTCCACCATGCGGCGAATGGCGCTGGCGTTCGCGCCCACCTGGCGCTCGACCGGCTGGCCGTCTCTGAACAGGATCAGCGTGGGGATGGAGCGCACGCCGTACTGCTGGGCGGTGGCCGGGTTTTCGTCCACGTTCAGCTTGACGATGCGCACGCGCCCGGCGTGCTGCGCGGCCAGTTCCTCCAGGACTGGCGCGATCATGCGGCACGGCCCGCACCAGGGCGCCCAGAAATCCACCAGCACTGGGCGGTCGCTGTTGAGCACAACCTTCTTGAAGTTGGCGTCGGTCACGGCTGACGGCGCGGCCTTGCCCCCGCCGTTGCTGGCTGGGCGCGGGGCTTCGGCCTGCTGGCGCGCTGACGGCTCCGGCCCTTTGTCCAGCAGGTAATCCGCGTGAGCGCGCACGTCGGCAGGGCGCACGCTCCCCGCCTGCGACTTAACCTTGCGCCCGAACAGGCCAGGGGCCAGCGTTACGACGGCAGGCGTAGGCAGTGAGCCGTACTGGCGGTGCGTCTCCGGGTTGGTGGCGACGTCCACGCGGGCCACCAGCAGCGCCCCGCTGTGCTTTTTCGCCAGCGACGCAACGGCGTCGTCGGTGGGTTTGTCCGCCTTCTGGCGGCTGTCGTAGAGGTAAAGCAGCACCGGCAGCTTTTGCGCCAGCACCTTGCGCAGGTTGGCATCGTCAGTGGTAATGGGTGTATCAAGGACAGGCATACAGGGTGTTCTCCTGGCACGTGTCGTGGATTGAGCGCAGTCGAGTTTCACCAGCTATAGACGCTGCGGGGCGTGCGCTTCGTACTGGCCGGGCTGCAATTTGTGCCAGTATCTGCCCCGCGTCAGCAAGGACGCCGTGTGATTGACCAGGCTGTTCTGCGCCAGCGCCTGATCACATCTCGTGCATGACGCCAGGCACGACCTCGACGATCTCCCGGTCGCTGCCGGCGCGGCGGTAGCGGCGGATCGGCTTGAGCGTCACCCAATCGCCGTTTTTGGCCGCCTCTTTCACCAGCGCGCGCAGCTCTTCCACGCCGGCGCGCATGCGGCCCGCCTCGTCGTAGCCAAAGCGGTAGCTGAGGAACTGCGGGTTGTCGTCTAGGAACTTGATGGCCACCTCGATGGCCTCGGCAATGCGCTGTGCGTCGTGTTCGATGCCGACCTGCTGCAGCGGGCGCACCGGCAGGCGCATATTGCGCGCCATCACGTCGAGAATCACCGGACGGTGGAAGAACTTGCCCAGCGCCGCCGCCTCCTGCACCGTCAGCTCGTTCTCCTCAACTGCGCCGTTGGTGCTGATGCTGGGCCGCTGGAGCACCAGCTTGAAATCAAAACGCTCGTCCTCGATGGCGGCCCAACTGCGCTTCTCCTCCGGCGGGATCAGCTCGCTGACGCGCGCCATAATCGCGTTCGCGCCCTGCTCCAGTGCCTCCTTGCGCGACAGCCCTTCCACGCGCACGTTCACCGGCGGCATCACTTGGCCCACGTTCATAATCAGACGCGGCCGCTTGAGCTGCAGCACCTGGCGCAGCGCGCCGCGCATCCCGCCGAAACCGATAGGCAGCACGGGCGCGTTGGCGTGGTAGCTGAGCCAGGCCACGCCGGTGCGCGCCTTGCGCAGCGAGTTCTCCCAGATGCCGCCTTCGGGAAAGATGCCGACGATGCCGTTCTGCTTGAGCACGTCCACCGGCAGCCGCATCTCCTCGCGGTCCACGCTGCCGCGCCGCACCGGCAGAAAACCCCACAGCCGCGCCAGCCAGCCGAAGCGCGGGTCAATCGGGATGTCGCCTGTGCCCACCACCTCGATCTGCCAGGGGGTGTAGAGCACCATCAGCATCACCTCGACAATGGCAACGTGGTTGCCCACCACAATCAGCGGGCCGCTTCTGGGGAAGTTCTCGCGCCCGATCACGGTTGTGCGCGTGAGAAGCGAGACCAGCACGCGCCCCACCAACCGCATAAAAAAGCGCAGGACAACCCTGCGCGGGTATTTGATGCGCACATCGTCGGCCATAGCTACTTCAATCCCGCCGTTTGATCGAAAGGTTCACACCGTATGCCGCTAGCGTCGGGTCAGCCGCTGCGCTGGCGCGCACATCGAGATCAACGTACATCCCACCGCACGCGGCGAAGTCGTCAAGGTCTGGCCCCACCTGGAACACCTCAACGCGCAGGCGCAGGCGCGGCGCGGCGCTGGGGGTGATCACGAACGCCCGGTGATCGGGCGCGTCGGCCAGGTGGAACTGGGCCTCCTGCGGGCGTTCTGGCGCGCCGTTGACCACCGACAGGCGCGCCATCAAGTCCACCGGCGTGAGGAATGACAGGTCACGGTTGAAGCCCAGGTAAACCTGGGCCGGCTGGCCAGCGGCCAGCGCGCGCGGGGCGGCCAGCACCAGACGCCGGAACACGATGTCGTTGCCGGCTGTGGCAGCGCGGTCGGCGCGCTCGGCCTGCGGGGTCACCGCGTCGTAGGCGGCCAGCTCCTCGGCGGCCTCCTGGCCGCTCATCGTCAGGCGGTATACCTGACTGCTGTCCATCGAGACGTAGCCTTTGGTCACCAGCCGGCGGATCAGCTTGCCAAAGCCCCGATCGCTGAGGTCGAGGGCCAGGCAGATGTCGTCCACAGTGGCCACGCCGCCCTCGCAGGCGGCAAAAAAGCGCAGCGCGTCCAGCGCTTCCGGCGGCAGCGTTCTGAGGTGATGGGGCAGGTCCATAGCGCAGTCTCTAGTCTACGTGACGACTCTCCCCGCTAAAGCGGGGAGCTTCTCAGGCTACGCATGACCCGTTGGTCTACGTTAACGCCTGACAGCCCCGTCCGGGCTGACTTGAACGCCAATGCTAACGCAAGGATATTCCGGGCGGCGTTCTCGTCCCGGTCTATCCGCAAGTCACAGTGAGGACAAGCGTGTATCCGTTCCAACAAGGGCTTCGGCACAACTGCGCCGCAACCAGAGCAGACCTGCGACGTGTGCTGTGGGTTCACAGCGACCACTTTTGTACCGGCACTCTCAGCCTTGTACGTCAGCAGTTCGCGGAACAGCCCCAGCCCGGCGTCGTGGGCGCTCAGGGACAGGCGCGGATTGTGCGTCATGAAGTCCAGCGTCAGGTTTTCGACCGCCACCAGACTGTAGGTGTCAACCAGCCAGCGCGTGGCCTTGTGCCAGAAGTCGCGGCGCTGGTTGACGATGTGCTCGTGCAGGCGGGCCACCTGTTCAGCGGCTTTGCGACGGCGCTGGCTGCCTTTGACGCGGCGGCTCAGACGGCGCTGCGCCACCCGCAGGGCGGCCAGCGACCCGCGCAGCCAGCACGGGTTGTCAATCGGTGTGCCGTCGGAGAGCGTCAGCAGGCGCAGCAGGCCCACGTCAACCCCAACAGCCGCACCGGTGTGCGGTTCGGGCCAAAGGCCTCTATGAGGCGGCGGCACTGCAAGTTCGACCTGCAAGCAGACATACCACTTGCGATTGCTCCGCTTGAGAATCACATGCTTGATCGCTGCGCCTTCAGGCCAAAGGTCTCTATGAGGCCGAAGGCCTCTATGAGGCAGCGGGCGGTGATACTTGACCTTGATCTCGCCCACATTTTGGACGTAGAACAGCGCGCGTTCGGTATCGTCAAAGCGCAGCTTGCAGCCGTCTCCGTAGCGATATTCCAAGCTGTTGAAGCGGTGACGGCCTTTGAAGCGCGGAAAGCCCGGCTTTTTGCCCGCCTTCAGGCGGTGAAAGAAGGTGACGAACGCTTTGTCCAGACGGCGCAGCATCTGCTGCACGCTGGTGGCGTTCAATTGGCCCAGTGTATCGGGGTTGGCATTCCGCAAGTCGCGGAAGTGCGGCCACTGGTCAACGTACTTGAGGCTCTTGCCGGTTTCCTGATAGGTCGTGATCCGCTGCTCCAGCGCGGCGTTGTAGAGCGTGCGCCCCTGCCACAGCAGGCAGTCAAGCTGACGCGCCTCATAGAGGCCCTCGGCCTGGGCGTTGGTGGGGTACAGTCGGTACTTGTACGTGCGGATCACGGGCTGCCGTCTCCTAACAGTTCAAATCATACCACAGATTACGAAAGGAGGCAGAGCGCATTCCCCACCCCGCTTCAGCGGGGTGTCCCCTGCGCTAATTTCTATGGCAGCAGGCCGCCACACAGTCGCACCTTCAGTATAATCGCATCCTCGGCGGCCTACAACTTAAGGCCCGCAGCGCACGGCTAGAGCGAGATCACCCGCGCCGGCCCGCGCACGCCGCTGGTAGCGTTGCGCGTGTCCACGATCAGGCGGCTGTGATCCACCACGTGCTGCCAGTCGAAGCGGTCGTGGTCGGTGATAATCACCACGCAGTCGGCCTCGCGCAGCAGGGCCGCGCTGTAGGGCGCGGCGTCCAGCGCGGCGTTGTTGTGCAGGCGCAGGTGCGGCACATATGGGTCGAAGTACGATACCTCTGCGCCGCGCTCCTGCAGCAGCGTGATCACGTCAATGGCCGGGCTTTCGCGCACGTCGTCAATGTTGCGCTTGAAGGCCACGCCCAACACCACAATGCGCGAACCGCGCACCGCCTTGCCTTCGTCGTTGAGCGCGTCAATCACCTTGTCGAGCACGTAAAGCGGCATTGAGGTGTTGATCTCGCTCGCCAGCTCGATGAAGCGCGCCGTGTAATTGAGCGCCTTCAGCTTCCAGCTCAAGTAGTGGGGGTCCACTGGGATGCAGTGGCCGCCTAGGCCCGGCCCTGGGTAGAAAGGCATGAACCCGTAAGGTTTGGTAGAGGCGGCGCGGATGACTTCCCACACATCCACGCCCAGCTTGTCGCACATCAGGGCCATCTCGTTGACCAGGCCGATGTTGACCGCGCGGAATGTGTTCTCCAGCAGCTTGACCATTTCGGCCACCATCGGCGACGACACCTGCACCACCTGGTCAACGGCGGTAGCGTAGAGCGTGGAGGCCACCTCGGTGCAGGCCGGCGTCACGCCGCCGACGACTTTGGGCGTGTTGCGCACGCCGTAGTGCGCATTGCCGGGATCAATGCGCTCCGGCGAGAAGGCCACGAACACGTCCTCGCCCACTTTATAGCCGTTGTTGACCAGCCGAGGAACGATGATCTCCTCGGTCGTGCCGGGGTAGGTGGTGCTCTCCAGCACCACCAGCAGGCCGCTGTGGCTGATGGCGGCAATCGCGTCAACCGACTCGATGATGTAAGACATGTCGGGGTCTTTGGTCTTGCGCAGCGGCGTGGGCACGCAGATCGAGATGGCGTCGGCCGCGCGCAGGTCGGCGTAGTCGGTCGTGGCGAGCAGCCGGCCGGCGGCAGCCAGCGGCGCGACGCGGTCGGTGGGGACATCCGGGATGTAGCTGCTGCCCCGGTTAAGCTGGGCCACTTTCGCGGCGTCTACGTCCAGGCCGATCACAGCAAAGCCAGCCTCGGCGAACTCGACAGCCAGCGGCAGGCCCACATAGCCCAAACCGACAACAGCAATCAGCGCCTGACGGCTGTTCAAGCGGTCAATAAGCTCCTGCTTTACAGACATGGGGTATACCTGTGCTGCGCCGATCAAACAGGGCGCGATTATACACGGCGGCCCGGCGCTGAGACAGGTTGAGTGTGAAAGCGGCACGGCAGTGTGGTGTTGCCGCCGTTCAATCTAACGCTACCTCGCCGTCCGCGCCAGGGATACAGCGCGTGTAGATCACGCATGGCAAGGCGCTGGCAGCCAGCCAGCGGGTGAGCAGCGGGAGCAGCGCGCCCCACTCCGCTGGCGGGGCCAGCGGGGCCAGCGCCAGGCTGCGAATGCCCTCCAGCCGGTAATCCCGCGCCAGCGTCAGCAGGGCCGACTCGACGTAGCGCACCCGCAGCGCACCGGCCGGTGTCTCGCGGACAACGAGAAAACACAGTCTGGGCCGCGCCTCGCGCCACAGCCACAGCGTGCCTGGGCGCACGCGACCGGCGCGGCAGCGTTTGCGGTAGGCGGCGAAGGCGGCCGGGAAAGCGTAGTGCAGACGCAGCCCTAATGGGTCTGTTTCGGCCCGGCCGGCGGCGTTGTGCGCGAACGCCAGCGTGTGCTGGCGCGTGAGCAGCGGATCGCCCTCAGCGTAGACGACTGTCATCGCAAGTCGCCCCGCGCCCTTCTCTTGACTGGGAGAAGGGCCGGGGAATGCAGGGCTGAAAAAAACAACTTCTACGAGTTCAGCTCGACGCGCACGCCTGGCCCCATCGTCGAGGTAACCGTGACGCGCCGGATGTACTGCCCCTTGACGGCGGGCGGCCGCACGCGCTGCACCGCTTCCAGCACGGCGCGGGCGTTCTCGACCAGCTTGTCCGCCTCGAAACTAGCCTTGCCCAGGGGCACGTGCAGGTTGCCGGTCTTGTCGTTGCGGAACTCGACGCGGCCCGCCTTCAACTCCTGCACGGCCTGCGCCAGGTTGTCCGGCTGCACGACCGTGCCCGCCTTGGGATTGGGCATCAGGCCGCGCGGGCCGAGGATGCGGGCCACACGGCCCACCTTGGACATCATGCTGGGAACAGCTAAAGCGGCGTCGAACTCCAGCCAGTTCTCTTTCTGGATGCGGTTGAGGATCTCGTCGTCGGCGACGATGTCCGCGCCGGCGGCCTCAGCCTTGCGCGCGTCTTCGCCCTCGGCGAACACCAGCACGCGCACCGTCTTGCCCAGGCCGTTGGGCAGCAGGACGGTGCTGCGCACCTGCTGGTCGCTGTGGCGCGGGTCAATGCCCAGGCGCACGTGCATCTCGATGGTCTCGTCAAACTTGGCGGTGGCCATCTGCTTGGTGAGGCCGATGGCTTCGGGCAGAGGGTAGTAGGTGTCGCGGTCAAACAGTTTGGCCGCTTCAGCGTAGCGCTTGCTCATAGTGCAGTCTCCTGTGGTGCTGGTGGGCCGCAGCCCTCCCACGTTCTTTGCAGCTTTGTGACGGTCTCAGTCGGTGATAGTCACGCCCATCTGGCGGGCCGTGCCCTCGATCTGCTTCATAGCGCCTTCGATGTTCAGCGCGTTCAAGTCCTGCATTTTGATCTCGGCGATCTCGCGCACCTGCTTGCGCGTCAGGCTGGCCACCTTGTCGCGGTGCGGCACAGACGACCCCTTCTCGATGCCCGCCGCTTTCTTGATGAGGAAGGACGTGGGCGGGCTTTTCAGGTTGAACTTGAACGAGCCATCGGTGAAGATGGTGATCTCGGCTGGCACGATGTCGCCGATGCGGTTGGTCGTGCGGGCGTTGTATTCCTTGCAAAAAGCCATCAGGTTGATGCCGTGCTGGGCCAGCGCCGGGCCGATCGGCGGGGCTGGGTTGGCCTTGCCAGCGGCGATCTGCAGGGTCACGATTGCTTTGATTTTCTTAGCCATGGTTCGCTGTAGTCCTCGGTTGTGTAGTGACGATCAGGCCTTCTCGACTTCCAGGAAGTCCAGCTCGACCGGGGTATCGCGCCCGAAAAAGTTCACCATCACGCGCACTTTCGACTTGTCGGGGTCAATAGCGGCTACCGTGCCAACGAAGTCGTTGAACGGGCCGTCCACGATGCGCACGCGCTGGCCGAGCTTGAACGTCACCTTCACTTTAGGCGATTCCTCGGTCATCCGATCCATAATCTGCTTAACTTCCTCTGGGCGCAGGGGCGTTGGCTCGTTGCCCATGCCTACGAACCCTGTCACGCCGGGGGTGTTGCGCACCACATACCACGAGTCCTCGTCCATGATCATCTCGACCAGGATGTAGCCAGGGAAGACGCGGCGCTCCACCTTGCGGCGCTTGCCTTCCTTGATCTCGATCTCCTCCTCGGTGGGGACGATCACATCGAAGATTTTGTCGCGCATGCCCATCGTCTCGATGCGCTGCTCGATGGCGTGGCACACCTTGTATTCGTAACCGGAGTAGCAGTGCACGACGTACCACTGTTTCTTGGGCTGGTTGCTGGCTGCAGCGCTGTCGTCGCCCAGCACGCTGCCCAGCGCTGCGCTGTCCGCCTCGTCGGCAGCGGGCCGTGGGGTGTCGTCGCTGTCATCCAGATAAACTGGTTCCGGGTCGTAGTCCTCGTCCATCAATTCGGGGTCGTCAGGACGCATAGAATTCTCCTCAAACGCTCAGGCGGGGCGGGCTGCCCGCCAGTTCAGTAGGGCGAGGCGTCGCTGCGCTGCGACCGCCGGTACAGGATGAACCCGCCGATGGCCACGACCACAAAGAAGCCGAAGAAGATCAGCGGCGTTGCCAGGCCTAGGCGGAACAGCTCGGTAAAGCCCAGGCTGATCAGGCCCAACACGATGGCCGACACGATCATGACAGCGATCACGATCACCGTCAGGCGGCGCGTGTCCTCGCGCGTGGGCCACGACACCTTGCGCAGCTCCGAGTTGACGCCCTCGAAGTACTCGCGAATGCCGCCAAACGTGCGGGCAATGAAGTTCCCGCGCTTCTCCCCCTGCTCTTGAGCGCGGCGGCCCGGCGTGGCCCGGCCTTTGCCTGCGGTGATCGCCCGTTCTTCTTCCTCGTCCAGCTCCTGCTCGATCTCAGACTCCGGCTTGGCCGCCTGCTTAGCGGCCGCGCGTCTGGCGCGGCGGGAAGACGGTTTCTCGACAGTGTTTCCGGCGGACATACGCACAACTCCTCGTCACTGCAGCGGGCTTGGTTACACAAGACACCGTCCCTGGGGACGGTGTCTCGGTTCGTTAGCAGGGGAGGCAGGAATCGAACCCGCAACCTGCGGTTTTGGAGACCGCCACTCTGCCAATTGAGCTACTCCCCTATTTAGGCGGAAGCGCCTGGTTGGTTACTTGGTTTCGCGGTAGATCACATGCCGGCGCACGAACGGGTCGTACTTCTTCAGCTCCAGCCGCCCGGTGTCGTTGCGGCGGTTCTTCTCTGTGATGTACATGTGCCCGCTTTCAGTGCTCTTCAGTTTGATGACTACCCGATTTCCCTTTTTTGCCATTCTCTGCGCTCCTCGTTAACTGGTTGTAGAGCCTTTGACGGGACTTGAACCCGTGACCTCATTCTTACCAAGAATGCGCTCTACCGGCTGAGCTACAAAGGCGTTGTGCGTTTGGTCTCTAGTGGGCCCGGCTGGACTCGAACCAGCGAAGGCTTTCGCCAACAGATTTACAGTCTGCCCCCTTTGCCGCTCGGGACACGGACCCTTATCTGGTCGTCAGAAGCCACTGATGGGATTCGAACCCATGACAGCTCGCTTACAAGGCGAGTGCTCTGCCGGCTGAGCTACAGTGGCCTACAGCTCCTAAAGTATACCACGTTGGCGCAGCATGCGGCAAGGCAGAATCCCCGCCCTGGCGTGAACGACGCTGGCATTGTAGCCAGCGGCCGAGTGTTTGTCAATCCGCAGTCAAGGGCTGACGCCTGCGACAGACGGACGGAGAGTTCAGACAGCGGCGCGGATTGACGAAGCTGTGCGGCGCAACAGGCAGCGCTGGGCGGAGTCCCCTTGCCCAAAGCACGTTTGACAAACGCTCACATAGCGCTATAATGTAACCAGATATTGTAATTACATAATCACCTAATCAAGGTTTCTTTGCCCTAGGAGTTACAACAATATGCTTGAATTTGCGCTCAATTATCTGCCCCAGCTCCCCGCAAAAACAGACTATCGGATTGGCTGCATCGGCGCAGGCTTCATCATGCGCGATGTGCACATTGTCGCCTATCAGAAAGCGGGCTTCAATGTGGCGGCCATCGCTTCCCGCACACCGGCCAACGCGAGAGCAGCGGCCGAGGCTCGCGGCATTCCCAGGGTGTATGACACGTGGCAGCAGCTGCTCGACGATGACAGTATAGAAATCCTGGACATCGCCTTCCCGCCCGACCAGCAGCTTGGTATCGTCCGCGAGGCGGTCAAACGCCCCCACATCAAGGGCATTCTAGCGCAGAAGCCCCTTGCCATGAATTACGCCGAAGCCAAGCAAATTGTTGAGCTGTGCGACGCCAGTGGCAAGGTGCTGGCCGTCAATCAGAACATGCGCTACGACCAGTCAATGCGCGCCCTGAAATCCATCCTCGACCAGGGGCTGTTGGGCCGCCCGGTTCTTGCCACAATTGAGATGCGCGCCATCCCGCACTGGCAGCCGTTTCTGAGGGATTACGACCGGCTCACGCTGCTCAACATGAGCATCCACCACCTCGATGTCATGCGGTATCTCTTTGGCGACCCCGAGCGCATCTTCGCCAGCGCAACCCGCGACCCGCGCACGCAGTTTGCGCACCGAGACGGCGTCGTGCTCTACATCCTCGAATACGCGAACGGCTTCCGCGCTTCATCATGGGATGACGTGTGGACCGGGCCAGTCCGCGAAGGCGCGGAAGGCGACCTGTACATCAAGTGGCGTGTCGAGGGTGAGGACGGCATGGCGCACGGCACGATAGGCTGGGTCAAATTCGGCGACAGCGACTCGCAGAGCACAATCGAGTTCACCACCAAGCGCCAACCGGGCATGTGGTTCAAACCGCGTTGGAAAGAGCTGTGGTTCCCGGACGCCTTCATCGGCACGATGGCCCAGTTGATGGCTGCGCTGCAGAACAACACCGAGCCGGAAATCAGTGGGCACGACAACCTGAAGACGATGGCGCTGGTTGACGCGGCTTACAGATCCATTGAGACCTTGATTGCTAGTTGAAGTCGTTCAGGCCACGTTCGTTAGAATGGAAGTACCACCCACTTTCATCAAACGAGCGTAGGCCATGAACGACCACTATATTGTAACGGTTTATGTGATGATTGATGATCTGCTGAAA
>DAOTWC010000074.1:0-11976 GCA_034435995.1 Anaerolineae bacterium | reverse complement strand
CCTGCGTGGCGCGCTGCGCATCGAGCGTCTGCTGCGCCGCCAGCGTGGCCAACTGCTGCGCGTCCAGCGTGGCCTGGGCGACCTGCGTGGCGCGCTGCGCGTCCAGCGTGGCCTGGGCGACCTGCGTGGCGCGCTGCGCATCGAGCGTCTGCTGCGCCGCCAGCGTGGCCAACTGCTGCGCGTCCAGCGTGGCCTGGGCGGCCTGCGTGGCGCGCTGCGCATCGAGCGTCTGCTGCGCCGCCAGCGTGGCCAACTGCTGCGCGTCCAGCGTGGCCTGGGCGACCTGCGTGGCGCGCTGCGCGTCCAGCGTGGCTTGAGCGGCAGCGGCTTGGGCGTTCAACGTCGCCTGGCCGGCGGCTGTCGCCGTGGCCACAGCGTTCTGCGTGGCGGCGGCATCGGGCGTGGGCGTGCTCGTTACTGCTGCCGCAGCCGCCGTCTGTTGGACGTCGAATGTGGCTTGCGCACTCTGGGTGGCCTGAGCGACCTGCGTGAGCTGCGCATTGACGGTTTCCCTTAGGTCGAGCGTGGCCTGGGCGTTGACGGTAGCCTGCATGTCGGCGCGCGTGCGCGCGTCCAGTGTAGCCTGCGCCGCGGCCGTAGCGGCCTGCTGCGCCGTCAGCGTGGCCTGCTGCGCCTGCGCGTCGAATGTGGCCTGCGCCGCGGCCGTAGCAGCCTGCTGCGCCGTCAGCGTGGCCCGCTGCGCCTGCGCGTCGAACGTGGCCTGCGCCGCGGCGGTGGCGGCGGTTTGCGCGTCAAGCGTGGCCTGGGCGGCGGCGGCGGCCGCGGCCGCCGCGACGGCGTCGGCGGTGGCGCTGGCTGCGACGGCGGCCTGAGCAGCGATCGCGTCAGCGGTGCCGGTAGCGGCGGCGCTGAAAGCAGCTTCAGTTGCCCTTGCGACCAGCGTCGCGGCCTGCGCGTTGGTGGTGGCCTGCAGCGCCGTGGCCGCCAGGTCAGGCGTGGGCGTGGCGGTGGCAGTGGGCGTCGGCGTTGGCGTGAGAGTCGGCGTGTCGGTGGGCGTCACCAGCGCGGTGGCGGTCAGCGACGGCCCGGCAGACACGGTGAAGGGTATCTCAACAGCGGCAGTCTGGCCGCCGGCGTTGCGCGCTTGAACCGCGAGCGTGTGCGGCCCTGGCGCCAGCGCCAGCACCGCCAGCGGGTAGACCCCGTCGCTGCCCGGCAGCGGCGCGCCGTCCAGCGTCACAGCCAGGGCGGTGATCGCCGTCTGGCCGCCAGCGCGCACGACGATCTGGCGATCCTCGGCCACCTCGTCGCCGCTAGCCAGCCCGTCAACGGCAATGGTTGGCGGCAGCGCCGCCACGGTGAACGGCACGGTAGCTGTGCTCATCTGGCCGATGGCGTTGGTCACGGTCACGCGCAGCGCTGCCGGGCCGGGCGGCAGGTCTGCGGCGCGCAGCGTCAGCGACGGGCTGCCGTCGCCGGCTGGCTGGCCGCTGACCGCGAAGGCCACCTCGGTGATCGGGGCCTGGCTGGCGAGCACTTCCACAGTCACCGCGGCCTCGTCGGCCAGCGTTTGGTTAGGCTCCAGGCCGCTGATCGCCAGCGTGGGCGGCAGGTCGGCCACGGTGAACTCACGCACGACCGTTGTCTGCTGGCCGCCCTGGTTCTCGGCGACGACTGTGAGCGTGTGCCGGCCTGGCGTGAGGGTGAACGGGTCAATGCCGTAGACAAACGGCGGCGCGGCGGCGGTGACGCCGGGCTGGTCGTCCAGGCTGAAGGTGACGCCTGCCGGCGCGGTCTGGCCGGTGACAGCCACCTCAATCACGGCGATCTCGCGCAGGTCGCCCGGCGGCAGGTCAGCGCTGAACGTTACCACCGGCGGCAGCGCCGCCACCTGGAACGTAAGGCTGGCGGTGCCGGTGTCGCCATCGGTGTCGGTGGCGATGAACGTCAGGCTGTGCGGGCCGGGCAGCAGGTCTACTGGGTCAACCGTGTAGCGGTAGGGCGCGGCGGGCAGCAGCCCGACCGAGACGCCGTCTACCAGCGCTTCTACAGAGGCGATGCCGTCGTCGGCCAGCACCTCGACCGGAATCTCGACCGGCTGGCTGATCGGCTCGTCCAGCAGGATCGGCAGGCGCAGCACCGGCACGGGCACGGGCGCGCGCAGGATAGCGTCGTCGGCCAGGCGGCCCTGGGCCGTGGCCGCTTCCAAAACCAGGTCGTAGACCGTGCCGTCTGCCGGCACGTCCGCGCGGATGACAATTTCATACTGGCTGCGGAACAACTGCGCGAGCGACTCAAACGCCGCGCGCAGCTCCTGCGGCGTGGGCGATTCGACAAAGCGGGCGCTGGTGCTGTCGGCCAGCGCCTGCAGGTAGCTGCGGTCTGTGCCGAAGCCCAAACCAACAGTGTACACGGGCACGCCCAGGCGGGCAGCGGCTTCAGCGGCGGCCTCGCGCGGGGCGGTCGGCTGGGGATTGCGCGTGTCGTACTGCGCGCCGTCGCTGAGCAGCACGACCAGGCGGCGCTCGCCGGCCTCGGCGGCCTTCTGCACGCCCACCAAGCCGGCCTCATAGAGCGAGGTCTGGCCGCCGACAGTGATCGCGTCGAGCGCGTTGAGGATCGCGTCGCGGTCGGTGGTGAAGTCCTGCACCAGCCGCACCGTGCTGGCGAACGTGATCAGCGCCACCGGGTCAATCGGGCTGAGGGTCTCGATAAAGGCGCGGGCGGCCTCTTTGGCCGCCTGGATAGGCGTGGTGTCCATGCTGGTGCTGGTGTCAATCACCAGCACATACGAAATGGGCAGCGAGGCGTCCACGACGCTGGAGACGCTGACGATCTGAGCGCGGCCGGCCAGTTCGCCGGCGATGGCGAAGTCCGCTGCCGTCAGGCCGGTGATGGGCTGGCCGAAAACGTCGCGCACGCTGGCAACAACGCGCACCAGCGGCAGCTCCGTAGGGTTCACGCCCGTGATTTCGAGCCGCGCCGCAGGGTCAGCTTCCTGCGTAAGCGCAATAGCGACCGGCACAAGAATTGTCGCTATCAGTGCTACGATCAACAGCAACCGCGTCTTCACCTTGCCCCTCCAGTGTGGTGCTCAGGCCCGTGCATGCACAATATGTGACGAAAGGCGCAACGTCCCAATATCATAGCTTGATTCTGACATGGCGCAAGCGCGTCAGCCCGCGCCAGCATGCCAATTCGCGGCAAAGGCGGGAATGAGGTAAAGTCTGGCGCTGCGCTTGAGAACGGAATGGCCCGCAATGAACGACTCCAACGCGCTCGTGACAATCGGCCTGGCGGCGCTGGTGTGCCTGATCCCGCTGGCGCTGCTGGGCTTCACCATCGTCATGCTGCTGCGCATGGCGCGCGGCGCGCTCGAAACCGATGTGGACGGCCTGCGCCGGCGCTATGAACGGCTGCAGGCGCGCCGCCCGCAGGACAGCCGCGAGGCGCTGCTGCTCCGGCTGGTCAGCGAGCGGGCGGCGTGGGCTGGCGTCGTGGGCGCGCTGACCGGCCTGGGCGGCGTGTTCACGCTGCCGCTGGGCATCGCCATTGACCTGGCGCTGACGCTGCGCATGCAGATCAACCTGGTGACGTTCATCGAGCAGATGTACACCGGCGGCAGCGGCAGCCCGTTCTCCAACCAGATACGCAGTGTTATCATTATGACCGGCAGCGGCCGGGCAGCGCGTTGGACAACAGCGGCGCTGGTCAGCGCCGTGTCGCGGCTGCTGAGCAAATCACTGGCCAAAGTGCTGCCGCTTATCGGCGCGGTGATCAGTTTTGCGGTGAACTTCGCTATTATGCAGGCGGTGGGGCGGGCCGCAGTGAGTTGGTACGCCGCTCACGCCCGCCCAGAGCGCGCCCCGGACGCCGCTACTGGAGCATATCCTCGCTGACGGTGGTGTGGCAGTGGTGGCAGTTCCACAGACGCACCACTGGCTCGACGCCCAGCGCCTGGGCCACGCGCAGCGGCCAGCGCTGCTCGCCCTGGTAGCTGAACCAGGCGCGCCGGTGACAGCTCGGGCAGCCGGCCTCGCGGTCTGGCTGCCAGGCGGGGTGGTGGGTGTGCCCGTGGGTCGCCATCATGACGTCCCCCTTTCGCGCTGCCTGCTGCTTCCAGTCTAGCATCAGGGGAGCGGCGGCTGTTGTCTGAGGATTGTGCAGAGTTGTGCAGAATTGTGGGCGCGGCGCGCCAGCGCGCACTGAGAAGGAGGTCGCAGCTTGACGATGTCTTCAGGGTGGGGTGATGCGTTCTGGGCCGAGAACTGGCCGCGCACGCGCGAGCGCTTTGCGGCCTGGTGGCGCGGGGAGGGGTTGATCCTGCACGTGACAGCCCCGCTGGAGCAGCCGCGCCCGGTCAGCGCGCTGCCGGCGGCGGAACCGACCAGCCTCGAGGAAGCGTGGCTGAACCCGGCCTGGCGCGTATGGCGCGCCGAGCAGGAGCTGGCAAGCACGTACTTCGGCGGCGAGGCCTTTCCCTATTTCGACACACAGATCGGCCCCGGCAGCCTGGGCATGTTCCTGGGGGCTGAGCCGCACTTCGCCCCGAACACGGTGTGGTACGAGCCGTGTATCGCCGACCCTGAAACGGCCCCGCCGCTGCGCTTCGACTCACACAACCGCTGGTTCTTGGCCCACCGGGCGCTGATCGAGGCCGGGCTGCGCGCCAGCCAGGGCCGCTACCTGGTGGGGATGCCGGACCTGATCGAAAACCTGGACACGCTGGCGGCGCTGCGCGGGCCGCAGCCGCTGATGTTCGACATGGTCGAGCGCCCGGAGTGGGTGCAGGCGCGCATTGAGGAGATCAACCAGGCCTACTTCGCCGCTTTCGACGCGCTGTTCGACCTCATCCGCGACCCGTGGGGCGGCAGCGCCTTCAGCGCCTTCAAAATCTGGGGGCCGGGCAAGACGGCTAAAGTGCAGTGCGACGCCGCCGCGCTGATCTCGCCGCGCATGTTCGCCCGGTTCGTCGTGCCGGCGCTCACCGAGCAGTGCCGCTGGCTGGATTACGCCATGTTCCACCTGGACGGCACACAGGCGATGGTGCACCTAGACGCGCTGCTGGAGATCGAGCCGCTCCAAGCTGTTGAGTGGACGCCGCAGGCCGGCAGGCCGCAGGGCGGCAGCCCCATGTGGTACGACCTGTACCGCCGCGTGCTGGCGGCGGGCAAGAGCGTGCAGGCTATCCTGGTCGAGCCGCACGAGGTGATCCCGCTGCTGGACGCGATCGGGGGCCGGGGCGTCTATATCATGACCAGCGCCGCGTCTGAGGCAGAGGCGCGCGCCCTTGAGGAGGCCGCAGACGCCTACCGTTAGCGCGCCGCCCGGGCGCTATCCCCCGAAAACGAAGCGCAGCGCCACTGCCAGCAGGAACAAACCGTAGAGCCGCCGCACCGTGCGCGACGGCAGGTTGAGCGCAATGCGCGCCCCGGCCAGCGCGCCCAGCGCCAGCCCCAGCGCTACCAGCGCCGCCGCCGCGACGTCGAAAGCCTCTGCCTGATAGTAGGCGATCACGCCCGGTAGGCCCACCGGCAGCAGCAGCGCCCCCAGCGACGTGCCCACCGCCAGCTTCTGATCGTATTTGAACAGGCCCACCAGCGCCGGCACGATGATGATGCCGCCGCCAATGCCGAACATGCCGGATGCCACCCCTGCCGCCATGCCCAGCAGCAGCAGCCAGTACCAGGGGATATTCGGTTCTTGAACAGGCGCGCCAGGCGCATCTGCCTGCGGCGCGGCAGCGCCTGTTGGCTGCTGTGCCCGCTGTTCCGCGTAGACCTGGCGCGGCTCAGCGAGACGCCAGCCCATGTACAGCAGGAACACGCCGTAAATCTGCTTCAGCAGGTTGGCGGGCAGGTTGATGGCGATTTGCGCGCCGATGACCACCGTCAGCACCAGGCCCGCCGCCACCAGCGCCGCTGACCGCACCCGCATCAAACCGGCGCGGTAGTAGGTCGTCACCGCCAAGATACCCACCGGCAGCAGCAGCGCTGCCAGCGACGTGGCAATGGCGTTGAGCGGCTCGAACGCCAGGAAGAGCGTCAGCGCCGGCACGATGATCACGCCGCCGCCGATGCCGAACATGCCGGACGCCACCCCCGCCGCCAGTCCGATCACCAACAGCCCTACCGCCTGTCCAGCGTCCACGATGTATCCCCCTAGCGGTGTGCGCCGCCAGCGCGCGTATTGTGACGCGCTGGGGCGGGGTTTTCAATTCACCATGAGTCCATCTATAATCCTGGCATGGCCCAGGACACGCTGCCCACCTATCATTTCCTGCTGGTCGCCCCTAACCTAGGGCCAGAGTGGCTGTTCGACGCCGCCCGCGCCTACTGGGATCGCTTCCGGCCCACCGTCATCAGCGATCTGCGGCTGGTGGCGTTCATACCGCCGCCGGTCAGTGTGTCGGTTACGGTGCTGGCGCGCCATGACCGCGCCCCAGCCTACGGCGTGGAGCTGGCGCAGCTGGCCCCGCATGCCCTGTTCGACCCGGTGGTGTACGACTTCATCGAGGACGCGCAGGCTGCGCTGGACGTGCGCGCCCAGCTCAACCAGCCGTTCGGCGTGCCGCTGCGCCCCACCGCCACCTGGACGCCAGCCCCCACTGCCATCCCGTTCGCGCCCACCGCCGGGCCGGTCGTGCCGCAGGGCAGCGGCTTCGTCACAATGACGCCCTCGCCCGAACCCACACCCACGCCGCCCGCGCCAGACGCAGACGCCCCGCCCACGCCGCTCAGCCCGACGCCCGGCCCGGTCATCGGCGGCTGAGGGCGCGGCAGCAGAGAGAACGCCCATGCGCCTCGACGAATTTCAGTGGTCGCGCAACCCGCGCGGCCTGCACAACAAGCGCGTGCTCATCACACCGGTCGAGTTCGACCGCTGGACGGACGCCGGCTTCGGCTGGGCCAAGCTGGTGGCGGCGCAGACCGAGTACGTAGACGACTGCATCGCGTTTCTGCAGCGCGGCGTGACGCCCATCGTGCGCCTCTACCGCGACCGTTGGGGCGCGCGGCCGTTTGACCGCACCATGCGCGACGAGACGCTGGCCTATCTGAGCGTGGGCGTGCGCTGGTTCGAGTTCTACAACGAGCCGAACCTGCCCATCGAATGGCCGCCGGGCACGAACATTGACTGGCGCAACGGCGCGCTGATTGCCCCGCTGATGGACAACTGGCTGATCTGGGCGGAGTTCATCATCAGCCAAGGCGGCTACCCGGGCTTCATCGCGCTGGCCGAGAGCGCCACGTCCACCGAGTCGTCGGTGCTGTGGATGGACGCCTTTCTCAACTACTTGCATCAGAATCACCGCGAGCGCTTCCGCGCGGTGCTGGCCAACGGCGCTTACTGCGCCACTCACCCCTACATCCTCAACCACTACTACCAGCAGATACCGGGCCGCGGCCCGCTCAGCGCCCGCCCGCCGGAGCAGCAGAACGCCCGCGAGGGCGGCTGGCACTTCGAGTACCCTTACGATCCGATCTGCCAGGCCACCGACCCCGGCCGCACAGTTTACGGCGGCACGCCGCTGACGCCGTATGGCGACCCAGTGGGCCTGCTGGCGATGGGCCGCATGTTCAACGAGCGCTGCGCGGCGCTGTTCGGCACGGCCAACGTGCCGGTGGTGGGCACCGAGGGCGGCATCTGGCCCTTCCCGCGCGACGGCCAGACGCTGTTCTACCAGCAGGACAACCGCTACCCGCCTTACACGCACGAAAGCCAGGCCGAGGGGACGGTGGCCATGTTCGAGTGGATCGCGCGCTACGCGCCGCCTTGGTTCTTCGGCGTGTGCCTGTGGAAAGAGGACGAGTATTACGAACCCGGCCCGGCCCGCGCTATTACCCGGCTGGCCGAGACGCCGCCGCTGTACGTCAGTGTGCCGCCGCTGGAGGTCATGGCCGGCCCGGTTGTGCCCACGCCCACGCCCACCCCCGAGGTCTACGGCCCCGGCCCGATCCACGGCACGCCCGACGTGCACATGGTGGTGCTGGCCGGCGGCCTGACATCCGAGTGGTTTCTAGAGACTGCGCGCCTCTATTATGGCCAGTTCCGGCCGGTCGTCACCACGCAGACCGATCTGATCCAGTACATTCCCAACAGCACCAGCTTGGCCGTGACGCTGATCGCCCCGCCCGACCAAGCGGACGCCGTGCGCGATTCGCTGCGCGCGCTTTACCCAAATGTGTGGGTGGATGTGATCCGCGCCGAGGCGCTGGAGCGGGTGCGCGCTGTGCTGGACGCGCGCGCCCAGCGCGGCCTGCGCTTTGGCTGAGGGGGCGCTGCTCAGTCGGGGGCGGCGCCCGCGTCGGTTCTAGGCGGAGCCTTGCCAATGCCGATAATACGCCGCAGACCCGCGTCTACGCGCGGGTGACGTTCCAGCCAGCGCAGCATGCGCGGCACGAACCAATCGGGCAGCATGACATAGGTGTAGCGCATCACCAGCTTGGCCGAGAACGGCCAGCCGGTAACGTAGTGAAAGTAGTGAAAGCGGGCGCGGCGCAGCGCCCGCTGCGCCGCGCGATCGGGCGCGCAGCCCTCGACTGCACGCTTGAGCTGGCCCCACAGCCGGAAATCGAGCTTGAAAGCGGCGATCAGCGCGGGCTGGCCGGGGGCGAGCTGGCGCACGCGGACGCGCCCGCCCCGCCGCGCCACTGTGTAATGGTGCAGGCCCTGTTCCACCGGCACGAACCGACCCTGGCGGGCCATGCGCAGCAGGAACACGGTGTCTGACGCCTCGACGATCTGGAACGGCAGCCCTGACCTGATTGTCTCGCGCCGATACAAGCCGTAAAACGGCGTGTTCACGGCGGGCGTCATCAGCAGGTTGTAACAGCGCTGCCAGGCCAGTGCACCTGCCACGTCCGCCGGAAATGGCGTGAGCTGCACCGCGCCGGTGTTCTCGTAGTGATAGTAGCTCTGGGCAAAACACAGTGCAGCGTCGGGCGCAGCCTGCAGCCCGGCCAGGCACGCGCTGATGAAGCCTGCTTCCCACCAGTCGTCGTGGGCCGCCCACATGAAATAGTCGCCGATCGCCAGCTCGTAGACGCGGGTAAAGTTGCCCTGAGCGCCGATGTTGCGTTCGTTGCGGTAGAGCCGAATGCGGGCGTCGCGCGCGGCGTACGCCTGGCAGATGACGTAGGTGTCGTCGGTGGACGCGTTGTCACAGATGATCAGCTCGAAATCGGCGAAGTCCTGTGCCAACAGCGAGTCGAGCGCGCGCCGGATGCAGGCGCTGGCGTTGTAGACCGGCATCCCGACGCTCACGAGCGGCTGAGATTGCATAAACTTCATCCTGTCCGGTGCGCGGCAGCCTGTGGGTATTATACGTTTTAGCGGCCTGCTGAACCCATTAAGGTTGGCGGCGGCGGCTCCGTGCTATGATGGTGCAGCGAAGCGGTGCGGACAAACGACACCATGCAACACAATCTTGAGCTGCGGCGGTTCGCTGCCGACAGCGCGATCAATCTGGTTCGCCTGGGCGGCGCAGCGGCACTGGGACTGCTGCTCTCGGCGCTGCTGGCGCGCGGCCTGGGCGCCGCCGGCAAGGGGCTTTACGAGCTGGCGTTGGTGCTGCCGCTGGTGATCCAGTCGGTGTTCAACATCGGTGTGGTGATGTCGGCCGCCTACTATGTGGCACACGGCGACCATGACGTGGTGACGGCCACGCGCGGCAGCATCACGCTGTCGCTGTGGCTCAGCGGCGGCGGCCTGCTGGTCGGCGCAGTGCTGATCGGCTTGGGCGGGCCGGCGCTGTTTCCCGGCGTGCCATCCGATCTGCTTTACCTGAGCCTGACGCTGCTGCCGCTGCTTTATCTGCGCCTGCACCTGGGGGCCGTGCTGCAAGGCCTGCAGGACTTTCGCGCGTTTGGCCTGGTAGAGCTGACACCGCCGCTGGTAACTGTTGTGCTGGTTGTGCCGCTGGTATTCGCGGCAGATGGCGGCGTCAGCGCGGCCCTGGCCGCGACGATTGCCGGGAACGCCGCTGGGCTGGCGCTGGCTGTGACCCTGCTGCGGCGCAGGATGGCCGCGCCCGCCCGCCTGCTAACCCTGCGGCTGGATCGCGCCTACTGGCGGCAGATGGCCGGCTACGGTCTGAAAGCACAGGTCGCTGTGATTGCCGTCTACCTGCTGCTGCGCGTGGACGTGCTGCTGCTCAACCTATGGGGGCCGGGCGGCGCTGCCTCGGTTGGGTTGTATTCGGTTGCCGTGCTGCTGGCCGAGCGTGTCTGGACATTCAGCACCGTCACCGGGCAAGTGATTCTGCCGCGCATCGCCTCCTGGGAAGGGGATGACGCGCGCCGCACGCAGCTCACGCTGCTCAACGCGCGCCTGACCGTGTGGTTCGGCGCGCTGATCCTAGTGGCGCTGGCGCTGCTGGGCGAGTGGTTCATTGTGCTGCTGTACGGCGAACCCTTCCGCTGCGCAACCGAGCCGCTGCTGTGGCTGCTGCCTGGCATCTTCCTGTTCAACCTGGCGCGTGTGCTGGGGCCGGACATCGCCGGGCGCGGGCGCATCGGCGTGAATGGGGCACTAGCCGCTGCAGCCTTTACCATCAATCTGGCCGCTAACGCGGTCTTGATTCCCATGTACGACGCCAGCGGCGCGGCGTTAGCCACCAGCTTGGCTTACAGCTTTCTTGGTGTGGCCTCTGCAGCAGCCTTCTGCCGCATCAGCGGGGCGCGCTGGTGGCAGACATGGCTGGTCACCCAAGAGGATCTAGCGCTGCTGCGGCGGGGGCTGCGTCACTTTCATCTCACAAGCTCACGATAGAGCGCCATTGTCTGCCGCGCAACAGCCGGGCCGGCGTGGCGTTCGGCAATCAGCGCCTTAGAGCGCTGGCCCATCTGCCGCAGGAGGTCTCGATCCGAGACTGCTGCCAGCAGCGCTTCTGTCAGCGCGGGGATATCTTCTGGCGGCACGACCCAGCCGTTGCCGTCAACGCTTTCTGGCAGGCCGCCCACGTCTGTCACGATTACCGGCAGACCGAAATCCATACAAGTGATTAGGGCCGCGCTTTGAGTGATTGCCCGGTAGGGCAGCACCGCTGCGTCGGCGGCGTAGTGGTACAACCACACGTCCTCATAGGGAACGTAACCAGAAAAGACACGCACCTGCCGTTGATCCCGCGCCGCTGCCAGCAGGTCAACATCCGCCTGTGTCTCGGGCCGTCCGGCAATGAGCAGGCGAACATCGGGCCGAACTTCCGCCGCCTGCGCGAACGCTGCCAGCAGGACATCTACGCCTTTGTACGCACGCACAGAGCCGAAAAAGAGAAGCACGGTTGCGTCGGCTGGCAGCCCCAGCCGGGCGCGCGCCTGCGCCCGAGTCGCGTCGGCGGGGAGCGCGGTGTACGGCGTGCTGATGAGAGGCACAATCGCGATCTTTGCTGGGTCAACAGCCGGATAAGTCCGGACGAAGGTTTCCCGGTTGGCTTTGGTGTGAACGATGATACGATCCGCGGCGCAGTAAACAGCTTGCAGCGGCCGCGTGTCGGCGCGCAGCGCGTACAGCGGCACGACATCGTGCACAGTGTGCACGACCGGCACACCGGCCGCCTGCGCCTGCCGAATGAGCCAACAGTCAAACAGCGGCGCGCGGCTCCACTGAATGTGCAGCACGTCCGGTGTTGCCCGCTTGAGCTGGCGTGCGACCTGCCAGTGCGCCAATGGATATACCGCAGCTCGCAGCCCTCGGCGCAGGCGCGGAAAGCGAGTCAGCCAGGGGTAGTAAAGGCCGCGAAAATAGACGTAATCCGTCTGGAAGCGTCCAGTGAACGGCAGATGATCGTCATAGAGATAGCGCGACGCGATATAGCGCACAGCGCATCCGGCATCTGCCAGCGCGTCGCACAGCGCAATGTTGTAGTACGGCGTAAGCTGCGCTGGATCAAGCATCCATACGCGCATCATCGCTCTGCCGCCCGCATCAGCATCGCTTCGTAGGCATCGGCGCTGCGCTCATAATCGAGATGGGCCTCGGCGTAGGCGCGGCCGGCACGGGCGCAGCGCGCGCGCA
>DAOTWC010000073.1:0-8011 GCA_034435995.1 Anaerolineae bacterium | reverse complement strand
GCTTTCGCCCGTTGGCAGCGTAGAGGGATTTGCTCATCCCTCTGAACCACAACATAAAGAGATAGCGGCGACAACTGCAGAGCCAACACCAGCCGTTGACGATGAGAAGCGAAGTGATTATGTCGCGGCAGCAAATCGCGGTAACTTAAGCGCGGACAGCCCCCAAGAAGCTGCACCTCAGATAGCAGAAGCGCCGCCGGCCGCGGCGCTTGACACATCTCAACTGAGCATTTGGGACATATTCGGCGTTCCCCGCCCCAGTGAGGCTGAGAAAACAAGCACAGATATTGCGCCGCCGTATTCAAGGCCAGACGTGTCTACTGCTGTTCCCGACCAAGAGCTGCCTAAGACAGCGGTCGTCGAGGCCCAAACTGACTCCGCTGTTCCGATTGCCTCTAGCGCGCCTGATGTGCTCACGCCAACCGCGACGCCAGTGCTCTCAGCCGCGCAAGTGGCAGTTCCAGCGCAGCTTATTTCGCTGCTAGGCATGCGCACAATCCAGCGCAGGATGCTGGTCAATCTACGGCGGCGTTAGCCATGCTGCGTTGAACAGAAACGCAAACGGCCCTCCCCTGAGACGGCCGCTTGCGCTACTCCGTGGTGGGTGGCTAGTGGGATTTGAACCCACGGCCTCCTGGGCCACAACCAGGCACTCTAACCAACTGAGCTATAGCCACCATAAATACAATCAAAGTATAGCATGGAGGCTTGCCGATTACTAGGTCTGTTTATGCGCAGCGATAATCTGCACAGTGCTGCGCGGGCAGAAGTCCTGCAGCAATTCTACAGAAAAACCACACGAACTAAACAAAGCTGCTACGTCAGCTTGGCCGCTGCTGCGCTGACCCGTAATCTGATACAGCCGTTCAAGGCCGGCTTCTAGCGGCCCGTGTCCATTGAGAAGCGCGATAGGAACGATTACCAAGCGCCCGCTTGGCTGCAGCACGCGATGCGCCTCGCGCAGAACTTGCGGCTGAAAAATGAACTCGGTCGGAAACGTGCAAATTACAGCGGCAAATGTCTCTGCCGCGAAAGGTAAATACTGAGCTTGCGCACGCGCTAGTTGAGGTGCAAAGCCGTACCCGCGTAGTTTGCGTGCAGCGATTCGTCCCATAGACTTTGATATATCTATGCCCACAGCGCGGTATCCAAGCGCAGCCAGGTCGAGCTGCAAGCTGCCAGTGCCGTGCGCCAGTTCCAGCACTGGAGCGGGCACAGGTACGCCCAGGTGCTTCAGAGCCGCCCGCTGCCAGCACCGCCAAGCGCCCAGCGAAACCGCATAGCTCACCGTGTCGTAGGTGAAAGCAAACTCGTTATACAGGAGACGAAAGCCAAACCTAATCAGTTTATGCCAGAGGCCGCCGTGCGGTGTCATCCGAGATGCAATCAGCCAAGCGCCGCCCGTACGATGTCTGGGTAGTCGGTCATAACCACGTTGACGCCCAGGTCTCTCAGTTCAGCCGCGCGCTGCGGGTTATTCACTGTCCATGTGTTCACCCACCAGCCGCGCGTACGTGCCAGTACCATCAGGCCAGCGTCGAGCCGCAAATAGTGAGGATGCAGCGCCTCTACAGTCAGCCCAGTGTCCTGCAGCGTCTGCAGCACATCTTTCGCCGCTGTGTCATACAGAAAACCGATGGGCACATCTGGCATGGCGGTGCGGAAATGTGTCAGCACAAGAGCATTGAAAGACGATACAATGACGCGCTCCTTCATGCTCGAGCGCTCAATGATGGCCGCAACCGCCTGTTCTAAATCAGGCGATGCGCCGCCCTCAGATTTTATCTCGACGTTTATCAACACCCGGTGGCCGACTGCGGCAAAAACCTCATCCAAAGTGGGAACGCGAACCCCAGCAAACGCCGCACCAAACCATGCACCTGCGTCAAGTCGTTTTATATCAGCCAGTGACATTTCCGCTACTCGGCCGTGTCCGTCGGTAGTGCTGTCCACAGTGAAGTCATGGATGACAACAACATGTCCGTCACGGGTCAAGTGAACGTCCAGCTCGATGCCGTCTGCGCCCTGAGCTGCTGCCAGCTCAAAGGCTGGCAGCGTGTTCATCGGCGCGTAGGCGCTCGCCCCTCGATGAGCGAACACCAGAGTCCTGTCCAAAGACATTGCCGCCGCAACACTGCTGTAGGCTCCACCTGCGGAAAACACCATTTCAAACTTCGATCTGGATTTCGCTGCCGACAACACGAACTGTGTAGTTTGGCACAGGTCTCACAGCGGGGGGCGCAGTCACCTCACCAGTTCGCACATCAAAGCGCGCACCGTGCCGCGGGCACTCGATCTCGCAGCCGTCAAGCCGACCTTCCGCAAGCGGCCCATCGTCATGCGTGCATAGATCGCGCAGGGCGTAATAGTTGCCATCAACGTTGAAAACGACAACCCAGTGCCGCCCAACCTCAAACACCATCCGCTCGCCCGGCTTGATTTCATCAGTTGTTGCCACGGTAACAAACACCGATACACCGCCTTTTATTCGTCGTCTTCCTCTAGCGCCAGTTTATCCAAGCCATAAGCGCCTGCTTTGAGCACTTTCAGCGACAGCAACGCGCACTTCACCCTGCTCATCGAGAGGGGTATGCCTAGCATATCGAAGATCACCTGCTTGTCAATCTGCTTGACCTCGTCAAGCGTCATTCCCAGGATCATCTCGCCCAGCATGGACGCTGAGGCTTGACTAATCGCGCAGCCCTCACCGTCCCAGGCAAGTTCAGCAATCCGGCCCTCCTCGTCAAGCCGCATCGTCAGCCGAAGGCGGTCGCCACACAGAGGATTGTGTCCTTCAAAGTCTATGTCAGCCGGGTCCAGAACACCTCGGTTACGCGGATTCTTGCCGTGGTCGAGTATGTTCTCCCGGTACATATCGTACATTGTAAGGTCTCCGGTTCAGAGGGCAAAAGCCTGCCTGGCTTTATACAACCCCTCTATCAGCGCGTCAACCTCTGAGAACGTGTTGTACAGGTAGAAACTGGCGCGGGCTGAGGCTGCCAAACCAAGCTGTTCGTGCAGGGGCATGGCGCAGTGATGGCCGGCCCGTATGGCAATCCCCTGCTGATCGAGCAGTTGGGCCAAATCGTGCGGGTGAATGCCCGCAAACGTGAACGCCGTAACGGCTCCTCTCCTGGCGGCATCTGGGCCTAGCAAGTTGAGCTGTGGCACTTCGCTCAATCGTTCGACAGCATAAGCAGTGAGCGCCTTTTCGTAGGCATGAATGCAATCCATCCCCAATGCATTGAGATAATCCACGGCCGCACCCAGGCCTATTGCCCCCGCAATAATTGGCGTGCCGGCCTCAAACTTGTACGGCAGTTCATTCCAGGTGCTGCCTTCCAGCCGGACTGTCGAGATCATATCCCCGCCACCCATCCACGGCGGCATAGCCTCTAGGTGCTGCCGCTTCCCGAAGAGAACGCCAATTCCTGTGGGGCCAACCATTTTGTGGCCGCTGAATGCGTAAAAGTCAACGTCGAGCGCTTGTACATCAATTGGCATGTGGGGAACGCTCTGCGCTCCATCCACAAGAATAAGCGCGCCTGCCTCATGCGCTTGGCGGGCCATCTCTGCGATGGGATTAATTGTGCCAAGCACGTTTGACACGTGCATAACTGTTACGAGCTTGACAGGTTCGCTGCGCAGCAGGGATGTGTAGGCATCAAAGTCAAGCGTGCCGTCTGACAGCAGCGGTATGTAGCGAATAGAAAAGCCGCGCTCCGCTGCCAGTAATTGCCAGGGCACGATATTAGAGTGATGTTCCATTACAGTGGAGACGACGACATCGCCTGCTTGTAGATTGGCGCGTCCCCAGGCCTGCGCCACCAAGTTGATGCTTTCTGTTGTGCCGCTGGTAAAAATCACCTCTCGGCGGCTGCTCGCGTTAATAAAGCGCTTTATTTTCGTGCGTGAGTCCTCATAAGCTTGGGTAGCTTCTTCACTCAGTTTGTGTATTCCCCGGTGCACGTTGGCGTTGTAGCGCTGGTAATACGCGACAAGCGCGTCTATGACCTGGCGCGGCTTCTGGCTGGTTGCAGCGTTGTCAAGATAAACAAGGGGCACATCATCATGGTGTGCCTCAGTCAATACCGGGAAATCTGCGCGCACAGCGTCCAGGTCATAATGCGACGTTGCCAAAGCAGCCATAGAGTCCTCTTTCGCGCTTAATCAAAGGTATATTGTAGCACGCGGGCGCACCGGTAAGACCCCAGCGCGCCCCGCAGGTTTGTGCTCCCACCACGCTAGCTAAAGCCAATTCTCAGCTTAGCCGAGGATTTTCTCGTCCAGGGCCGCCAAGAGACGTTCGCGGACACGTTCAAATGGAATGCGCTGAAGCAGCTCATCGAAGTAACCTTCGGTCAGCATCAGCTCCGCATCCGGTCGTGGGATGCCGCGGCTCATCAGATAGTAGATCGGCTCTGCTTCCAGCGTCCCAAAAGTGGCCGCATGCGAACAGGCCACATCATCAGCCTCAATCTCCAGGCCCGGAATGGCGTCCATACGCGCTTCTTCGCTCAACAGCAGATTGCGACACGCTTGGAAACCGTCAATCTTCTGCATCTTGGGCAGCGATTTGATCATCCCCTGCCACACGGTCCGAGCCTGATCGCGCGCTGCGCCCTTGAACAGCAGGTCAGAGGTTGTGAGCGGCGCGTTGTGGTTCTGCTGTGTGTCGTGATCGAAAAGCTGATCCTTATCGGCAAAGAACATGCCAGACATGCGGCCGTTCGCGTAGACGCCGTCCAGCTCCATTTCTAGATATAGCTTGACCAGCCGGCCGCCAAACGTGCCGATTATCCAATCAAGGTTGGCACTGCGACCCACGCGCCCCCGCTGGTGGCTAAACTCGAAGGTGTTGCGATTCCAGTTTTGTAAGGCTACAAAACGCAGATTAGCAGCGTCTCCGACCAGCAGCTCAGTCGCTCCGATATACGCTGAGTGGGTCTGTGCATCAGCTGACAGGTAATCCACAAGCATTGTCGCCTGAGCGTTCTCCTCAAGCACCACTAATACGTGGCCCATGCTCGCGCCGGCGCGCGTGTTGTACATGACAACGTGCAGCGGAAGCTCAACGGCTTTGCCGCGCGGAATGTGTACGAACACACCGTGGGTCCACAAAGCAGCGTGCAGCGCAGCAAACTTCCCATCCGTTGGCAGCACGGCTCTGGTCATCAGATTGGGCCGCACAAGATGTTCATGCTCTCTGCAGGCCGTCGCGAGATCAGTAAAGACCACGCCCGCCTGTGTCAGCTCTGCCGATACTTCACTGTGCACAACCTTGCCGTCTACGAACACCAGCAGGCCGCCTTGTTCGTCACCAATCAACGGCTCCAAGTTGGCAGGCGGCACAGCTTCGAGGACAGCCGTGCCGTTGGGCGATATGATCCTATCTGCCTCTTCCCAGCGAATGTGACGGTAGTCGGTACGCCGCCATTCTTCTTGTGTCAGGCCAGGCATGGGCAGGTCTTCATAGATTTCCCAAGCCATCAGCCGGCTCTCGCGCAGCCATTCTGGTTCGTTGCGGTTCGCGCTCAGCGCTTCCACGTCCTCTCTGCTGAACCGCGGAGCGCTGATGCTCGTCGCTCGTCGTCTCACTACAACCACAGGTGTTATCTCCTGATGAGTAGATACCAAACCAAGCTGTTCACCTCAAGGTTCTACTACCCAATAGAACCCTCAAGCTGAATCTGGATCAGCCGGTTCAGTTCAAGCGCATATTCCATTGGCAGCTCTTTCACCAGAGGCTCGATGAAACCGTTGACGATCATGGCATTGGCTTCGTCTTCGCTCAAGCCGCGGCTCATCGCATAGAACAGTTGATCCTCGCCTACCTTGCTCACTGAGGCCTCATGGCCCATCGTTACGTTGCGGGCATCTATCTCGATGGTTGGGTAAGTATCCGACCGGCTCTCGTCATCAAGTAGCAGCGCGTCACACACAACGTTGCTCTTGCAATTGTCCGCGCCTTTTACGATTTTCAGCAGGCCCCGGTAACTGGCGCGACCGCCATCCTTGCTGATTGACTTGCTGATAATCTGACTGGTGGTGTTGGGGGCCAGATGGGTGATCTTAGCGCCGGCGTCTTGGTGCTGACCGCGACCAGCAAAAGCGATAGACAACACCTCGCCATGAGCGCCTTCTTCCATGAGCAGCACCGCAGGGTATTTCATGGTCAGTTTGCTGCCGAGGTTTCCATCTACCCACTCCATAGTGGCGTTACGGTAAGCAACTGCGCGCTTCGTCACCAGGTTGTAGACGTTGTTGGACCAATTCTGAATGGTTGTGTAGCGGCAGCGCCCGCCCTCCTTGACAATAATCTCAACAACAGCGCTGTGCAGGCTGTCTGAGCTGTATGTAGGCGCTGTGCACCCCTCAACATAATGCACATATGCGCCCTTATCCACAATGATCAGGGTGCGTTCGAACTGGCCCATATTCTGTGTGTTAATGCGAAAATAGGCCTGAAGCGGCATTTCAACATGCACACCCGGCGGCACGTAGATGAACGATCCGCCGGACCACACAGCGCTGTTGAGCGCAGCGAACTTGTTATCGGACGACGGAATTACCGTGCCGAAGTACTCTCTGACCAGCTCAGGGTAATCGCGTAGACCGGAGTCCATATCGGTGAAGATCACCCCACGCGACTCCAGGTCCTTACGAATGCTGTGGTACACCACCTCGGATTCATACTGAGCGCTCACACCCTGCAGGAACTTCTGTTCCGCTTCTGGTATACCGAGGCGGTCAAACGTTTCCTTGATTTCAGGTGGCACTTCATCCCAGCTTCGGCCCTGGCGGTCAGCAGCGCGCACGAAGTAATAGATATCGTCGAAGTCAATTCCACTCAGGTCCCCGCCCCACTGGGGCATAGGCTTGCTGATGAAGATTTCGTAGGCCTTCAACCGATAATCCGTCATCCACGCTGGCTCGTTCTTCATCTGGCTGATCTGCCGTACAATGTCGGCATTCAGCCCTTTTTGACTCTTGAAAGCGTAGTTCTCCGGGTATGAGAACCCGTAAGTCTCGTCATAACTGTGGCGAACGTCTTTCAGCGCACGCTCTTCGAGAGTCAGTTCCTTCTCACTGCGGATTACAGGTTCACCCATGACGGCTGCTCCTCAAAATAGTCTGCGTTTGATACCAGCTCGGTTAAGCCGTGCTGTATTTCTCACGAATCCAGTCGTAGCCCGCTTCTTCCAGTTTGAGCGCTAGCTCCGGGCCACCACTCTCAACAATCTGTCCCTCGAACATGACGTGGACGTATTCTGGCTTGATGTAGTTGAGAATGCGCTGGTAGTGCGTAATGACAAGAACGCCCAAATCCGGCCCGCGCAGGCTGTTGACGCCTTCAGCCACTACCCTCAGCGCGTCAATGTCGAGGCCGGAGTCAGTCTCGTCAAGCACAGCGATCTTTGGCTCTAGTGTCGCCAGCTGTAGAATCTCAGCCCGCTTCTTCTCACCGCCGCTGAACCCCTCGTTCAGGTAACGGCCCGCAAAGCTGTGATCCATGTGAAGCTGATCCATCTTCTGGCGCAGCAAGCGCGTGAACTGCGGGATCGAGATGCCTTTGCTGTCCGGGTCTTCAGCCTTCATGCGGGCATTAATGGCCAGCCTCAGAAAATTGGCGAGTGTCACACCAGGTATTGAGACAGGATACTGAAATGCGAGGAACAAACCGGCGCGGCTGCGCTCATCCGGCTCCATTTCCAGAATATCCTGTCCGTCGAAAATAATCTGACCCGCAGTGACCGTATATGCCGGGTGGCCCATCAGGGCGTTGGCGAGTGTGCTTTTGCCAGATCCGTTAGGCCCCATCAGCGCGTGGACCTCGCCTTGCTTTACAGTCAGGTTCACGCCGCGAAGGATCGGCTTGTCATCAACAGTCACATGCAAGTTACGGATTTCGAGTGCAGCGCCCATTACGGCGGTTCCTCCTTCAGGTTTAATGGCTGTTAAATTTACTCTGTACCCTTAGGTTCACACCATACGCCAGTATAGCAGTCGG
>DAOTWC010000072.1:0-8203 GCA_034435995.1 Anaerolineae bacterium | reverse complement strand
TAATCGCTGTATTGATCCCTTTGTTCCTGACTCAGTTCCATTTCCGCTTCTCCTTCTTCTCCTGATTGCGCTTCTCCCCTAATTGTAACCCTGTCAACCCTTTATGTCCGGTTCTCAGGAAGGGACTGGTAAATTTTGCGGACACATGCGGGTTTTTCTACGCTTAGAATCGCCGTCTGTATCCATGATCTTCCCCACTCCCCTTGCCAACCAAATCTTGACAGCGCCGGAAGGGGGCGTTATACTGCGCCCAATATAAGAAATTTATGAGCAAACGTGTCGCTTTTTTTTGGAAAAGATTAAGCGTCGCAAAGCCCGCGCACTCTTTTTGGGGTGGCGGGTTTTGTCTTGATCTGCCTGGTATTCCGCGGTATGATCAGATCAAACAAATGGTTGCTGGTGGTCAGCTCAGACCGGGTCCTGCGCGGCAGGAACTCCGAACCGTGTCAGGACCGGAAGGTAGCAGCACTAAGGTGTCATTCCTGGGTGCCGCAGGTTAACCTGGCCTGAGCTTACTGCCAGCAACCTTCGTTGTTCTGGCGGTCACACAGAATACTGCCTTTGGACACGCTCACCGCTCCCCCTGTTCTCACATCGCCGCACACGCCTGCTGGCTGGCAGCGCTTTTTCCCGCTGGGGGCGGCCCTGGGTTGTGCGCTGACGTGTGCCGCCTGTGCGCTGCTGGCGCTGACGGCGGCGGCTGCCGTGCCGCCCCTGCACGACGTTGTCCTCGCCACCGACGGCAGCGCCCACGCGGTCACCACGCGCGCCGAAACGGTGGGCGAGCTGCTGGCCGAGGCCGGCATCGCGCTGGGCGAAGGCGACCTGGTGGCCCCCGCCCTGACTGCCCCCTTAACAGATGGCACGGTCGTGCGCATCAGCCGCGCCCGCAGCGTGACGCTGGTGGTGGACGGCGCGTCCAGCGCGCTGCGCACGCATCTCACCGGCCCGGCTGCCATCCTTGCCAGCGCTGGCTACAGCCTCTCCCCGCGCGACCGCGTCACCGTGGACGGCACGCCCGCCGATCTTGCCAGCTTGGCACAGTGGCCAGTCCCAGCCAGCCAGATCGTGGTGCGCCGCGCCCTGCCGCTGACCATTGACGACGACGGCACGCTGACGGCGTTTGAATCCGCCAGCGAGACGGTGGGCGAAGCGCTGTACGAGGCGGGCATCACGCTCTACCTGGCCGATGCTGTTACGCCAGACCTGGGCGCGCCGCTGGCCCGCGACATGCGCATCATCATCCGGCGCTCCCGCCCCGTCACTATCAACGCTGACGGCGCCGCCATCCAAACCCGCGCCACCGGCGACACCGTGGCCGACGCGCTGGTCGAGGCTGGAATCGCCCTCATTGGCCAGGACTACGTCATCCCGGCAGACAGCACGCCGCTGTTGGCCGGGATGCACATCCGCGTCATCCGCGTGACTGAGGAAACGATCGTCGAGCGCGAAACGCTGCCCTACGTCACCATTTATCAGCCGGACCCGACGCTGGAGCTGGATCAGCGCGTTGTGGTGCAGGGCGGCCGCGAGGGACTGCGCCAGACCGCCATCCGCGTCCGCTACGAGAACGGTTTCGAGGTCAGCCGCGCTGTTGATGAAAGCGGTGTGCTGCAGGAGCCAGTAGACCAGGTGGTGCGCTATGGCACAAATGTCGTGCTGCGCACGGTGGACACGCCGCAAGGCCCGCTGCAGTACTGGCGGCGGCTGCGCATGTACGCCACCAGCTACCACCCGCAGGCCCTGGGCGGCGACTCGATCACGGCCCTGGGCGAGACGCTGCGCAAGGGCATCGTCGGCTCTGACCCGCGCATCATTCCCTACCGCTCCCGCGTCTACGTGCCGGGCTACGGCATTGGCCTAATGGCCGACACCGGCAGCTTTCCCCGCCCGCTGTGGATTGACCTGGGCTACAGCGACGCCGACTGGGTGCCGTGGTCGCGCTCTGTGGATGTTTATCTGCTGACGCCCGTGCCAGAGCGCATCGAGTACCTGCTGCCCGGAAGCTGAACAGCCTTGCTATCCGCTGTATACTGATTTAGACTGGCCTGCCGGGGGATGGGGGACAGTTGAGTTCTGGATGCAAGAGGACCGTGTCGCATGACGCACGCCATTCCTGAGCCGCCCCGCGACCCGCTGGACGACACCGCGCCGCTCATTCGCATGGACGAGACCGAAGCCAGCCCGTCCGGCTGCCAGCGCCTGCTGGGTCTGGCGCTGCTGCTGCTGGCTGCCGCGCTCACCGCTGCCGCTGCCTTGCTGCTGGTGCTGCCCGCCGATGAGCAGCAGCCCGCGCCGCCAGCCCCCGATGCGCCGCAGCCGGTGGCCGAAGTCCCTACCGATGAACCCGCTGCGCCCACGACCGACACTCCCGCCGCGCCGTCGGCTGGCGCAGATGCAGCCCCGGACGCCCTGCCCACGCTCGACCCACAAACAGCCGCCGCCCTGCTGAGCGCGCCGCTGGCCTCGGCCCGCCAGCCGGACCCGCTGCGCGTCGTGCGCAACCCCTACGAGCCGTTCACGATCATACCAGACAGACCGCGCAGCGAGGTCATCACTTACACTGTCCGTGAGGGCGACACCATCTTCGGCATCGCTGAACGCTTTGGCCTGTCGCCAGAGACCATCGCCTGGTCGAACGACCGCTCGATCATCGGCCGGCTGCGGCCGGGCCGCGACATCTTCGTGCCGCCCGTTGACGGCGTCTATCACCGCGTGATCGGCAGCAGCACAATCGCCGAGATCGCCGCCAGGTATCGCGTGAGCGACCCCTACGTCGTCATCGACTCAGAGTACAACGACCTGTTCGGCGTGTCGCCGAACACTGTGCTGCCCAGCGGCACGTACATCTTCATCCCTGGCGGCCAGGCAGAGCAGATCGCTTGGACGCCTGTCGTGGAGCGCGAAGGCGGCGACGCCCGCAGCAGCGGCGGCAACTTCGTCTCGTTTGCGCCGGGCGAGCCAGGCAGCTGCGGCCGCGTCGCCAACGCCGGCGGCACGTTCTGGTCGCGCCCGATAGACAATTACAACGTGACGCGCGGCTATACGTCATGGCACACCGGCATTGACCTGGCGGCCAACCCCGGCACGCCGGTTAAGGCGGCCAACGGCGGCGTGGTGATCTTCGCCGGCTGGAACAACTGGGGCTATGGCAACACTATTGTTCTGTCGCACGGGCCGTTCACCACGGTTTACGGCCACCTGAGCAGCATCAACGTGAGCTGCGGCCAGCTTGTCAGCAGCGGCCAGGTGATCGGCGGCGTGGGCAGCAGCGGCAACTCGTCCGGGCCGCACCTGCACTTTGAAATCCGCTATCTAGACGTGCCGCAGAACCCGACGGCCACTATCGCTTTTTGAGGCGCTGGCTCAATGCTGGCGCAAGGAAAGGGTAGTAGCGTCTGATCTGTGCAGCATCAGGTTATCATCGGCGGCGCGGCGTGGTGGTACACTGAGGCCAGCCGCGCCTGACACGAGTTAGTCACGAGGGAACTATGAAAGTCATCGTCGCTGGAACGGGTTTTGTTGGCCTCACCCACGCTGCCGTCGTCTCGGAGTACGGCCATGAGGTCTATGCCTACGACATCAACTCAGAGAAGATCGCCGCCTACAGCTCTGGCCGGCGCGAGGAGATTGAGCGCTTCGTGCACGAGCCAGGGCTGGCGGCCATTGTGGAAGAGAATCTGAACCGCTACCTGTTTTTTGTGGATGACATCGCGCCCATCATTGAGGGGACAGACGCCATCTTCCTGTGTCTGCCCACGCCGCCCAACCCCAACGGGTCGTCGGACCTGAGCTACTACTTCGCCGCTGTGCACCATATCGCCGACCTGCTGGCCCGCCGCCAGGATCGGCGGCGCGTCGTAGTCGTCAACAAAAGCACCGTGCCCATCGGCACGGCGCGCCAGCTTGAGCGGGTGCTGCGCGAACGCCAAGTGCCCAACGTCGGCGTCGCCTCTAACCCGGAGTTCCTGCCCGAAGGCGACGCGGTGGAGAAATCGCGCCGGCCCGACCGTGTGGTGGTGGGGGCCGATCACGAAGAGGATTTTCGCATCCTGCGCCGCATCTACTCGCAGTTTGTCAACCACGTGCGCATCCGCTACATCGAGACCACGCCGGAGACAGCCGAGGCGATCAAGTACGTGGGCAACACGCTGCTGCTCACCTACATCTCGTTCTGGAACGGCGTGGGCGCTCGCTTGGCCGAGACGTTCCCCAACGTCATCATGGAGGACCTCAAGCGCGGCGTGACCGCCGACGCGCGCATCAGCACGTGGGGGTCGTACGTCTCCAACGGCGCGGGCGGCTCGTGCTTCGGCAAGGACATCCAGTCGCTCATCTACCAGTTCCACAACGCCGGCCAGCAGGCCACGCTGCTGGAGGCGGTCTACAAAATCAACGAGTACCAGAAAACCTACCTCATAGACCGCGCCATCGCTGAGGCCGGGGCCAACTTCAACCAGAAGACGGTTGCGCTGTTGGGGCTGTCGTTCAAGCAGCGCACCAACGACATGCGCGATGCGTCGTCGCTGCAGGTGGTGGAGGCGCTGCTGGGGCGCGGCGTGAGCGCCATCCGCGCCTACGACCCGCTGGCGATGCGGGAAGCGCGCCGCTTCTTCGACCCGCAGAAAAACCATTTATTCGAGAAGATCAGCTACCACAGCAGCGCCCGCGAGGCGCTGGAGGGCAGCGACATGCTGTTCATCAGCACCGACTGGGAGGAGTTTCGCGGGCTGTCGCGCACGATCGAGAACACGGTGCGGCCGCCCTATCTCATCATTGACGGGCGGCGCATGATCCCGGACTACAAAGAACTGCTGGCCGCCGGCTACGGCTACATCGGCGTGGGCACGCCCTACCTAGCCCCGCTGCAAGTGCCAGAAGCCGAGAGCCGCGTCGAGGCCTAGCGGCGCGGCCCGCTCAGGGTGATTGGCGGCGTTGGTTGGCGCGCCGCCACTCATCTAGGTAGCTGAATGTGATGGCGGTGTCGGGCATGAGCGCGCCGTCGGCCCCGCGCAGGTAGGCAGGCGGCGTGCGGCCCAGATACACCACCTCGTCGCGCAGCGCGGCCAGCGGCAGCGGGTCGCGCCCCTGCACGATGCCCACTACCATGTGAATAGACGCCTGCCGGCACGCCTCGACGACCGGGGCGTGCAGGGCAGGCTGCGCCTGCTGGTAGGCGTAGCCGCTGCCATAGGGGGTGACCAGCGTGTCCACCGTGTACAGCGGCAGGCCGCGCGCCCGCACCTGCTCCTCGATAAAGCGCGCCGAGTCAACGATCTCAAAACGGTAGTTGGCCGGGCGGAAATCGCCGCGCGGCGTGGTGTCATCGGCGTTGAGATTGGAGTGATAGGCGGTGTGGGTGGCCAGCTCGCAGCCCTGCGCCGCCCAGCCGGCCACCGTGTCCCAGCGGGCCGCGTCCTGCGGCTGGTCGTGCGCTGTGATCACGGCGAACACGGCCGGCATCTGCGCCGCGGCGAACCAGCCGTACATGCGGGCGAAGGCGTCGAAGCTGGGGTTGCCCCGCGCCATGCTTAGGTCGTCCACTACCAGCATGACCAAGCTGTCGCTGTCCAGCGCGCCGTTGAGGACGCGCTGCCGCCACGCCTTGTACGTGATGGCCTGCAGGCCTGCCGCCTGCAGGCGCTCCAGCAGCGGCGGCAGGAAAGCCTGGCGGTTGTCGCGCGTGTGCAGCATCAGCGCCGGCGGCACGTTCACCCACTGGTCGCCAGCGCGCATCCGCCCTGGCCAGACGAGCGCAAAGCCCAGCCCGGCGGCAGCTTGCAGCAGTTGTCTGCGGCTCAGTGGGTTCATGCGCGTTTCCCCAACGCAGCGATACAGGATGCACCATGATAAACAGCGCGGCGGGCCGCCGCAACCCGCGTCCTCGGTTGTGCGTAAAGGAATGATGAACGCAAGGAGCAGCGCACATGCCAGCCCGCAGTCAAGACAAGCTCAAGCGCACACTGGTGTACGATCTAGCGCCCCTCAGCGCGCGGCTGATTGCGCTCCTGGTGGATTCGCTGCTGCTGGGCGCGCTTACAGGGGTCTTCGCGCTGGCGCTGCGCGGCTGGGCCGGCGCGGGCTTTGGTCTGTTGCTGGGCGTGACGTATCACTGGTATTTCCTGACGCAGCGCAACGGCCAGACGCCCGGCAAAATGGTTATGGGCATCCGCGTTGTCAAGACGGACGGCACGCCGCTGACCGCCGCCGACGCGGTGCTGCGCTACTTAGGCTATCACCTGAACACGGCGTTTTTCATGCTGGGCTGGCTGTGGGCGCTGGCTGACGCCAACCAGCAGGGCCTGCACGATAAGCTGGCCAACACGTTTGTCGTGATCGCCTAGCGCGGGTTACAATCTGATTGCCTGCTGGCCAGCGCTGAAAGCGCTCTGGCTGGCGCGCCAATCGAACGAAGGGGGACACATACACATGAACAGCAGCATCTACACCTTGGCTGATCACGGCCCGCGCCTGATCTCGGCGATCATTGACGGCATCCTCATCAGCATCATCGCCGGCCTGTTAACAGGTGTGGGCCGCGAAGCTGGCGGCGTCCTCAGCTTCCTGGTCGGCCTGGCTTACTACTGGTACTTCTGGACTCGTCAGGGTGGGCGCACGCTGGGCAAACAGGTGATGAACCTGAAGGTCATCAAGACCGACGGCACGCCCATCAGCGACAGCGACGCCATCATCCGCTATTTCGGCTACCTGATCAACTCGGCGGCGCTCATGCTCGGTTGGATCTGGGTGCTGATCGACTCCGAAAATCAGGGCTGGCACGACAAGCTCGCCAAGACTTACGTGGTGGTGGCCTAAGCGCCGGCGCGCCTGGCGCACGATGCCGCGCCTGTTCATCGCCACCGGTATCTTTCACCCGGAGCCGGGCGGCCCCGCCACGTATCTGCACGAGCTGCTGCCGGCGCTGCAGGCGCGCGGCTGGGAGGTGCGCCTGCTCACCTACGGCGGCGGCCCCACTGACGGCTATCCCTACTCAGTGACGCGCATTCCGCGCCGCGCCCTGCCGCTGCGCTTGGCGGATTACGCGCGCGCCGCCCGCCCGCTGCTGCGCTGGGCCGACCTGGCGTACATCCACACGCTGGGCCTGCCGCTGCTGGGCAGCGGTGGGCCGCGCGTGTTTAAGATCGTTGGCGATCAGGCCTGGGAGCGCGCTGTTCGCCGCGGCTGGATTCCGCCCACAACCGACGTAGACGCCTTTCAGACGGCGCGCGGCGGCCCGCTGGTGACGTTGCAGCAGGCCGCCCGCTCGCGCGAGGTGCGCGGCGCAGACGGCGTAATCGTGCCCAGTGAGTATCTCAAGCGCTTAGTCATCGGCTGGGGGGTGGAGCCGGCGCACGTGCAGGTCATCTACAACGCGCTGCCCGCCGGCGGCGCTGGGCCATCCCTGACGCAGGCCGAGGCGCGCCGGCGCCTGGGCCTAGAAGCGGACGCGCCCATCGTGTTCACAGCGGCGCGGCTCACGCCGTGGAAGGGCGTGGATCACCTGATTGCGGCGGCGCGGCGCGTGCCCGACGTGCGCCTGCTGGTGGCCGGCGACGGCGACTCGCTGCCCCATCTGCAGCGGCTGGCGGCCGGCGAGCCGCGTGTGGCGCTGCTGGGGCGGCTGGCGCGCGAGCAGGTGGCGCTGTACATGCGGGCTGCCGACTACTTCGCGCTTTACTCCGGCTACGAGGGCCTGTCGCACGCGCTGCTGGAGAGCCTGCGCGCTGGCACGCCAGTCATCGCCAGCGACAAGGGCGGCAACCCGGAGGTGGTGGCGCACGGCGTTAACGGGCTGCTGGTCCCCTATGTGGATGTAGACGCGCTGACGGCGGCGCTGGTCGAGGCCTTCCGGCCTGGCGTGCGCGCCGCGCTGGCCGCCAACGCGGGCCGCGGCATGGCGCGCTTCGCCTTCGACACAATGGTTGAGCAGACGCACGCCGCCCTGCTGGCGCACCTGCGCTAATCCGGTTGGGGGGCCATCGCAGGCGCGACGCCGCGCGGACCCTGACAAAGCGGCTGCTGCAGGGGTGCGCGCGGTCACCGGCGCGCCCAAGATTTCATGCCGGCACGCCACACACCGCGGCTTGATCTGTGTTGCCTTGGGAGCGTAAGCGCCGAGGGGCGGAGCGTTTGGCCGCTGGCCGGCGCTCAGCGGCCAGCTTTGACCGAGTCGCGGAGCTGCTCGACCAGCCGGCGCTGCGCC
>DAOTWC010000071.1:0-8062 GCA_034435995.1 Anaerolineae bacterium | reverse complement strand
CAGGTCGATTCGTTTGACGCGGTAGCCCACAAGACCGATATTGATCTGTTTCCTGGGGAGCTGGCCCAGCAGTTCTTCGCCGAGGAACAGCGTTTGATGGAAACCGGCCAGGCGCTGCTCAACCGCGAAGAGCCGATCGTGGACATGGCCGGCGTGCAGCGCTGGATTTCGACCAGCAAGCTGCCGCTGCGCGACGCCAGCGGCGCGATAATCGGGCTGGTGGGCGTGAGCAGCGACATCACAGCGCGCAAGGCGGCAGAGGCCGAGCGCGAGCGCCTGCAGCAGCAGTTGATCGAACAGCAGCGCCAAACGATCCGCGAGCTGTCCACGCCGATCATCCCCCTGCTCGACCGCATCATCGTTGTGCCGCTGGTGGGCGCGCTGGACACGACGCGGGCGCGCGACCTGGTGCGCAATCTGCTGGCGGGGATCACGCGCTGCCGGGCTAAAATTGTGATCCTGGACATTACCGGCGTGCCAGAGGTGGACACGGCGGTGACAGCCTACCTGGATCGGGCGGTGCAGTCGGCGCGGCTGAAAGGGGCCAAAACGATTATCACCGGCATGAGCGATCAGGTGGTGGCCGCCGTCGTTGAGTTGGGCGTTGACTGGGGGCATATCACCGCGCTGCCGGACCTGCAGAGCGGGCTGACCGCCGCTCTGGGCGAGGTGGGGCTGGCGCTGACGCCGCGCAGCGAGCGCAACAGCGAGCGGCTAAACGCCGCCAGCCGCCAGCCCTGAGGGAGCAGCGCCCCGTCCTTGGCCAGTGCCGCGGCCGCGCACCTGCCCTACTTCACCGGCTTGATGATGTGCTCCTCGGTGTAGATGTGGATGCGCACGTCGGCGAATTTGTCGGCGTCTGCGCCGGCGGCCTGGCCGATTTCAGAGGCGAAGGACTGCCGCATGGCCTCCACGCTCTCGAACCACAGCTCGGCCGTGCCGTCGTAGGGCAGCTCGCCCGCCAGCTCCTGTTCTGGTATGGCAATGTTGATGCGGTAGTCAATCAGCCCCGGCAGCCGGGCCGAGATTTTGGTGTGCTCCTCCACCCACAGCCGCTTGAACTCTTCCATGCTGAGGCCGGGTTTGCGCTTGAGCAGCGCGATGAGCTTGACCACGGACTATCACCTCCTTGTCTGCTGTTTCGCATCAGTTTTTCAGCGCGCCCATTGTCAGGCCGCGCACAATATAGCGCTGCAGGAAGATCACCACCAGCACGCCCGGAATGATGGTGATCACGCCGGCAGCGGCGATCTGCGCCCACAGAATCGTGTGGCCGCCAGCCAGCGAGCTGATGACGACGGTCATCGGGCGCACGGCGCGCCGCGTCATCAGCAGCGCGAACATGAACTCATTCCACGTGAAGACGAACGTGAACAGGAAAGCCGTCACCAGGCCGGGCGTGATCAACGGCAGCGTGATGCGCCGGAAAGCGCCGAAAATCGTCGCGCCCTCGATCAACGCCGCTTCTTCCAGCTCGACCGGCAGGTCGTCAATGAAGCTCTTGAGCAGCCAGACGGCGAACGGCACGTTGAAAACCGAGTTGGCGACGATCAGCACCCAGTGCGTGTCGAGAATGCCCAACTGGCGGAAAATGAGGAACAGCGGGACAGCCGACGCGACCGGCGGGAACATGCGCGTCGAGATGATCCAAAATGAGAACTCGTCGCCGCCGAAGCGAAAACGCGCCAAGCTGTAGGCCGCCAGCGCGCCAATGCTCACGCTGATGATCGCCGTGACCGACGCCACGATCATCGTGTCGCGCACGCCCTGCAGGCCGTTGTTCTGGGTGAGAATGGCAATGTAGTTGTCCAGGTTCCACTGCTCGGCGGGCGGGATCAGCAGCGGGGGAACGGAGAAAATCTGATCCTGCGTCTTGAACGACGTGAGGAACATCCACGCCACCGGGAACAGGAAGAACAGCAGCGCCAGCAGCAGGATGGCCCCGATGATCAGGCGCAGGTAGAGCGGTTTCCGCTTGCGCATCGCTGAGTCTCAGCCTCCCGTCACTGGATGCCGCCGCCGCGCATGCGCTTCTGGACGACAAGAAAAACGCGCGCAATGACGATAATGATAATCAACTGGATGAAGGCAATGGCGGCAGTGTAGCCCATGCTGAAAAAGCGAAAGCCGTTGAGGTAGGTGTAGAAAGCGATCGTCTCGGTAGAACTGCCCGGCCCGCCGCCAGTGAGCAGAAAGACCAGGTCGAACGTCTTGAACGTGTCCATGACGCGGATGAGCAGGCCGATCACAATCACTGGCAGCAGCAGGGGCAGCTTGATGCGCCAGAACGTGCCCCAGTACCCTGCCCCATCCACCTCTGCCGCCTCCGTCAGCTCTAGTGGAATCGACTCCAGGCCGGCCAGCACCAGCAGCATCATGAACGGCGTCCACTGCCACACGTCGGTCATCATGATGGTGAAGAGCGCGGTGCGCGTGTCGGCCAGCCAGGGCGGGCCGGTGACAAGCCCGCCGGACAGCGTTTTGATCAGGTAGTTGAGCGGCCCGAACGTGTCGTTGTAGATGACGCGGAACTGAAAGCCGGACACCACCGGGGCGATCATCACCGGCAGCAGCAGCGCCGTCAGCCACACCACCCGCGTGAAGCCGATCTCGCTGAGCAGCAGCGCCAGCGCCGTGCCCAGCACCAGCTGGATCGCCACGCCCACCGTGACCAGCGTCAGCGTGTTGCCCATGGCGTTCCAGAAGCGCGCGTCGCTGAAAGCCTTGGCGAAATTGTCCAGCCCGATGAACGTCTCCACCGGCGAGACGGTCAGCTCCAGCGAGGAAAAGGCCAGCCCCAGCGTGCGCAGCAGCGGGTAGATGCTGACAGAGAGCAGCAGGACAAGCACGGGCAGCACAAAGACGAATGCCACCCAACGCTGTTTGACACCGGATGAGAACATGTCTGCAAAGTCCTTCGTTGACGGTTTGGCCCGGCTCTACAGGGGGTGGGGCCGGCCCCACCCCCTGCTCTCTGCGGCAGGCCCGCCTTTAGCGGATCAGGCCCACAGCGCGGTAGCTCTCCAGCGCCTGCTGCCAGAAGGCGACCTGAGTGTCGCGCCCCAGCCGGTCGGTGATCTCATTCCAGGCTGCGGCGACCGCGTCGAGCGCCTCCTGCGCCGACGTCTCACCGGCCAGCGCGCGGTTCACCTGAATGTCGAGCGCGTCCTGGTATTGGGCCGCGCCGGGGATGAACAGGTCAGGGTAGCCGTCGGCCAGCGCGACCTGCAGGCCCTCTAGGTAAGCTTGGGCGTTCTCCAGGCCCATCAGCGGGGCGAAGGCCTCTGGGTTGGTCAGATGCAGCGTGCGGTATGGGTCGAGGCCGGTGAGCGAGGTGGAGACGTTCTCCAGGCTGGTGTTGTAGGCGATGTGCTTGGCGACGCAGTAGGCGGCCTCTGGCACATCGCTGTCGGCGGCGATGCCGACCACGCGGCCCACTGGCATCATTGAGCGGTGCGCCACTTCGCCGTCCACTACGAAGCCGGGCACGCGGCCCACGCCCACTTTGCCGACGATCTGCGAGATGCTGGGATCAGCGGCTTTCTTGGGCACGTCGGTCCATTGGACGACCATAGCCAGCTGGCCGCCGATGAAGGCGTCGCGCAGCTCGTCATAGCCGAAGTTGAGCACGTCCGGCGGGGCAAACTTGAGCGTGTCGATCATGTTCTGCAGGGCGGCCACGGCCTGCGGCGAGTTGATGTCGGTGTTCATCTGCTCGTCGAACAGGGTGACGCCGTTGCTGGCTGCGCGGTTGAGATACCAGGCGTAGCTGAAACCGCGCCGGCCGAACTCCGCCGTGCCGTAGAAGGGCTGGGTCAGCGTCTCGCCGGCCAGCGTCGCGCCGGCGGGGCGGGTGAAGAACTCAGCCACTTCCAGCCACTCGTCCCACGTCTCCGGCGGGCGCAGCTCGCGGCCGTACTGGGCCTGGAAGGCAGCCTGCTCCTCGGCGTTCTCGAACAGATCGGCGCGGTACATCAGCACCAGCACGTCGCCGTCAATCGTGAGGGCGTAGGTCTGGCCAGCCCATTTGTTGTACAGCTCGCGGAAGGGGGCCAGCACGTCGTCCATGTTGGGGTCCCAGACGGCGGCCGGCTCACGGGCGATGAAGTCGTCCAGCGGCAGCAGGTAGCCGTTGCCGGCGAAGTCGCCGATATACGACGGGTAAAACGTCACCACGTCAAACGCGCCGCTGCCGGCCACGAACTCGGTCTTGAGCACCTGATAAACGTCGGCGAAAGGCACCTCGACGATTTCGATGTTGATGCCCATCGCGGCGAAGTCGTCTTTCCAGAACTCGTAAGGGGCCAGGTTGTGGCCGGCGTCGCCGACGACAGTCACGGTGACGCCGCCGAAATTGTCGCACAATTCGTAATCAACCACGCCGAGGTGAGTCGGCATCTCCTGCGCCAGGACCGGCACAGCCAGCAGCGCCAGCGCTGCCAGCAGCATGAAGAACCCTTTGACACGGAACATCGCTTCTAACTCCTCAAAGTCAATCTACAGTGAACGATCGGCGTATACGCCTGGGTTAGCCGCTGTGCCGCGGCAGGCGGCCACGCGGCGCGCAAAAGTTCTTAACACACGGCTCGAATCAATAGGCGCTCCTTTCTCCACAACAGACCCGTTGACTCGCTCTACGCCGGCCCGGCGGCTCAGCGCGCCAGCAGCGCGTCCACTTCGGCGCGCTGCGGCATGCTGGGGGCGGTGCCGGGCCTGGTGACGCACAGCGCCGCGGTGGCGTTGGCGAAGGCGATGGCGTCGGTCAGCGCTCGGCCCTCGGCCAATGCGACGGCCAAACCGCCGTTGAAGGCGTCGCCCGCGCCGGTGGTGTCCACCACGTTCACGGTGAAGGCGGGGATCAGGCCGCCGCCGTCCCGGCGAACATACTGCGCCCCCGCTGCGCCCAGCGTGCAGACCACCGTCTGGTCATCGCGCACCAGCAGCGCCCGCGCCATCTGCTCGACGGGCGCGCCGTTCAGGCCGCTGAGCGCAGCCAGCTCGGTTTCGTTCGGCGTGATGAAATCGGCCAGCGCGGTGACCTCCGGCGGCAGGTGGCGGGCCGGCGCGGGGTTGAGGATGGTGCGCACGCCGTACTCGCGGGCCACCTGCAGCGCGTAGGCGGTGGTGTCGAGTTCGATCTCCAACTGCGTGATGAGCACGTCCGCGGCGGCGATGGCCGGCCGGGCGCGATCCACGTCGTCCCGCGAGAGGGCCAGGTTGGCCCCCAGCACGACGACGATGCTGTTCTCGCCGCTGGCGTCCACGAAGATGGGGGCGACACCGGTCGAGTGGTCGGGGTCCTGCACCACGTAGGCGGTGTTAATGCCTTCCTGCTGCCAGATATTGAGCGCGATGGGCGCGAACACGTCCTGCCCTACGCGCCCGACGAACGTGACATCTGCGCCGAGGCGGGCAGCGGCCACCGCCTGGTTCGACCCCTTGCCGCCCGGCCCAGTGACAAAGCGATCGCCGGAGACGGTCTCGCCGGGGCCAGGCATGCGCTGCATGTAGGATGTGAGGTCAACGTTGAAGCTGCCGACAATAACTATTTTTGCAGGCATCGGTAAGCATTCTTTCTGGTGCGACGTTGTGCAGCCCCAGCCCACGCAGCAGCGCGTGCGGCCAGGCCGCCTGCTCGATCTGATACTAGTTTACACAGCACGGAGCGGCTTGCGCAACATCTGCGTTAGGCTGCCCTTCCGCCCGCTTACCCCTTCAGGCCGGTGAGCTGGATGCCCTCAATGAAGTAGCGCTGGGCGAAGAAGAACAGCACGATCATGGGCAGCATGCTCATCACCGAGGCGGCGATCAGCCGGTCGTAGTAGATCGTCAGGTACTGATCCTTGAAGAAGTTGAGGCCCACCGCCACCGGGAACAGCTCTGGGCTGGAGAGGAAGATGAACGGCTCCAGGAAGCTGTTCCACGTCCACCAAAAGGTGAAGATGACCACTGTAGCGATCGCGGGCCGGCTGAGCGGCACGATCACATGGCGGATGATGCCCAGCGTGCTGGCCCCGTCAATGCGGGCGGCGTCCTCCAGCTCGCGCGGGATGGTGGTGAAGAACTGACGCAGCATGAAGATGAGAAAAGCGTTGCCGAAGAACGAGCGCAGAAAGAGCGGCCACAGCGTGTTGACCATGTTGAGGTCGCGGAAGATTTCGTAGATCGGAACCAGCGTAACAGGGTACGGCAGCATCATCGTGCCCAGCAGGATGATGAACAGGATGTTCTTGCCGGGGGCGCGCAGCCGGGCAAAGGCGTAGGCCACCACCACGCACGACAGCACGTGCCCGATAACGTTGAGGACGACCAGCACAAACGAATTGCGGAAGAAGGTGGGGAAATACGTCTCGGCGACTTTGGTCTGCAGCGCCTCGCGGTAAGCGTCGAAACGCAGCCGGATGTGCATGGCGCGCTCCAGCGCCTGCGGGCTGACGTCAAACGCCTCCTCGATGGCTGACGCTGGCACGACCAGCGCCATCTCGCGCCCCTCCCCCACCAGCGCCACCGAGCGCGTTTCGCCGCCCTCGCTGTAGCCGTCCTGCACGCGGAAGGGGATGCGGTTGAGCTGGTCGCCGCGCGCGCTGGCCAGGCCGCCAAGCTGGGCCAGGTGCAGCGTGCTGGCGCGGTCCACCGGGATAACGATGCTGGCGTGCGTGCCGCTGACCAGCACCGCGACCTCCTGCGGTTCGCCGTCTTTGGGCACGTATGTCGCGCCGCGCAGGACTACGTCGTTGACCGTCACCATCCGCTCATCCGCGAGCTGCGCCCGCTGGGCGACAAACGCCGCGGCGTCGAATTCGTCCTCGTCAATCACCGGCTGCCACGTCTCGCGCACCAGCTCAACATACTCGCCCGCCAGGCCCTCGACAGCGACCAGCGGCAGCTCGGTCTGGCCGATGTCGGCAAAACCGGCCGCGCTGATGCGCTCGGTGGCCACCAGCACCGCGGCGGCAGCGATCTCCGGGCTGCCAACCACCGTCAGCTGCGATTCCGGCCCGATGGCAATCACGTCGCGGGGCGCGTCGCCGATCTGCACGGTGCGGCCGCGAAAGGCGACGCCGTCAACCTCCAGGCTGGCGCGCGCGCCGCTGTTCACCTCGTCCAGCGGCATGCGCAGCGCGGCGAGCTGCACGGCGTTAGCGTCGGCTACGACCATCGTGTCGCCGTCGCCGCGCGCCAGCGCCACCACTGGGCGCGTCTCGTCGTCGCGCGTCCACTGGCGCAGGTTCAGCGCCAGGTCGCCTATGCTGGTAGCGGCGGCTTCGCTCAGCTCCGCGACAGGCACGGAGAACAGCCTGCCGGCCAGCAGCGCCACGTCCACGACAGTCGTGTAGCGGCGCGTGCCAAGCTGGATGACCTTTTCGGTCTGGCCGTTGACGGTCGTCTGCCACAGGTTGATCTCGCGGTTGGTGCTGCCGGCGCGCACGGTCTCCCAGTGGTGGGGAATCCAGATCGGCGGATCGGTGAAAATCTGCCAGGCTGGTTTCAGGCTGGCGGAGATCATCCACAGCATAGGGAAGAGCATAAAGGCAGCGCCCAGCGCCAGCACGAAATAGCTGAGCGCATGGCGGACGGCGCGCTGCCAGGTGCGGGAAGTGCGCAGGGTGTGCCAGCGGGCGGCGGCGCTGCTGGCGGCCAGGCGGGGCTGAGTGATGTCCATGGCGTCAGCGCACCTCCGATTCGTAGTAGACCCACGCGGTTGATGACCGGATGACCAGCAGCGTGATGCCCATAATAATGATGAACAGAATCCACGCCAGCGCCGAGGCATAGCCCATCTGCGCCATCTGGAAGGCGCGGCGGTAGAGGTTGAGCATGTAGAACAGCGTGGCGTCGTTGGGGCCGCCGCGCGTGAGCACGTAGCCGGCGTCGAAAATCTGCAGGGCGGCGATAATGGCCAAAACAACGTTGAAGAAGATCGTGGGGCTGAGCATGGGCAGCGTGACGAAGCGGAACTTCTGCATGTCGTTGGCCCCGTCAATCTCCGCCGCCTCGTAAAGCGACTCCGGGATTCCCTTCAGCCCAGCCAGGTAGATGACGATCTGGCCGCCAACGCTCC
>DAOTWC010000070.1:0-17276 GCA_034435995.1 Anaerolineae bacterium | reverse complement strand
AACAGCATATAAGGCACGCGCTCTGCCCGTTGGAAGCCGATGTAATACAGGTATTTGTGCGGGCCGACATCAATCACGCAGGACGGCACAACCCCGCAGTCGTCGAACGTCCCCAGCTCGCCCAGGTCGAGCACCGGCTCTTGGCCGATCTCCAGCACGCGCAGCGGGTTGGCGGCGTCCACGTCTACCCAGCCGATGCGCCCGTACTGGTGCTCGTCCAGGCCGGCGAAATAGACGCGAATGCGGCCGTCGCCCAGCACGTCGGCGGTGGGCAGGTGAGCGTGGCTGCGCGCCCACCATTGGCTGCCGTCGGGGCAGTAGACCAACCCCAGCTTGCGCCAGCGCACAGTTGTCACGCCTCGATCTTGAAATAGCGGCGCGCCGTGAACCCAGCGGCCTCGCTGATGTTGCCTTTGATTAAAGTGTTCTCCGGCACGTCCTTGACCACCACCGCCCCTGCCCCGATCAAGCAGTCGGGGCCGATGGTGACGTTGTTGCCAACGGTCGCGTTGACGCCGAAGAAGCAGCTCGCGCCGATATCGCACACGCCGGAAATCACCACGTGCGACGAGATGAAATTGTTCTCGCGAATGGTTGAATGATGGCCGATGTGGTTGCCGCTCCACAGCACGACGTTGTCGCCAATCTTTACGAACGGCTGCACGGTGTTGTCCTCAAAAATAAAGCAGTGCTCGCCGATCTGCACGTTGCGCCACACGAACGCCCGCGAGCTGATATACGACGCTGGCGTGTAGCCCTGCGCTTTCGCCGCTTGGTACAGGCGTGTCCGCAGGCGGTTGAGCTGGGTGTAGACCAGCGCGGCGTAGAAGCTGTGGTCGGTTGGCGGGTAGCAGTTGGCCAGCTCCTCGAACGGCACGACTGGCCGCCCGAACAGGCTGTCTTTAGTGAGGTAGTCCCCCTCGACGCTGAAGGCCGCCACGTCATATGGGCTGTCGTGAGTGAAGTATTCGTAGGCAATCTCGGCGAACAGGCTGTCGCCCAGGATTACCAGCTTGCGGTCTTTGTCCACAGCGCGGCCTCCTACGGCTTGCAGATGAGAAAGTCCTCACGGCGGTTGGCCATTGGCAGATCGGCCGCCTGTGGCAGCGGGTAGGCGTCGCAGCCGGCGGCGCGGCAGCGCAGCATCAGCCCGGCGATCACGGCGTCGTCAACGCTGCCCGGCTCGGGGTTGTTGAAGCGCACCTCGGGCGGCGCGTCGGTCTGCATAAAAGCCTGGTGAAAGCGCACGCCCGCTGGCGAGCTGAAGAAGCGCTTGCGCTTCGACACGTTGGGAATGTCGCCGATGAGCATCTGCCCGCCGTCTGCCAGCAGCCCCAGCGAACGATCCACAAAGTCGAAGATGTTGCCCTCGGCAAACACGTAGTGGAACACGCTGTACGTTAGGATAACGTCCAGCCGCCCGGCGTGCTCGGTGAACAGTTCTGGGCAGCCGGTTGGGTAGTAGGCCGCGATCTTGGTGATGAACGGCGCGTCGGGCAGGTGATCCAGCATCTCCTGCGAATCGACCAAGATCAGGCGGTGGCCCTGTGCCCGGCACAGGTCAATCAGCAGCAGCGGCAGGTCAGCGCAGCCAGGGCCGATGTCGAGCACGGTCTGGCTGGGGCGCTCCAGGTTGGTCAGCTTGCGCCGAATATCGGCGAAGATGCGTTCCTCGTGGCCGGCGCGGTAGCTGTCTGGAAAGCCGATTTTCTCGTAGCGGCTGAGCGACTCGTCGCGGGCCAGCGCGCGAAAGCCCTCGAAGTCCAGCTCCTTGAAACGCTTGAGCTTGTCGTCCACGGCCTCGCCTCGGTTTACCAGTAGTGGGCGCGGTGCTGGCGGTAGAAAGCGGCCGTCTGCGCCAAGCCATCGGCCAGCGCGACGCGCGGCTGCCAGCCCACCAGGCGCTTGATCTTGTTGATATCGGCGTAAAAATCGCCTGGCTCTTGGGCGGCACGCTCTGGCGTGAACGGCGCGAACTCCCAGCGGCCGCTGCCTACCGCCGCGATCATCGCCTCGGCCAGCTCGACAAAGTTGACCGGAATGCCGCTGGCGACGTTGAAAATCTCGCCGTAGGCCTTGTCGCACGCGGCGCACAGCAGAATGGCATCAATACAGTCATCCACATACAGGAAGTCGCGCTTGATCTGGCCGTCGCCGAACACCTTGATCGTGCCGTCCTCCAGCGCCAGTCGCACAAACCAGTTGACCACGCCGTAGCGCGGGTGCTGCATCTGGCTGCGCGGGCCGTAGATGTTGGTCAGGCGCAGCAGCACACCCGGAATGTGGTGAGCGTCGTTGTACATCTGGACGATCTTTTCGGCTGTGAGGTTGGAGATTTCGTGCAAGCCTTTCGGATAAGTGGGCGCGTCCTCGCTCACCGGCAGCGAGGCTGCCGGGCCATACTGCCCGCGCGTGCCGGTGTAGATGACGCGCGCGCCGGGGTTGTGGTGTTTGAGCGCCTCCATTACCACAGCCGTGCCCTTGATGTTCATGTCAATATCGGGAAACGGATCGGTCAGGCTGAGCACGTGATCCACTTGTCCGGCCAGGTGAAAGACATAATCCTGCCCTTTCACCAGGTAGTTCATGGCGTTAGGGTCGCGGATGTCGCAGAAGTTGACGCGGACGAAGTCCTTCACCGGGTCAATGTTGAACAGGTTGCCGCCGTAGCCGGGGATCATGGCGTCGGCGATCGTCACGTCGGCCCCCAGGAATGTGAGGGCGATCGCCAGGTTGCTGCCGATAAACCCCATGCCGCCGGTGATCAGGGCGCGTTTGCCCCGGAAAGCGTCGGTCTCAATCATGTGGTCTTTAACCGCCCCCTTCGTCGGCGCACCAGTTTACCCCATTTTCAGCGCGAAATTGAGCCTCAAAGCGTTGATGTCCTGCCGGCTGCGCCCAGCAAAAAAACCGGGGGCGGCAAGCCTTACGCGCCCCCGGCTGCGGCGATTGACAGTGCGACCGCCAGCTTATTTACTGCACGGTCACGAACTTGAACAGCTCCACGCCCAGCGGGTTGGGCACGTAGCCGGAGACGCGGCTGCTGAAGGCCAGCGGCACTTGGCTGTGCGCGATGTAGATGCGGTCAGCCGTCGCGGCCATCATCGCCTCAACCTCTTTGTAGAGCATGTCGCGCTCGGCGGGGTCGGTGCTGATGCGGGCGCGCTGCAGCTTGGCGGCCACCTCGTCGTTCTCGTAGTAGCCCTCGGACAGTTTAGGCCGGTCCACGCCGGTGAAGAAGTAGCCGACGAAGTTATCCGGGTCGCCGTTGTCGCCCGTCCAGCCGAGCTGGTAGATGCCCACCAGCTCGCCGTTGCGGCGGGCGGCCAGGTAAGATGACCAGTCGCCAGCAGAGGCCAGCTCGGACTGGATGCCAATTGCGGCCAGGTAGCCCTGCACCGCGATGCCAATGCTCTCGCCAGCCGGGTTGTACGGGCGCTGCACGGGCATCCAGTACAGGCGCAGCGGGATGGTCTCCACCACCTCGTCGGTCACATTGCCGTCAGCGTCCACGCCCAGCACGTTCACCTGGCTGATGCCGTTGGGGAAGCCGGCCTGGGCCAGCAGCTCGCGGGCTTTGTCTGGGTCATAGGGTGTGACCACGTCGGGGTTGAAGCCGATGCCGATGCTGGGCGGGTGCATCGTGTTGGCGGGGATGGCCGCGGCGTAGAAGGCGTCCACGATCTCCTGCCGGTTGATGGCCAGCGAGATGGCCTGGCGCACCAGCGGGTCGCGGAACTCCTTGATGCGGTAGTTGAACGCCAGGTAGAACACGTTGAACGAAGGCCGGAACATCAGGTACATGTCGTCAGCGGCCTCAATCGTCTCCAAGTCCTCCACGTTCGGGCCTTCGAAGGCGTCAATCTGGCCAGCCTGGAGGGCCGCCAGCCGGGCAGCGGCGTCGGGGATGATCTTGAAAACGATCGTGTCCACGTTGCCAGGGATTTCGTTCCAGTAGTTCGGGTTGCGCTGCAGCACCACCTGCGAGTCCGACACCCAGCTCTCGAACATATACGGGCCGGTGCAGACATAGCCGACGTCCGGCGTGCCGTAGTTGGCGCCGTGCGTTTGCACTGCCGTCGGGCTGTGGATGGCGAACATGGGCATCGCCATGTTGTTGAGGAAGGCGGCGACTGGGTCGGACAGGGTGAAGGTCACCTCGTACTCGCCGGTGGCTTCCACATTGGTGATGAGCGAGTCGTCGTCGAAGCCGCCCCACTGGTACTCGTAGTACTCGAACACCTGCTCTGGGAAGTGCTGCGGGTGGTCGGTGAAGCGCCAGCGGTCGAAGTTCCACTTGACGGCCTCGGCGTTGAACGGCGTGCCGTCGTGGAAGGTGACGCCCTCGGCCAGCTTGAGCGTCCAGGTCAGGCCGTCGTCGCTCACGCTCCATTCAGTGGCCAGGCCCGGGCCGATGTTGGTGGTCGAACCTTGGAACCACAGCAGCGGCTCGCAGCCCTGCTCGGCGACGCGGAACGAGATGCCGTCGGTGACGATCGCGGTGTCCAAGTTGATCGGGTTGCCGAATTCGCCGAAGGTAAAGACGTTGCCGGATTGGGCGGCCGCCGGCGCGAAGGTGACGAGCAGCGCCAGCAGGACGACAAAGAGAGTAAATCTACGCATAGTCGAATCCTTTCACATAACTGGTAACGGAATTGCCAGCCGGATTTACCGCAATGGCGGCACAGCGCCTGTATTAGGTTTCTGTAAATCCAGGCTGCATAACTTTACCACAGCGCCCGGCGATTCTCCAAAAAATGTTCGGCGCGGGCGTGTTCTGAAATAGGAGCAGTGAACTGCCTCAGCGCTTCATCCGGTAGCCTTTTGCCTTCATCTCTGACCTCACCCCGTTCCGCAGCCGCCCGTCACAGGGTGGGCGCTGCCGAAGCCGCCTGCGCCTGGGCCTGCTGGCGCAGGCGCGGGTCGCGCATCAGGCCGACCAACACCAGCGTGGTCAGCGCGCCGGCGGCGGTGGCAGCGATGAACATCGCCTCAAAGCTGACCGCGTCCACCAGCCAGCCGCCGGCAATGGGGGCCAGCAGCGTGGCCGGGGCCACCAGCGTGTTGATGAGGCCGATGTAGTAAGGGCGCTCGGCCAGCGCGCCGAACTCGACGACGATGCTCATGGTCGTCGTCCAGAAGACCGAGTTGGCCACGCCGGCCAGCGCATAGATGCCGTAGAACCACGCTGCCTCCGGCGCGGCCAGCGCCAGCCCGGCGGCGGCGGTCATTAGCAGCGCGCCGGCGATGTACACCTGGCGGTGGCCCCAGCGGTCGCCGCTGAGGCCGATCAGCGGCCCGGCGAGCGTTTGCGAAAAGAGGAAGATGCCGGTCATCACGCCGGCGGTCTGCTCGTCAACGGCGAAGCGGCGCACGGCGTAGATCGTGAAGAAGCCGACTGCCATGAAGGCGAACTGGGCCAGCACGCGCGCCACCAGAAACCAGCGGAAGTTCGGGTCGCGGCGCAGGATGCCGCGCAGCATCGGCCAGAAGCTGGCGCGGCTGTCGGCGGTCGTGGGCGGCGGCGTGGCCGCCTCGCGCGTGCGGGACAGGAACACCAGCGACACCACCATAGCTGCGCCAGCGATGCCAAAGCACAGGGCGAAGCCGGGCGCGGGGTCCAGCCGCAGCAGGAGCGCGCCGGCGGCGATCGCGCCGATGCCAGCCATCAGGTTGGCGGCGGCGCTCTGCGTGCCGTAGAACAAGCCCACGCGGTTGGGCGGCATGATCTTGGTAATCATGCTCTGCCAGGGCGTGGCCGTCAGGCCGCCGCCCAGCCCCTGCCAGATGAGCAGCGCGAACGTCAGCGCCAGCGCCAGCGCCGGGCTGATGGTGGCCGAGAGCAGCGCCACCACGGCCAGGCCGAAGAACGGCCAGCGTTCCTGCAGCGTCATTGTCAGCGTCATCGGTTTGTAGCGCGGCAGGCGCGCCACCCGGCTGGCGGTGAAGAGCTGCGGCAGCTGCCAGCCGAGCGTGTGAATAGCCGGGATCAGGCCGATAAGCAGCGTCGAATCGGTCAGCGTGTCAACGAACAGCGGGATTACCGTCACGAACGAGGCAAAGCCGATGCCCAGGCCAAAGAACATGCCGTCCAGCACGTTGTATATGAAGTTGTGGCGGAAGTGCTGTGTTGCTGTTGGCTGCTGCATAGAACCTCGATAAGTCGTCAGTCGGTAGTCGACAGTTGGCAGTCGGCAGCTCTTGGGCTGGCAGCTGAAGACTGAAGACCAGAGACTAGCGACTATTGGCACGTGTGCCCCGTGTCATTCTACATCGTGACCGGCAGACCACTCCAGGGGTACAATAGGCGGGTGGTATGCTGTGTGCACTGCTTGAACCTGGCGCGGGCGCGCCGCGCTGCGCCGCCCGCTTGTACAGCCTGATCTGCCCCGTCTATCCCTGGAGGATTTTGTTTGTATGGATCAACTGACCGCTAACACGCCCCCGCGCGAGGGCCTGCGCTACCGCTACCAAACGCTGGACGCCATCTTCAAGCCGCGCAGCGTGGCCGTCATCGGCGCGACGGAAAAAGAAGGCAGCGTGGGCCGCACCATCCTGTGGAACCTGATCAGCAGCCAGTTCGGCGGCACGGTGTTCCCTGTGAACCCCAAGCGCAGCAGCGTTCTGGGCATCCGCGCCTACCCGGACATCGCCGCTGTCCCTGAGCAGGTAGACCTGGCGGTGATCGTCACGCCCGCGCCCACTGTGCCGGCCATCATCGGCGAGTGCGTAGACGCCGGCGTGCCGGGCGCTGTCGTGATCTCCGCCGGCTTCAAAGAGCGCGGCTCGCAGGGCGCAGAGCTGGAGCGCCAGATCATGGAGCAGACCCGGCGCGGCAGCATGCGCATCATCGGCCCCAACTGCCTGGGCGTGATGATGCCGCCCAACGGCCTCAACGCCACTTTTGCCGGCGCGATGGCCCGGCCCGGAAACGTCGCTTTCATCAGCCAGAGCGGCGCGCTGTGCACCTCGGTGCTGGATTGGAGCTTCCAGGAGAACGTCGGCTTCAGCGCCTTCATCTCCATCGGTTCGATGCTCGACGTGGACTGGGGCGACCTGATCTACTACCTGGGCGACGACCCGCGCACCACCAGCATCGTCATCTACATGGAATCGGTGGGCAACGCGCGCTCGTTTCTTTCCGCCGCCCGCGAGGTGGCCTTCACCAAGCCGGTGATCGTCATTAAGGCCGGCCGCACCGAGGCCGCCGCCCAGGCCGCCGCCAGCCACACCGGCTCGCTCACCGGCAGCGACGAGGTGCTGGAGGCCGCCTTCCGCCGCGTCGGCGTGCTGCGCGTCAACAGCATCTCCGACATCTTCCACACGGCCGAGGTGCTGGCCAAACAGCCGCGCCCGCGCGGCCCGCGCCTGACGATCCTTACCAACGCCGGCGGCCCCGGCGTGCTGGCCACCGACGCCCTCATCACCCAGGGCGGCGAGCTGGCCCAGCTCTCCGACGAGACAATGGCCGCCCTTAACGCGCTGCTGCCCGAACACTGGAGCCACGGCAACCCGATTGACATCCTGGGCGATGCCGCGCCGGAGCGCTACGCCAAAGCCCTGGAGATCGCCGCCGCCGACCCCAACAGCGACGGCCTGCTGGTCATCCTCACGCCGCAGGCCATGACCGACCCCACCCAGACCGCCGAACACCTGCGCCCCTACGCCCGCATCGAAGGCAAGCCGGTGCTGGCGAGCTGGATGGGCGGCAGCGACGTGGCCGCTGGCGTGAGCATCCTCAACCGCGCCAACATCCCCACGTTTGAATACCCCGACACGGCCACGCGCCTGTTCAACTACATGTGGCGCTACACCTACAACCTGCGCGGCATCTACGAGACGCCCTCGGTAGCTGACGCTGACGACTCGCAGCAGCACGACACCGCCCGCGTGAGCGAGATCATCGCGCGGGCGCGCAGCCAGGGCCGCACCATCCTCACCGAGTACGAATCCAAGCAGATGCTGGCTGCCTACGGCATCCCCACCACGCCGATGGTGGTGGCCGCCACCGACGACGAGGCCGTGATGGCCGCCGAGCAGATCGGCTACCCGGTGGTGGTCAAAATTCACTCCGAGACGATCACGCACAAGACCGACATCGGCGGCGTGCGCCTCAACCTGGCCGACCCTGAAGCCGTGCGCGAGGCCTTCTGGGCGATCAAGGGCGCGGTGCGCGACCGCGTGGGCCTGGAGCACTTCCACGGCGTCAACGTCCAGCCGATGGTCAGGCTGAAAGGCTACGAGCTGATCGTTGGGTGCAGCGCCGACCCGCAGTTCGGGCCGGTGCTGCTGTTCGGCACGGGCGGCACGCTGGTGGAGGTGTTCAAGGATCGCGCCTTGGCGCTGCCGCCGCTCAACACTACGCTGGCCCGCCGCATGATGGAGCAGACGAAAATCTACGAGGCGCTGAAAGGCGTGCGCGGCCAGAAGCCGGTAGACCTGGCCGCCCTAGAAAAGCTGATGGTGCGCTTCAGCCAGATCGTGGCCGAGCAGCGCTTCATCAAGGAAATTGACATCAACCCGCTGCTGGCCTCGCCCGACGGCCTGCTGGCGCTGGACGCGCGCGTGCTGCTCTACCCGCCGGAGTTGAGCGAGGACGACATCCCGCCGCTGGCTATCCGCCCTTACCCGGCGCAGTACGCCCAACCTTGGACGATGAAGAACGGCACGCCCGTCATGATCCGCCCCATCCGGCCAGAGGACGAGCCGAAGATGGTGCGCTTTCACGAGACGCTCTCTGACCGCACCGTCATCATGCGCTACTTCGACCCGATCAAGCTGAGCCAGCGCGTGGCGCACGAGCGGCTGGCGCGCATCTGTTTCATTGATTACGCCCGCGAGATGGTGCTGGTGGGCGAGTGCGACAACCCGGACACGGGCGAGCGCGAGATCATCGCCGCCGCGCGGCTGAGCAAGCTGCACGGCACGCACGACGCCGACCTGACGGTGCTGGTCACCGACGCCTGCCAGGGCCAGGGCCTGGGCAGCGAGCTGGTGCGGCGGCTGCTCCAGTATGCCCGCGACGAGGGGCTGCACACCGTTCACGCGGCCATGCTGCCCGATCACCAGGACATGCAGCACATTTTCCAGAAGCTGGGGTTCGCCATCGAGCCGGTGGGCGACGGCAGCGTGCTGCGCGCCGAGCTGACTCTACAGTAAACGGCGGCCCGCCGCCCTGCCCTGTACCTGCGCGTGGCAGTGTGCGGAAGGGCAGCGGGCCGCTGCGGTCTAATCTGTGCCGGCAGCGGGGCGGTTAGACGTTCCCCTGCCCCGCCGCGACGCCCCACAGCCAGATAACGCTGCTGCGCGTGCCGCCCACGCCGAACGCCAGCGCTGCCCCGTCGGGGCTGAACGCCACCGCTCTGATCTGGCGATCAGTGCCCTCCAGCGTGCGCAGCAGCGCGCCGGAGCGGGCGTCCCACAGCTGCACCACCGTCCCGCGGGCAGCCGCGATCAGCGTCCCGTCCTGGCTGAGGGCGATGTCATTGAGCATGCCGGCTGCCTGGGGGTCTTCAATTTTCAGCAGTTCGCGCCCGCTGGCCACGTCCCACAGGCGGATATCCGGCCCGTGAGCCGCCGCGATTGTCGCGCCGTCGCTGCTGAAAACCAGCTTGCTGATCACCGGCACGATCATGCCTGACGGCGTGAAAACGGCGATCTGCCGGCCGCTGGCCGCGTCCCACAGGCGTATCTCGCCGCTGCCCGCAGCGACCGTCGTCCCGTCCGGGCTGAAAGCGACGCTGTACGCCGGCGTGGTCTGGAACTCCAGCCGGCGCACCTCGCGGCCGCTGGCCGCGTCCCACAGGCGCACAGTCTTGTCTATGCTGGTGGTGGCCACCAGTGCGCCGTCCGGGCTGAAGGCGGCGTCCACCACCCGATTGTCGTGCCCTTTAAGCTCGAGCGCCCGCTGGCCGGTGCTCGCTTCGTACAACTGGACAACCGGCGTGTCATCCAGCACCGCCAGCAGGCTGGAATCCGGGCTGAACAGCAGTTTGATCAGCGACTGAGCCTCTACCGAGAGCAGGCGCGGCACAGCAAACGAGGCGGTGTCGTAGAGCAGAATGCCGTTGTAGGCGCCGGCGGCCATGAGCTGGCCGTCGGGCGACCACGCCAGCGGGCCGAGCAGAAACTCTTGTGTGATGGTGTTGAGCAGCGTGAGCTGCTGGACGTTGGCCGCGGAGATAACCGGCGGGCCGGCCTCCGGCTCAGGCGTGGGCGGTTCCGGCGTTTCGTCCGCCTGCAGCAGGCCGACGGGCGCGGCGGTGTCGGGCGCGGGGCTGGTGGACAGGCGGCCAGCGGCGTACAGCAGCAGCCCGCCGCAGACCGCCAGCGCGAACACCGCCGCCCACAGGGTCAGCGGGAGGCTGTGGCGTTTGGCGTCGGTTGGAAACGCGGCAAAGGTTTTATCGGCGGTTGGGGTGTAAACAGTCACGGGATCCAGCTCCTTTCGCACACTTCCATTGGCTGAGACAGGTGGGAGATGGCTGAACGCCGGTTGATCCGGCCCGAACGGTGAAATTGTGTCCTGCGCGATGTGCTCTGCTGGCGCAGCGGCGTGATACTCCAGGATCATGCGCTCCAGCGCGGCGTCGCTGGCTGCGTCGCCCAGAATGGCGGCGACGGTGTCCATGTCGCCGCGCTCCAGCGCGCTGATGTAGCAGAACAGCGCCCGTTCGCGCTTGAGCTGACGCGCTCGCTCACTCATTGTCGAAATCCTTCCTTGTGCCCAGCAGGCCGCGCAGCCGTTTGAGAGCGCGGTGCAGCCGCACCCGCGCCGCCCCCGGCGAGATGCCCAGCTCGCGCGCCAGCAGCTCGCCGTTCATGTCGTGCAGGGCGGCCAGCCGCAGCAGCCGGCGCTCGTCCTCTGGCAGATAAGCCAGCAGCGCGTCGAGCCGCTCGCGCTGCTCCAGCGCCTGCGCCGGGCCGCCGGCGGCCAGCGCGACAAACCGGTCGAACAGCTCGCCGTCGCTGAGGTGATCGGCGTTGGCGGGGGTGAGGTCGCGCAGCAGCGGCTCGCGCCGTTCCAGGCGGGCGCTGCTGGCCCGACGCCGTCTGATCAGGTTGACGGCGATCCCCAGCAGCCAGGCCATCGGCTGGCGCTGTCGGTCGTAGCGGTGGGCGTGGCGCAGCGCCTCGATCACCAGCTCGCTGAGCAGCTCGGCGGCAACGGCCGAAGCCGTGCGCGGGGTGGCCACGCCGAAGCGCACGGCGTAGGCGCACAGGATTTTGAGCAGCAGCTCGGCCTCGTTTTCGACAAACTGCCTGAGAAACGCCTGGTTGTCCGCCTGCGCGCTGAAGTCCATGGGCTGTGTATCCCGCACGATGACATCTCGCCTCCGTCTGCGGCTGGCCGGCCGGCCGGCCAGGCCGTCGTCTGCCGGATATGTTGTCGCTCTGTCTGCGGCCAGTCGGTATGAGAAATGCATCCTAGACTTCTCCGCCAGCGGTTGGCCCGCGCGCCCGCCGCTTGATGCTTGCATCGCGCGCTCTGTAGAATATTCAATCTGCGGGCCGCTGATGTTACAGGTTGGCCGCGCCGCGCAGTTGAGCCGCGGGCCGCCGCCGGCGTTTGCGCTCGCGCGCCCCGCTTGAACGCCGGCCTCAGCGGAGGTATAGTTGACGCGCAAGCGGCTGCACACAGAACAGATCATGCCGACGGTGTTTCGGCAGGACGGATACACATTCCGCATTTACCCGAACGATCACCCGCCCGCACACGTGCATGTGCAGCGTGCCGAAGGCGAAGCGCGGGTGACACTGAACCCAGTGACGCTGCAAACCAATATCGGCTTTAGCCCGCGCGAGATATCGCGCATCTTGGAGATCGTAACAACGCGCGCTGACGAGCTGCTGGCTGTGTGGAGGCTGTATCATGAATGACCCGTTCGCTTACGACGCCGCCAGAGACCGCCCGGTGGCGGTGCGTATCCACGATGGGCTGGTTTCCGTGACACTGGCGGACGGGCGCGTTATCAGCAACCCGCTGGACTGGCATCCCTGGCTTGCCCGCGCCACACCGCAGCAGCAGGCCCGCGTTGAGCTGCGCCCCTTCAGCGTGGACTGGCCCGATCTTGACGAGGGCCTCGATATACAGGGGATGCTCATGGGCATTCGCCCCAAAGCGCCAATTCAGGAATAACGCGCCCCGCTTGAACGCCGGCCTCGGCAGGGGTATAGTTGACGCAGCGCAACCAGCACCCATTACCACACTATTGCATCGAAGGGGACCGGCTATGCCGCACACCGCCGCCTGCACGAGTCTGTTCGGGCCCGCTGCCGCACCGTGTCCGGCAGGCTGAGCCGTGCTGCTCGCTGTTCTCTCTGGGTTCGCGCTGGCGGCCCTGGCTCCGCTGATCTGCCGGGCGGTGCGCGGCCGCGCCGGCTGGTTGATCGCGCTGCTGCCGGCAGCCCTGTTCGTCTACTTCCTCAGCCAGGACGCCGCCATCGCCGCCGGCGCGCACCTGCGCGAGTCCACCCCCTGGGTTCCCAGCTTCGGCGTCAACCTCAGCTTTCACCTGGACGGCCTCAGCCTGCTCATGGCGCTGCTGGTGACCGGCATCGGCGCGCTGGTGACAGTCTACGCCGGCGCTTATCTGCGCGACGACCCGCATATCGGCCGCTTCTACCTGTACCTGCTGGCCTTTATGGCCGCCATGCTGGGCCTGGTGCTGGCCGACAACCTGCTGACGCTGTTCGTCTTCTGGGAGCTGACCAGCGTCACATCCTATCTGCTGATCGGCTACAAACACACTTACGCCGACTCGCGCAAGGCGGCGCTGCAGGCGCTGATCGTCACCGGCGCGGGCGGGCTGGCGCTGCTAGTCGGCTTCGTGCTGCTGGGCAGCGCCGCCGGCACGCTGGAAATTTCTGACCTGCTGGCGCGCGGCGAGGCCATCCGCGCCAGCGAGCTGTACCTGCCGCTGCTCCTGCTCATCGGGCTGGGGGCCTTCGCCAAGAGCGCGCAGTTCCCGTTCCACTTCTGGCTGCCGGGGGCGATGGCCGCGCCCACGCCGGTGAGCGCTTACCTGCACAGCGCGACGATGGTCAAGGCAGGCGTGTACCTGCTGGCGCGCCTCAGCCCGGCGCTGCACGAGACACTGGCCTGGCAGCTCCTGTTAATCAGTGTGGGCCTGGCGACGATGCTGACGGGCGCGTATCTGTCGTTTATTCAGCAGGACCTCAAGCGCATCCTCGCCTATTCGACGGTCAGCTCGCTGGGTTTGATGGTGATGCTGCTGGGCTGGGGGACGGAAACGGCTGTCGAGGCGGCCACGCTGTTTCTGCTGGTGCATTCGCTCTATAAAGGCGCGCTGTTCCTGGCGGCCGGCGCGATTGACCACGCCACCGGCACGCGCGATCTGGCGCGGCTGGGCGGGCTGGCGCGCGTCATGCCGCTGCTGGCGCTGGGGGCTGGCCTGGCCGCCTTGGCGATGTCCGGTATCCCGCCCATGCTCGGCTTCATCGGCAAGGAGCTGGTGTACGAGGCCACCCTGCCCCACCACCCGGCAACCGGGTTGGATCAGGAGACAGCCGGGGCGCTGCTGACGGCGGCCGAACTGGCGAGCAACATCTTCGCGGTGGCGGCAGCCGGTTTGATCGCGGTGCGGCCGTTCTACGGCCTGCCCCGCCCCACGCCCAAGCGTCCGCACGCGCCGCCGCTGGCGATGTGGATCGGGCCGCTGGCGCTGGGCGCGCTGGGCCTGGCGCTGGGGATCACGTCCTCGCTCACACAGACATACATCATCGGCCCGGCGGCCAGCGCCATTTACGGCGAGGCGATCGAGCTGGAGCTGGAGCTGTGGCACGGCCTCACGCCGATGCTGGCGCTGAGTGTGGCGACGATCGCGGGCGGCATCGTGCTGTACGGCCTGCGCGACCGGCTGCAGCCGGCGCTGGCGCGGCTGGCCGGCGTGGGCGCGCGCCTTGGGCCGGAGCGCTTGTTCAGCGCCGGGGTTGACGGCCTGCCCGGCCTGGCCCGCCGCCTCACCGACGTCATTCAGAACGGCTACCTGCGCTTTTACGTGGCGACCGTCGTCGGCGTGACGGTGGCGCTGGTGGGGCTGACGTTCATCCGCGGGGTGGCTCTGCCCGCTGCGCTGGCGCTGGGCGACGCGCAGCTTTACGAAGTCGTCATCGCGCTGGTGATGCTGGCGGGCGTAGCGCTGGTGGTGCGGGCGCGCTCGCTGCTGGTGATGGTGGTGTCGCTGGGCGTGGTGGGCTACGGCACGGCGCTGATCTTCGTCTTTTACGGCGCGCCGGACCTGGCAATGACGCAGTTCTCCATCGAGACGCTGAGCGTGGTGCTGTTCGTGCTCATGCTCTACCGTCTGCCGGCGCTGGCGCAGCTCTCCACCCGCCGCGCCCGCCTGCGCGACTGGCTGATCGCCGCCGCCGCCGGTGCGCTGGTCACAGTGATGGTGCTCACGGTGACCGCCGCGCCGCTGGAGTCGCCGCTGACGCGCTTTGTCGCCGAGAACAGCTACAGCGCCGCCAAAGGGCGCAACGTGGTCAACGTGATTCTGGTGGACTTCCGCGGCATAGACACGCTGGGCGAGATCACGGTGCTGTCGGTGGCGGCGCTGGGCGTGGTGGCGCTGCTGCGGCTGCGGCCCGGCAAGGAAAAAGCCGGCGAGGGCGGCGGACGCGAGAAAGGGGCGGGCGCATGACATCGCTCATCCTCTCGACAGCGGCGCGGCTGCTGCTGCCGCTGCTGCTGCTGTTCTCGGTGTTTGTGCTGCTGCGCGGCCACAACGAGCCGGGCGGCGGGTTTGTGGGCGGGCTGGTGGCGGCGGCGGCGTTCACGCTGTACGCGCTGGCGGAGGGCGTGGGGCCGGCCCGCGCCGCGCTGCGCGCCAACACGCAAACGGTCATCGCGGCGGGGCTGCTGCTGGCCGGGGCCAGCGTCGCGCTGCCGCTGCTGGCCGGGCGGCCTGCCATGACCGGCCTTTGGCTGGCGCAGGAACTGCCGATTGTGGGCAAAGTGGGCACGCCGTTCCTGTTCGATGTGGGCGTGTACCTGACGGTGAGCGGCGTCACGCTGCGCATCATCCTGCACATGGCCGAGGCTGAGGAGCGGTGAGGGCGTTGGTGGTAAGAGTTGGAGCATGGGTGTTTGGGTAAGGGAGCAGACAGAATGGACACGGTGTTGAGCATTAACCTGATCGTGACCAATCCGAAAGTGCGCGGTGGGCGTCCCTGTATTGCCGGGACAACGATTGAGGTTTCGACCATTGCGCTTGCCAAAATCGTTCACATGCAATCACCGGACGAGATTGCCGTGAGCTATGGTCTGTCTCTGGCGCAGGTATATTCTGCATTAGCCTATTACTACGATCACAAAGCGGAAATTGATGAGCAGATCGCCGCGCAGGATGCGATCGCAGAAGCTTTCAGGGAGAAGCGTGTTGGCAGCCGCCATTCGCCTCTATTTGGATGAGAGCCTCTCGCCCGCGATTGCGGGCCAGCTCAGGCTGCGCGGGATTGATATTGTCACAGTGCGCGATCTTGACCTGCTGGGGGACAGCGATGTTAACCATCTGGAACGCGCAGCAGCGATGAAGCGCGTGCTGGTCACAGCCGATGCCGATTTTCTGGTAATGGCAGCGGAAGGTGCTAAGCATTCTGGCATCATCTATGGCAGGCAAAATAAACATTCTATCGGGGAGTGGGTAACGAAGCTGGACCTTATCTGCGCTGTGTACAGCGCGGATGAGATGGAAAATCATGTGGAATATCTGTAAGTGCCGGGGCGCTTTGTCCGGTAAATTGCAATGAATTCAAGCCAGCGAGGTGCGGCGTGACTTTGATCCTGGCGGTGCTCATCGGCGTGCTGTACGCCGCCGGCCTGTATATGATGATGCGGCGCAGCATCGTCAAGCTGATCGCTGGCCTGGCGCTGCTGGGTTACGCCTCTAACCTGTTTATCTTCACCATCGGGCGGCTGACGCGCGCCGCGCCGCCCATCGTTCCGCCGGGCCTGACCGCGCCGGCAGAGCCGTTCGCTGATCCCGTTCCGCAGGCGCTCATCCTCACCGCCATTGTGATCGGCTTTGGCCTGCAAGCGTTCGCGCTGGCGCTGATCCGCCGCGCCTATGAAACGGCTCAGACCGACGATTTAGACAACATGAAAGCGACCGACCGCGAGCTATGAACGCGCTTCTGCTGCTCCCGATTCTGATCCCCTTCAGCGCGGCGGCGGCGGCGCTGCTGGCGCGGCAGCGCTGGCAGGCGCAGCGCTACTTTGCGCTGGGCGGGGCGTTGGGCCTGATGGCTGCCGGGGCGGCGCTGCTGGCCGCTGTTTACGCCAACGGCATCCTCGTGACCGAAGTGGGCGATTGGCCCGCGCCGTTCGGCATCGCGCTGGTGGCGGATTTGTTCAGCGCGATTATGGTGGTGGTGGCCGGGGTGGTGGGCGTGGTGGTGGTGCTGTTCTCGTTCGGCAGCATTGACGAGGGGCGCGCGGCCCACAGCTACTACCCGCTGGTGCTCATCCTGCTGATGGGCGCGGCCGGCGCGTTCCTCACTGGCGACATCTTCAACCTGTATGTGTGGTTCGAGGTGATGCTGATCGCGTCGTTCGTGCTGATGGCGCTGGGCGGCGAGCGGGCGCAGCTTGAGGGCGCGATCAAATATTTCGCGCTCAACTTGCTGGAGTCAGCCTTTTTCCTGGCGGCGGTGGGGATTCTCTACGGCCTCACCGGCACGCTGAATATGGCCAACCTGGCGGCGACGGTGGGCAGCGTGGAGCAGCAGGGCATGGTGCAGGTAGTGGCGGTGCTCTTCCTGATCGCCTTCGGCATCAAGGCGGCGGTGTTCCCGCTGTTCTTCTGGCTGCCGGCGTCGTATCACACGCCGCCGGTGGCGGTGACGACGCTGTTCTCCGGCCTGATGACGAAGGTGGGCGTGTACGCCATTGTGCGCGTGTTCACGCTGATTTTCGTGCAGGACACCGCTTACACCCACACGATCATCTTGGTCATCGCCGCGCTGACGATGGTCACGGGCGTGCTGGGCGCGGTGGCCCAGTACGACTTCCGCCGCCTGCTGTCGTTCCACATCATCAGTCAGATCGGCTACCTGCTGCTGGGGCTGGGGCTGTTTACGGTGGCGGGGCTGACCGGCACGGTGTATTTTATGGCGCGGTAGCACCACAAGATAGCGTGGTCATACGAGTGCCTCCTGAGATACCGATTTAGGCTTGCGACCTCGGCGTTTTGGTGCGACATAGGGAGCGGGCGCGACCTTGAAGGTCATCAACTCATGGACGCTCCAGCAAT
>DAOTWC010000069.1:0-56597 GCA_034435995.1 Anaerolineae bacterium | reverse complement strand
GCCCTCGCCTAATAACATCTCGCGCAGGTCTTTCGTCCCCAGGTCGGTGTAGATGCCGCTGGGGACGACATAGCCCAGCCGCCCGCCGTCGCGCAGCAGGCGGTACATGCGCTCGATGAACAGCTTGTGGGTGGCGGTGTCGCCCCTGCCCTGGCGGGTGTAATCGCCGCTCTGGCGCACCCAGGCAGCGGTTTCCTCGATGGCGCGGGTCTGCTGCTCGTAGCGCCGGCGGCGGCGCGGGTCTTCGGCGTCCAGCTCGGCGATGCGCTGTTCCACCTGTTTGCGGTTGAGCTTGCTCTCGATGCGCTCGTCGTACTGCGCGTAGAACTCGCGCAGGTTGGGCTTGAGGATTTCCCAGGGTGGGTTGCCGAAAATCACGGTGAAGCCGGGGTCGGGCAGCGGCGCGCCGGCGGCGTCGTAGAAGGCTTCGGGGAATTCCACGCCCCAATGAAACGGCCGGACGCGCTCCAGGTCGCTGAAGTGCGGGGCGAAGTGCGCTTCCAGCGCGGCGTTGAGATCGGCGGTGGCGGCTTCCAGCGCGCGCAGGGCGGCGTTGTGCGCCTCGCCCTGGGGCGCGGCCACCAGCGCGGCGCGCAGCTCGCGGATGCGGGCCAGCGCGGGGCGGTGGTTGTCCAGGCGGGGGTCGTCCGGGCGCAGGCCCACCAGCGTGTTGCCCACCTTCACGTTCTGGTTGAGGATAAGCGGCAGGTGCTTGTCGCGGTGGCGGCCTTCCATGGCGCGCATGATGAGGTTGACGACAGCGATCTCGGCGGCCTGCGGGTCGAGGTCCACGCCGTACAGGTGATGCTCCAGGATCAGGCGCGGGTAATTGCGGATGCGGTCGCGCTCGGCGGTGAAGGGCGTGAGCTGGATGCCCAGCTCGATGATGTCGGTAACGCCCTGCGCGGCCAGTTCGGCGCGGCGGGCTTCGGCCTCGCGCTCCAGCCGGGCCAGCTCGGACTCGTAGAAGTTCTTGAGCACCTCGTAGGCGTAGATGAGAAACGAGCCGCTGCCGCAGGCGCTGTCGAGCACGCGCAGATCGCGGATGTCGGCAGCCGTCTTGCGCGTCTCGCCGGGGACCGGCTGGCCGTCGGGCTGGCCGTTGTGCGTGCCGTAGAGATAGCGGCCCAGGCTGTTGTCCACGATATAGCGGACGATGACCTGCGGCGTGTAGTAGCTGCCCTGTTTCTTGCGCGTCTCCAGGTTGTCGCGGGTGATGACGCGGCCATTGTCCAACGTCAGCGTCTTGCCTAGGTACTGCTCGTAGGTGTTGCCCAGGATGTCGGCGGGCATGGCGCGGTAGCGCGCCTCATACAGCTTGCCCACCAGCGGCAGCAGGGCGGCGTCACTGAAGCTGGCCTCGTCCACCGGGCCGGGGGCGAACAGCGCGGAGTTGTGCTGCTGGTCGAACTGGCGGAAGAAGCGGTCGAGAAACTCGTCCATCGTGAAGGTGTAGCGGTTGTTGCGCCGCACCTCGTACAGCTCGCGCAGCGTGCCGGGGGGGATCACCAGGTGGTCCTCGGCGAAGCGGACGATCACCAGCCGATCCAGGAAGCGCTGGACGACGGCGCGCAGCAGCGGTAGGTCAATCTCGCCATCTGGGCGGCGCGCCCAGGGGTTGGTATCGAGACGCTGGACGATGTCCTCGGCCAGCTTCTGCCGCCACTCGTTGATGAAGGCCAGGTAATCCTTGTCTACGTCGGCGGTGTGGCGCTGGCTGCTGAGGGCATCCAGGCTGCCGTTGAGCACATTGGGGTAGGCCAGCTGCCACAGCAGATCGAAATCGCGCACGTAGGCGCTGGGTTCTTCGAAGGACAGCACCAGCCAGTCGCGGCGGGCGTTGAACAGGCGCAGCTTCTCGAAGTTGGTGAGGATGGCCCAAGTGCCGCCGTTGCCGAAGGCGTAGTTGATGGCCTGCTGCTCTTCCGTCGTGCGGTCGGCGGCCATGCCGGGCAGGGCCAGCTGGCCAGGGGTGATCGTGCTGGCAGTGGTGTAGCGGGCCTGCTCAAGCTGTTTAATGACGCCGAAGCGCTTGGCCTCCAGGAAGATGACGCCGCCGCTTTCGGGCAGCAGGGTCACATCGGGGCGGCCCGCCTGGGTGTGCATCTCGTACTTGTAGCGGGCCGGGTCCTCGATAGGCCAGCCGAGAACATCGCGCAGGAGAATGTCAATGAACTGGCGGATAACGCCGTCCTCAGTCAGCTGGCGGCGCTCGGCCTCGGTCATGCGCTCATATTTGGTGAGCAGGTCTTGCAGGTGGCGGCGGGCGGTCTGTTCGATCAGCATGGCGCGTTCGTTTCCGGCGCGTCTGTTTGCGCAGGGCTTGACAAGAGATGGCAAAAAGGCGAAGATGGGAGCAACCACTTCGCCCTTCGGGAGCGTGCCTGGAGGGATTCGAACCCCCGACCTATTGTTCCGTAGACAATCGCTCTAATCCACTGAGCTACAGGCACATGCGCTGTCAACTTGTACTGTGCATGGTAGCACAGCGCCACACGCCGGTCAAGACGAAATCGCAACGGTAAGCGTGGCTGTGCCTGCCGCGCCGGCGAAATCCGTCACAGTCACGATGTGCACCCCGGCGGCCGCCGCTGCCACATCCATCAGGCGCGCGTCCAGCACGTCCAGCGTGGTATCCGCGCCCCCGTGATCGTCGTTGACTGCCAGCCGCTCGCCAGCCGGCCCGTAGAGAGTCAGCAGCGGATCGAGCGTGCCGGAAGTATCGCGCACGGTCACGGTGAAATGTGCTCCGGCTGGCAGATTAAGTGCGCAGCGGAAGGTGTCGCCGCGCGCCAGCGTGATAGTCTGTTGGCCGATGGCGCAGGGCGGCAGCGCCGGCAGCACAGCAAGCGCAACCTCAACAGAGCCAGACTGTGCGCCGCTGAAGCTGTGCACGCGCAGCGTGTACACGCCCGCGCCGGGCAGGTCCAGCCGGGCGATGTGGGCGTCGGTAGGGAGCAGGCCAGACACGGCTGCGCCGCCGTCGTCGTCGAACGCCAGCAGACGGTCGCCGTCGAGCAGCGCCAGCGTCACATCTACCGGTGTGTCCGCGTCCGCGCTGCGGGCCGTCACGGCAATGCGTTCGGGGCCAGCGGCGGTATAGACCAGGTCCACCGGGCCAGCGTAGGCTGACAGCGCAATGATCACCGGCACATCCGGGTCAATCTGCATTGGGGCTGACAAAAGCAGGAAGGCCAGCAGCAGGGCAGTCATGCGCGCGAAGGCGCAGAGGAGGGCACAATCCCCTCCCCTGCGCAGAAACAGGCTTAGAAGCCGCCCATGTCCATGCTGCCCATGAGTTCTTCGGGGTCAATCAGCGTGAAATTGGCGGGCGCCTCCACGTTGATTGGCGGGTTATAAGCGGTCATGACAACGTCCAGCGACAGGTTGATTGACGTGTCAGTGGCGTTCTGCGTCATGGCCGGGACGGTGAGGCCAAACACCAGCGTGGCGCGCTCGACACGCGGCGTGTCGGTGGCGATGTACTGGTCGAAGCTGAGATTTAGGCCCTGCAAGAACGAGCCGAGGAATGCGCTGAAGAACTGGAACTGCTGGTCAATTTCCTGCTGGGTGCCGCTGAGCTGGCCGGCGCCGACCAGAAGCTCCTTGAGCAGGTCGGATTTTAGCAGTAGGTTGAAATCGAACGTCATCTGGAAATGCGCGGTGTTGCGGCCGTTGACGCTGACGTCGGCCAGGCGCGACAGCTTGACGAAGCCGGAGTCAAGCAGATCAGATACGCCCTCGATCGCACTCCCCAGGTCTCCCAGGGCTTCCACATCGCCTTCGCCCAGCGCTGATGGGTCTACTGGCAGCACATCGCCCGCAACAGCGCCCAGCGCGTCCTCAAGGTTAATGGCTAACCAGCCTTGGTCGCCGGTCTTGTCGAGCAGGTAAAGCATATTGCCGACCAGACGCAGCTCTGAGTCGGCGTTGACCGTCTGAGGCATGCCTGTGCCCTCGAGGTCAGCCCTGCCGCCGCCGGTCAGGGTCACCTGCACTGCCAGGCTGCCATCGGCGTTCATACCGCTCACGCCAGAGCCAGTGAAGGTGAGCGAGTCTTTGTCAATCGCCATGGTGAAGGTGTAGTCAAACGCCAAACCTTCGAACGCATAGCTGTTGCCCTGGGTGTAGAGCGCGAAATCAGCATCGCTCAGGCCCAGTGTGCCTTCCTGAGCGAGCGCAGGCACAACGCTCACGAAAAGCGCGAGCAGTGCAATCAGCAAAAAGGCTTTCCTCAGCATATTGTCTCCTTAAGCTGGGTGTGCAGAAAACGGCGGGCGCATGGACGCTCCAGCGCCCGCCTTTTTCTAGTGTATGAGCAAGGGTTATGCCTGTCAACCGGGTGCGGCGGCCAGCGCGCGGCGGTACACTTCCAGCGTCTGCTGGGCTGTCTTGCGCCAGGAGTAGCGGGTGGCCTGGGCCAGCCCGGCGTTGATCTGCGTCTGGCGCAGCGGCTCTTGTATCAGCAGGGCGATGATCGCGCCGGCCATAGCACGCGCGTTGCCTGGCTCCACCAGGAACGCGCCGTCGCCCACAATCTCCGGCAGTGACGACACCTCGTTGGCCACAACCGGCGTGCCACAGGCCATCGCCTCGATCACAGGCAGGCCAAAACCTTCATATCGGCTGGGAAAAACGAACACGCTCGCCAGCCGGTAGAGAGCGGGTTTGTCGGCCTCGTCCACATAACCCAGCCACTGCACCGAGTCGGCTATGCCCAGGTCGGCAGCGTATTTGGGCAGATCAGGAAACAGCGGGCTGCCCCACCGCGGCTGGCGTCCAGCCAGCACGAGCGGCACGTCGTCGCCCTGCAGCACGTAAGTGTAGGCTAGAAGAAGCTGGTTGACCTGCTTGCGCACGTCGAAACCGCCCAGGTAAAGCACGAAGCGATCCGGCAGGTTGTACTTAGCCTTGACTTCAGCGTCGCGCTCAGCGCCCAGGCGCGGGTGATAGCGCTCATCCGGCGCGAGGTAGGTGGGTGTAATGCGCGCCGGCGGAATGCCGAGGTGCTCCTCGATGTCGAGTTTGGCAGCGTGGCTGAGCGTCAGGATGTGAGCTGCGCCGCGGACAGCGGCGCTCACGAGCGCCGTGTAGAGCCGGGCGCGGAAACCGCGGGCGTAATCCGGCAGCGCCAGCGGGATGACATCCAGCACCGAGACGACCAGCGGAGCTGGCGCGGTCAGCGGCGGCCCCCAGTACGGCACGTGAGCGATCTGCGCCCCTACCTGGGCAACCATGCGCGGGAAGATGCGCTGTTCGAACCACACCTTGCCCCACCTACCGCCTGGCCCGGTGGTGGGCACGACGCTCACGCCCGGCGGCAGATCGTCCACTTCGGCGGTATGCGGCGGCAGCACCAGCGTGAGCTGAACGTCAGGCGCGGCGCGGCGCAGCGCGTGCAGCAGCCCGCGCAGATACTGTCCGCTGCCAGTGTGCGGCTGATCCCAGAACCAGCCATTCAGCGCAACGTGCACAAGCGCAGCTCCTCAGGACAACGTGCATCGCAAACGCAGGGGCTGTGCAACGCAGCCTCTGCGATTATGCCCCGAATACGCAGGCACGGCTAGGCAGCGCCAGCGGCTGTCGGTGTAAGTGTTTCCTCTGGGCCAGGGCGCACGTGCCGCAGCGCTGCGACGACCAAAAGCGCCATCATTAGGCCGCCAACCAGGAAGGGAGCCGTCGTGCCGAAAAGCTGAAACAGCGTCCCGCCTACCAGCGGCGTTATGGCGTTGGCCAGGCTCACCAGCGACGAACTTACCCCCAGGATGCCGCCGACGTCTGTGGGCGGCGTGCGGCGGGTGATCAGGCTGTTGATGCTGGGGGAGATCACGCCGCCGCCAACAGCCGCCGGGATCATGGCAGCCAGCAGCCAGGCCAGGCCCAGCCAGCCAGCGTTATCCGCTGATGGCAGCGGCACGCTCAACGTGCCTGAGTGGTCTGCGTCCAGTTCCGACACAACTTTGGCAGGATCGTACCACGGCACGGGCACTTCTGGCGTGAGCGCTGTTAAGATCAGCCCCAGCGCCAGCAGCGCCAGACCAGCGTAGATCAGCCGGCGTTCGCCGTACCGGCGGCTCCATGGGCCGATAAATTTGCCCTGCACCAGCACCAGAATGATACCCACGAACACGAACACCAGCGCGTTGCCAGCGGCGTCCAGCCCGACACGGCTCAGGTTGAACAGGGCCAGCAGCGCCTCGAAGCCGCCGAAAATTAGTTGGTACAAGAAGATCAGCACCAGCAGCACGCCCACCTGCGGGCGGCGGACAGCGCTTACAATTCGCTGGACAGTGTTGCTGCGCGGGCGCTGGGCCTGCCCGCGCTTCTCTGGCGGCAGTGTTTCCTTGAACCAGGTCAGCGTGAGCGCAATTGAGGCCAGCGAAAAAACGGCGGCGATCAGTGCCGGCACGCGGTAGTTGTTGTCGCTCAGCGCCAGGGCCACGCCAGAGATGGCTGGCCCCAGCACAAAGCCCAGGCCGAAAGCAGCGCCGATCAACCCCAGGCCCTGCGCCCGCGTGCGTGGTGTGGTGCTGTCTGTGATGGCGGCCTGCGCGGTGACAATGTTCCCGCCAGTGAAGCCGTCAATAATCCGTGACAGGAACAGCAGCGGCAGCGCGTTGGCGGCAGCCAGCAGCAGAAAGCCGAGGAACGTGCCGAACTGGCTGACAATCAGCACCGGCCGGCGCCCGAAGCGATCCGATAAGCTGCCCAGCAGCGGCCCGCCAATGAGCTGCATCAGCGGGTAAGCAGTGGCCAGCAGGCCGATAGTGAACGGATCCGCGCCGAACGAAACAGCGTACAACGGCAGCACCGGTATGATGATCGTCAGCCCCAGCAGGTCAACCAAGACGATGACGAAGATTGGAAGGATGCGCTTGAAGTCAAGGGTTTCGGTAGGTTGTGCAGCGGTTTTAGTCATGTCCAGCGCCTCTGAGCCTGTCTGCTAATGCACTCGCTCGGTTCTGTCAGACGGCGAGAATGTCAGGTTCACAGACCGTAGAAGCGCCACTGAATGCCCTGCGGCAGCGTGAGGATGCCCACGACGATCAGCGCAGCCACCACCAGCAGCAGGATGAGGTTGCTGCGGAAGGGAGCTGAGCCGGCACCGCCCTTCCAGCGCAGGTGCAGATGCGCTGCTGCCAGCGCCACCGTTTGCACGACAAGATGCTCCCAGTAATGGCGCACGCCAAACCCGGTCTGTGCGCCCAGCACAACCAGCATCACCAACCCCAACAGCCATTGAACGCCAAAAAGCGAGCTGAAGATCGTCATAATCCGGCGATCGCGGAGCGCGTAGCTGCGGCGCTGGATCAAGCCCAGCGCCATGACGACCAGCGCTGCCGCAGCCGCCACAACCACAATCCAGCGCGCCCATGAGTGCAGGAAACGAATGATGTCCACGAATTCCATTAGCTATTCCTCCGTGTTCTGGTTAAGGAGTTGGTCAAGCTGGGCCAGCACTGTGTCCAGCCACTCAAGCTCAGCGTTGAGATGGCGGACACGGTGATTTAACATCAACTGCAGCGTGCCGGAATGCAGCGGAGCGGCTGCCAGGGATGCAATATCCTCTGCCAAGGCAGCGCGGCGCGCCAGCAGGTGAGCCCGCGCCTCGGCGTGCGGCAGCGCATCGAGGAATGCCAGGCCAATATCGCCGGGAAAATGCGCCGGCTGATAGGCGGCCAGGTTCTGGCGCAGCAGCCGCTGGAAAGCATCCTCACCGGCCGGCGTGATGGCGTAGACGCGGCGCGGCGGGCGGCTGCCTTCCTGTTGATCGCTGCGTGTCACCCAGCCGGCAGCGGCCATGCGCTCCAGCAGGTAGTAGGCGGTTGGTTTCTTCAAGTCCACACACGACGCCATGTACCGGTTGATGAACTCGTGGAGCTGGTAGCCGTGTGTGTCGCCGCGGCGCAGCAGGCCGAGCAGCAGCAGTTCGCGATCCATCGCGGCCTCAGTTCAGAACTGAATAGTCAGAATTGACTATATACTGTCGGATATTGTACAGCCCCGCCACGGCGCGTCAAGGGGACAAAGGCCGGGTAAAATAGGCTGTCAGACAATAATCGCGGCGGCAGGGCTTTCAGCGCTGCAGCCCGTCCAACAAAAGGTGCATGCGATGCGCAAAAAAGTAATACTCATCACCGGAGCCAACGGCGAAGTAGGGCACGGGCTGATCTCGCAGCTGCACGCTATGCCTGACAAGCCGGAAACAGTCGTGCTGGACATCCGCGGCCTGGACGACCACATGCTGCCGCTGGTCGAGACCAGCATCGTCGGGGACATTCTCGACAGCTCGCTGCTGGACACGCTGATGAGCGAGTACGAGATTGACACCATCTACCACCTGGCCGCGCTGCTCTCCACCCACTCCGAGTTCCGGCCAGAGGCCGCCCACCGGGTCAACGTGCAGGGCACAGTCAACCTGCTGCAGCTGGCGATTGAGCAGGCGCGCTGGCGGGGGCAGGCGGTCAAGTTCATCTTTCCCAGCTCAATAGCTGTCTACGGCCTGCCGGACCTTGCCACCAAAGCGGCGGCGGGCGCGGTGCGCGAGGACCAGTTCCTGATGCCGACGACAATGTACGGCTGCAACAAGCTCTACTGCGAGCATCTAGGGCGCTATTACATGTCGCACTACCGGCAGCTCGCTGTGCAGACGGAACCATACGGCGTGGACTTTCGCAGCGTGCGCTTCCCGGGCTTGATCAGCGCGGTGACCATGCCCACCGGCGGCACCAGCGACTACGCGCCGGAGATGCTGCACGCCGCTGCCCAGGGCAAACCCTATGCGGCGTTCGTGCGGCCCGACACGCGCATTCCGTTCATGGCGATGCCGGACGCGATCCGCGCGCTGCTTGAGCTGGCCGACGCCCCGCGCGAGGCGCTCACGCAGGCCGTCTATAATGTGACTGCTTTCAGCCTGTCCGCCCAGGATGTGGCCGACATTGTGGCGCGCGAATTCCCTGGGGCGCGGATCTCATTCGCGCCAACGCCGGGCCGCCAGAACATCGTGGACAGCTGGCCAGCAGACATTGACGACAGCGCGGCGCGCCGCGACTGGGGCTGGCAGCCGGCCTATGATGCCGAGCGCGCCTTTCACGATTATCTGATACCGACCATCCGCCGGCATTACGAGCAGAAATGATGAGCTGGCCCGCCTGCGGGTGAGCGCTGGTCAGGGCCAGCGCAGGGCGTAAACCTCGAAGCTGCCGTGATATGGATCGGTGAAGGCCAGCACCAGCTCGCCGCGCTCTGCCAGCGCCTGGGTAAAGCCCGTCCGCGAGACGCGGTAGGCGTTCAGCCCCTGGGGTAGGGCTTCGCTCTCGTCGGCCAGCACGACGCTCTGGACTTCGTCGAGGACAAGGTAATCCGGGCGGATGACGGCCAGCGCCTCGGCGGTGTCATAATCGTTGTAGAATCGGTAGTAAGCGAGGTTGAGGCTGGAGCTGAAGTCGTAATCGGCCAGGCCCAGCCACCAGAGCGGCATGGCCATCACCCGCGCGCCGGCTGGGATTGCGCTGCGCAGCTGGTCGGTGACAGCGTAGTAGTCGTAATCTGCCGTGCTGCGCACAGCGCTGACCACGCGCAGGCCGCTGTAGGCGACGAACACGGCTGCCACAAGCGCCACCGCCGCCTGCCTGACACGCGCGCCGGAGAACCGTCGGAACAGAGCAGCGAACAACTGCGCCACAATCAGCATGAACAGCGGGTAGAGGTGAATGGCGTACAGGTTGGTCTTGTTGCCGCTGAATAAAACAAAGCTCACGAACGCCGCGCCGGTAAACGCGAGCAGCAGGCGGTCAGCGACCGAACGCCGCCACAGCAGCAGCGCCCCGCCAGCCGCAATCAGCGCCAGGTCGAGCGGATTCTGGCGGAAACCGTAGCGCCCGAACTCGCGCACGGCGGACTCGACCAGCGTAGCTGGGTTGGCAATCGGCATTTCGGCGTCAGCCCCGCCGCTGAAGTAAAACTGCATGAGCGTTGAATATGTTTCCGGGCTGGGCAAGATGTGAATGGCCACCCAGATACCTACGCCAGCAGCGCCGCCTATCCCAGCCAGCCATGTGCCGCGCCTGACGAGCAGTTTTCTCCCATACTGCCCCAGGTACAGCGCAGCCAGCGCCGGCGTGAACATAAAAGCAGATTGGTGCACATCCATGCCCACGCCGATCAGAAAACCGGCCAGCAGGTGCGCCCACCACGCGCGCTCGTGGCGGAAGGCCCACAGCGCCAGCCACAAGGCCAGCATCACCATCGTGGTCAGGATGATGTCCTGGCGGAAGCGGCTGGCCTGCAGGAACGGCAGGCTGAGAGCCAGCAGGAGAGCCGCCAGCAGCCCAGTGTTAAGATCGTACAAGCGGCGGCCAACCAGCACAGTCAGCATCAGCAGGACGCCGCCAAAAACCCAGGCCACCAGCCGCGTCTGGAACAGCCCCAACCCCAGCACACTGTACGATAGTACATAGGGAATCTGCCCCAGGAAAAAGCGGACAATCCATTCGTAGCCAAACTGGCCGAACACCTCATGATGCATGGCGTCGTAATTCTGGCCGGAGGTCAGCCACGTCCACGAAGCGTTGGCCAGCCAGCTCTCGTCAATGAAGACGCGCGGATGCTGCGTCAGTGTAGCCAGGTGGAACAGCATAACCGCTGCCAGACCGGCGGCCAGCAGCCAGGAAAGATAGAATCGGGCGCGCGTTCCTGGTTCAGATGCCTGCTGGGCGGGTGCGACAGCAGCGGAAAAGGCCATGGGCGTATGCCTAACTTTCTCCAGCACCTGCCGAGCACAGCCAAAGGCTATGCTGGCGCGGCGTCTTTGCGGTACAGCGCCCAGAACAAGTCAAAGGTTGGGTACGGAATCGGCAGCCCGTCCGGCAGCAGGCGCAGCAGCGCGTTTGCGGGGCGCTGCAGCACAGAGCCAGCCACGTTGTACGTCACCAGCGACTTGACGTGCGCGCCATTCAGCCACTTGGACGGCTTACCGTGCGCTACTTCAGTAAAGCCGTGCTGCGCGGCGAGCGCCTTCAGCGTGGCCGGCGCAAACCAGTGCAGCACGCTGGGCGGGCTGTATTCACGCCAGCTCGGCCCCAGCATGCGGGCTACGAAGCTGTCTTTGTCCCAGGTTTCGATTAACCAGCAGCCGCCTGGTTTGGTCACAGCGGCAGCCTGTTTAAATGCCTGGCGGATGTCGTAGAAGTGCGCCACCACCTGAATCATGCTGACTAGGTCAAACTGCTCATCAGTGCTGAGCTGTTCCAGCGTGCCGGCCTGCACGTTGACGCCAAGAGCAGAGCGCCCGTAGTCGGCCATACGCGCGTTCGGCTCGATGCCCATGCCGATCCAGCCGGTGTTGTACAGGCCCTTGAGGATGAAGCCGGCAGCCGCGCCCACATCGAGCACTCGGCCCGCCTGCATGTAACGGCTCAGCAGCCGGCCGTAGCGCTCGCCGTGTTTGATCAGCAGCTTCGCTTCGCCAAGGTAATCCGGGTAGCCCGCTCTTCCCTCAAGGAAATAACCGTCGTCATAGATGCGCTGGGCATGTTCGGCTTCAGGTTCAATTTCGCACAAGCGATGACGGCAGCGGGGACACTCGCATATCCAGTAGTCGTGTTTCTCAAACAGCCGCACTACGGCTGTGCCGCAGATATAACACAGCATCTAGCGCAGCCCCAAAACCGGAAATGTGCTGGCCTGTGCCACGCTGAGAGCGTGCTGCTCCATCGTAACCACGTTGAACTTGCCGCGCAGGATATTCAGCGCGGCGCTGACCACGCTCATTTTCGGCGCGCGCTTCATGCTCATCGCTGGGAAAAACGCCAGCTCAGGGATGTTGTCGTCTGCGCCCAGGAAGTCCAGCGGGTGCAGCAGGATGGACGGCTCTAGGCCGCTGACCCGGCAAGCCTCAAGCGCAGTGTTGAAATAGAACAGCGCCAGCTTCCGTGAGAACCTGCTCAGGTAAAGCACGTAGCTGATGTGAATGGGCACTTTAAACACTGGGAATGTCGTAACCGGTATCTCGATCAGCTCGTCGCCGTTGTAGCGCCAGCGGTAGGCAGCGTTGGTGCGCAGCCCGTCCTTGAACTTGCCGAACAGCTCGCGCCGCTTGGCTTTCTCCTCTGGCGTCAGGTTGGTCGTCATGAAATAGTAGGCGCGCGCCAGCGGGCCGAGGTAAGTTGGGAAGGTTGAGGCGTCGTAGATGTAGCCGCGCCGCGCCAGCACCTGCATAATGTTGTACGAGATGCTGAAGCCGGGGCCGCGGAAGCCCACCGGGCGGCGGCCAGTGGCCTGTTCAATGGCCAGTTCGGCTTGGATCAGGTCGGACTCAATCTCGTTCTCAGCGTAAAGGTGCATCCAAGACTCGTGCTTGAACGAGTGGTTGCCAATCTCGTGGCCAGCAGCAGCGATTGAGCGCAGCACACTGCGATTGCGCTCCAGCGCCGCGTCCTGCCCAACAACCATGAACGTAATCGTGAGGTCGTTTTCGTCAAGGAAGTCGAGAATGCGCGGCACGACCAGGTCGAGATACGAAGGCAAGGTTTCCCAACCGGCGTCGCCGTGTATCTTCATGTACGTCCACTTGTCGTCGAGGTCGAGCGACAGGCTGGCCAGGGATTTCTGTGTGTCCATGACAGTTTCGCCTTTTTACTGTGCGTCAACGCCGGATGCGCGCGGTGCTGCTAGTTACAACGCTATGCCATGGGCCTAACGGCATCCTAAAGGAAACGCCTTTCAGGACACAAAGGTTTCACTCACCCGCCTGCCCCCACTGCGCCCAGGGCCGCGATCGGTGCGGTGTCCCACTGCGGCGCGTCCGCCACAATACGCTCGATCATTCTGAAGGCAAAGCGGGTCACGGCCTCGCCGTTTCCTAGGTCGGGGTAGATCATAACTGTGTTGCCCATGTACAGACGTTTGACCGGCGTCTGAATGTCGGGAATCTGGTCGAGAGTGCCCATCGGGCGGATCGGCTCGACATAGCGGGCGCGGTGGACGAAAATGTCAGTGATCCAGCTCTCGTTGAACGCTGGGAACATGCGCTTGAGGTGGCCCAGCCATTCAGCTTTTACCTTGTCGTCGGGCCAGCGGGCGATCTCGCTGTCCGGCGCCAGGTACTTGGGCAGGTAGACGAGGTGGTGCCCGTTGACGTGATCGGGGTTGATCAGGTTGGTGGTCTCGACAACGGCGGTGAAGGGCACGGACTCGTCGGTGATGTTGAGCACATAGTAAGGCATCAACGACCGGTTGAGAATGAGCAGCGGGCAGAGGACGCCCAGGTACTCCTGGCTGAGGAGCTGCTGGCGGAAGCTGTCCGGCGCGCCGGGCACCAGCCCGCCTAGGATAGGCGACTGTAGGGTACTGATGACCGCGTCGAAGGGTTGAAAGCCGGCGGCAGTGCGGATGCCGACAGCCTGGCCGTCCTCAATGACGATCTCCTCGATAGCGGTGTTCAGACGAACGGTCGTGCCCAAGGCCTCGGCTTTGGCTGCCAGCGCTTCAATGAGCGTGTAGTAGCCGTTTTCCAGGTAGCACATCATCTCTTTAGAGGTGACGCCCTGGCGTGTGCCCATCATGCGCTTGAGGCGCGACCAGATGTAAGTGGCCGGCACGTCGGTGAATGTGCTGTCGAACTTGGCGCGCAGCAGCGGTTTCCACACCTTATCCCACACTCCGCGCCCGCTGACCCGCACCAGCCAGTCTTCCACCGGGATTTCGTCCATTTTGCGCCAGTCGCTCTCGAACTGCGCTGCCACCACCTGGAGCGCCAGCCGGACGCGCTGGAACAGGTTGAGCGGCGGGAACAACATGAAATCCACCGGCGTGTTGAACGGGTAGTGCTGGCCGTTGTCATAGAAGCCCTGTTTGGTGGCGGTGAAGTGCAGCCGGTCGCGCACGCCGCTTTCCTCAATCAGACTCTGCATGGTCATGTCGCTGCTGAGGATGGTGTGGTAGAAGCGGTCAATGCGCAGTCCGTCGTAGGGCATAAAGCCTGCCAGGCCGCCCAGGTTGTCGCCCCGCTCAAAGATGGTCACCGACAGGCCGCGCTGCGACAGCTTGTAGGCCAGCGTCACGCCCATAATGCCGCCGCCGACAACGGCGACGCGTTTGCCTTTAATGTCTGAGGTCATGTAATCAGCTCTGTGTTGATGTGCGAAAGCCAGGCTTCGAGACTGGGCGCTCACAAGGGCGCCTGAACTGCCGGTTTTGGAATGTCAACGGGGCGGCCCGTGAGGGACGACCACAGCAGGCGCGCTTGAAATTTGAGATGTGCTTTCGTCACACGGGCGATCTTGATGCTGGACTGGCCGAAGGTGCGCACATGCAGCGTAGTGGGAAACTCGGTAACTTTGTAGCCGGCGCGGATGGCTTTAACCAGCAGCTCAGTGCCGGCGAGAAAGTCGTTGCTCTCGAACGCAACGCTGTCCACCACCGGACGCCGGTAGGCGCGGAACAGCGCCGTCCAGCAGTAAATATCCCAGCGGACGAGCACGCGATACAGGAAAGATGCGCCGTAGCTGAACAGCAAGCGGTACTTGGGCACGCCCTCCACCTTGCCCTTGGGGTGATAGGGCGAGGCGGTGGCGATATCCGCGTTTTCGGCTTGCAGCTTGGCCAGCAGCTGGGGAATAGTGCTGAACGAATACGTGCCGTCGAAGTCGGTGGTGACGATCACGTCGCCGGTGGCGTGAGCGAAGCCGGTGCGGATGGCCGCCCCCAGGCCGCGGTTGCGGTCGTGTGAGACAACGCGCACGCCGTTGCAGCCGGCAAAAGCCGCCTGCAGCAGCGCTGCGGTGTTGTCTTTGCTGCCGTCGTTGACGAAAACAACCTCTACATCGTGCTTTTCACGCAAAAAGGCTACTACGTTGCGCACTGCGCTCGCGGTCTTGTCCACGCCTTCTGACTCATTGTAAGCTGGTATCACCAGCGAGAGCTTCATGGCCGCATCCCTTTCTCAACCGTTCACACTGAATGTAGGCTGAACTCCTTGCCTTAACCTAAAATGCAACTTTCGCCTCTGTCAAGCGTCAAGCCTCTGCTGCGACAGCAGAGCCGCAGCACCCCATGTTCAACCCAGGCGCGCAGCGCGCGCTATTAACGCTCGCAGCGGCGTTTTTGTCCTAAAATGAGAGCGTCGGCGCGTGTTGGCGCACACAGTTTGGTGCTTTTAGCCTGCAGCAAGCTTGTGTTGGGTAATTTAAATACAAACAGGAGTCCAGCTCCCATGCCCTTCATACACCCCAGCGCTGACGTTGAAGCCGGCGCAACCATCGGCGAGGACAGCAAAATCTGGCATCTGTGCCACATCCGTCGCGACGCTCGCATCGGCGAAGCGTGTGTGCTGGGGCGCGGCGTGTTTGTGGACGCCGGTGTTCACATCGGCAGCCGTGTCAAAATTCAGAATTACGTGTCGGTGTTTCACGGCGTCACCATTGAGGACGGCGTGTTTGTAGGGCCGCACGTGTGTTTCACCAACGACCTGCTGCCGCGCGCAGTGAACCCAGACATGTCGCTTAAAGCGGCTGACGATTGGGTGCTGACCGAAACGCTAGTGAAGGCTGGCGCGGCCATCGGCGCTAACGCGACGATCGTGTGCGGCGTGACCATCGGCCGCTGGGCGATGATCGGATCGGGCAGCGTGGTGACAAAAGATGTGCCGGATTACGGCCTGGTGGTGGGCAACCCGGCCCACTTGATCGGGTGGGTATGCGCCTGCGGCCAGCGCAAGGAATCCCAAGAAGCAGCGATGAACTGCGGCGGCTGCGCCGCAAAGAGCTAGGAAAGGCACAAACAGCTCCATGATCAAACCACAGATGCAGATCGGCATTGCCCGCCCCTTCATTGGGGAGGAGGAGAAGCAGGCGGTTCTTGAGGTGCTGGACAGCGGCGCGCTGGTGCAGGGCGCCAAAGTTGCAGCCTTCGAGGAGCGTTTCGCTGCGGCGCACGGCGCAAAGCACGGCGTCGCTGTGAACAACGGCACCACCGCGCTGATGGCGTCGCTGATGGCGCACGGCATCGGCCCTGGCGATGAGGTTATCATCCCAGCGTTCACGTTTTTCGCTACGGCGTCGTGCGTGCTGAGCGTAGGCGCGCGGCCTGTGTTTGCCGATATAGACCCGCTCACCTACTGCCTGTCGCCGGCGGCAGCCGAGGCAGCCATCACGCCGCGCACAAAGGCAATCATGCCAGTGCATCTGTACGGCCACCCGGCGGACATGCCGGCCTTCGAGGGGCTGTGCCGCAAGCGCGGCCTGATCCTGCTGGAGGACGCCGCACAGGCCCACATGGCCGCGCTGGACGGCCGCTTTGTAGGCACATGGGGCACGGCCAGCTTCAGCTTCTACCCCACCAAGAACATGACCACTACCGAAGGCGGCATGGTGCTGACCAACGATGACGAGATCGCCCGCAAGCTGCGCATGATCCGCAATCAGGGCATGAACACGCAGTATTACCACGAGGTGGTGGGCTATAATTTCCGCATGACGAACATGGCGGCGGCTATCGGTTTGGTGCAGATGAACCGCCTGCCAGAGTGGACGTGCCAGCGTGTGGGCAACGCACAGTTCTACAACGAACGCCTCACAAGCGTGAAAACACCAGTGACAGCGCCCGGGGCCACGCACGTTTTCCACCAGTACACTGTGCGCGTGCCCGATGGCGCAGACCGCGACGCGGTGACGGCGCGCCTGAATGAGCGCGGCATCGGCGTGCGCGTCTACTATCCGCTGCCCATCCACCAGCAGCCGGTGTTCAAGGCTATGGCTGGCTACGAGAACCTAACGCTGCCGGAAACCGAAAAGGCCACCGCCCAGGTCTTCAGCCTGCCGGTGCACCCGCTGCTGACAGACGAAGAGAAGGAATACATCGTGCAGGAGGTCAATGCCGCATGTTAAAAGCCGCTGTAATTGGCGTAGGCAGCATGGGACGCAACCACGTCCGTGTCTACCGCGAGATCGAAGGCGTCGAGCTGGTAGGTGTGGCCGATCAGCACGCGCAGACCGCCGCTAAAGTCGGCGCTACGTTTGCTGCGCCGCACTACACCGACTACCTGCAGATGCTTGACGAATGCAAGCCTGACCTGGTAACGCTGGCTGTGCCCACTGTGCTGCATTATGAAATCGGCGTTGAGCTGATCGAGCGCGGTATCCACCTGCTTATCGAAAAGCCGATTGCCCGCACACTTGAAGAGGGCGAGAAGCTGGTTGAGCTGGCGCGCAGGCACAACGTGATCCTGGCAGTTGGCCACATCGAGCGGTTCAACCCAGCCGTGATGGAACTGCGCCGCCGCCTGCGCGAGGGCATGGCTGGGCGCATCTACAAACTGCACGCCCAGCGCCTAAGCCCCTACCCATCCCGCATCCGCGACGCTGGTGTGGTGATTGACCTAGCCTCGCACGACATTGACCTGATGCGCTATCTGATGGACGAAGGCATCGTCCGGCTGTACGGCGAAACGCTTAAGTCCATCAACTCGGACCGCGAGGACATGTTCAACGGCATCATCCGCTTTCAGAGCGGGGCTGTGGGCGTGCTGGATGTGAACTGGATCACGCCGACCAAGATTCGCCGGCTGACGATCACCGGCGCGCGCGGGATGTTCACCTGTGACCTGCTGTCGCAGGAGCTGTTCTTCTATGAGAACGAAACCGCGCCCAGCCAGTGGGACACCCTGAGCGTGCTGCGCGGCGTCAACGAGGGCAATATTCTGGGCATCCGCATCCAGCGCCACGAACCCTTGGCCGCCGAGCTGAACGACTTCGTGAGCGCCGTGCGCGATGACCGCCAGCCCACTGTGCCCGGCAGCGAGGGGCTGGAGACGCTGCGCATCGCGCTTGATTTCATGCGCTCTGGCAGCGCTGTTGAGATCATCAGCGAGGAGGCCCAGCCGGCATGAGGGTGATGACCATCGTGGGCGCGCGCCCGGAGTTCATCCAGACCGCGCCCGTTACGCAGGCGCTCCGCCGGCGCCACACCGAGATACTCGTGCACACCGGCCAGCACTACGACGACAACATGTCGAAAGTGTTCTTCGATGAAATGAACATCCCACCGCCAGAGATCAACCTGGAAGTGGGCAGCGGCAGCCACGCCGAGCAAACCGGCCAGATGCTGATCAAGCTGGAAGCGGTAATGCTGCGCGAGCAGCCGGACTGGGTGCTGGTGTTCGGCGACACCAATTCAACGATTGCTGGCGCGCTGGCCGCCTCCAAGATTCACATCCCCGTGGCGCACATCGAGGCTGGCCTGCGCAGCTACGACCGCCGGATGCCTGAGGAGGTGAACCGCGTCCTCACCGACCACCTCAGCGCGCTGCTGTTCGCGCCCACTCAGGCGGCGGTCGAGAATCTGCGCAAAGAAGGCATCACCGACGGCGTGCTGCTGGTGGGCGATGTGCGCGTGGATGTAGTGCTGGGCATAGTGCCGCGCGCCCGTGCGCGCCAGTCCGCCCTGCTGGCGCAAACGGGCTTGCGGCCAGGCGAGCCGTTCGCCCTGGCCACCATTCACCGCGCCTCCAACACCGACGACGAAATCCGGCTGCGCGACATCGTGCACTCGTTCAGCGCGGCGGATTTGCCGGTCGTGCTGCCGGCGCACCCGCGCCTGCGCAAAATGATGCAGGCGTTCGGGCTGCGCTTCAGCGACAACGTGCGCGTCATCGAACCGGTGGGTTTCCTGGACATGGTCGCGCTGCTGGACGCCTGCGAGATCGTGATTACCGACAGCGGCGGCCTGCAGAAAGAGGCTTACATGCTGGAGCGGCCCACCGTGACCGTGCGCGACACAACCGAGTGGGTCGAGACGGTGCGCTCCGGCTGGAACCGCCTGTGCGAGCCAGAGCCGGAAGCCTTCAGGGCAGCGGTAGCAGCCGCGCGCGGGCCGCGCCCCACAGCGCACCCGGATTTCTACGGCGCGTTTGGCGTGAGCGAGCGCATTGTGGATGCGCTGGAAAAGGCCCTGGAGAGCCGGTCGCTGCAGCTCGCCTGAACCTGCGCAGCAGGGGTAAGTTCTGGTTTCTAATGCCAGGCTTACCCCTTTTGACCTCTAAAAACCTTTAGAAACGCTTTAAGCACCCTTTTTGACTCTTCCCATCTGGCCTGAATGGGTATATAGTGGACACGCTGCAGCGGGTATACTGGTTTACGCGCTTGTCCCGCGCGTCCCGCTCTGGTCTGGGGGAAGGGTGTTTTCCCGTGAGTGCAGACACATACGATCTCAAGCAGGCAGTTACTGACCGGCGTCTGTTGGGCCTGTGGCGGCTGTTGACCGGCTACCGCCTCACTTACGCAGGCGCGAACCTCAGCCTGGCGGTGAGCGCAGCAGCCAAGACCAGCACCTTCTTGCTGCTGGCTTATCTAGTGGACTCGGTGCTGGAAGATGCGGCCAGCCTCACGCTGGAGCGGCTGGCGCTGATCGCGTTCGGCTTCGTAGCCCTGGCTGTCGTGGAAGGGTTCTTCACCTTTGAGAGCGGGCGGCTGGCCGCCCACGCAGCCGAGAGCGTGGCGCTGCGCCTGCGCAACTACATGTTCGACCACCTGCAACGCCTGACATTTACCTACCACGGCAGCACGTCCACTGGCGAGCTGATCCAGCGCGCCACATCGGATGTGGAAGCCATTCGCCGCTTTCTGGCGGAGCAGGCAATCGGCGTGGGGCGCATTCTGGCGCTGTTCGTCATCAACTTCGCCGCGCTCCTGCTGCTCCACGTGCCGCTGGCGCTGTTCTCGGTGATCGTCGTGCCAGTCACGGTCACGATGTCCTTTTTCTTCTTCCGCAGGGTGTCGGAGGCCTACGAAGCGTTTCAGGAGCAGGATGCGGTGCTCTCAAAGACGCTGCAGGAGAATTTGACCGGCGTGCGCGTGGTCAAGGCGTTTGCGCGCCAGCCATATGAAATTGAGAAGTTCGACCGCGAGAACTGGAAGCATTTCCTGCTGGGCCGCCGGCTGCTGCGCATGCACTCGTTCTACTGGCCAATCTCCGACATTCTCGGCTCGGTGCAGATGGTGGCTGGCATGGTCGCGGGCGCGCTGATGGTGATCAACGGCGAGATCACGCTGGGCACTTATGTCGCTTACACAGGCATGGTCGTTCGCATCATCTGGCCGATGCGCGAGCTGGGCCGTCTGATCGTGGACATGTCTACCGGCCTGGTGTCCTACAAGCGCGTGACCGACATCCTCAAGCAGGAGCGCGAGCCGATTGACGACGGCCTGACGCCGGAGACGAATCTGCGGGGCGAGGTCGTGTTCGACCGCGTGTGGTTCAGCTACGACGACGGCCAGCCCGTGCTGCAGGACATCAGCTTTGCCTGCCAGCCAGGCCAGGCGGTCGCGCTGCTCGGTTCGACCGGCAGCGGCAAGACCAGCCTGGTGAATCTGCTGCCGCGCTTCTACGAGTACACCCAGGGCAGCGTGCGCCTAGACGGCGTGGAGCTGAACACCTACTCGCGCCGCTATCTGCGCCAGCAGATCGGCATTATCGAGCAGGAGCCGTTTCTGTTCTCGCGCACGATCCGCGAGAACATCACCTACGGCGTCGGGCGGGAAGTGTCGGACAGCGAGGTAGAGGCCGCGGCGCGCGCGGCGGCCGTTCACGACGTGATTATGTCGTTTCCAGAGGGTTATAACACGCTGGTTGGCGAGCGCGGCGTGACGCTCTCCGGCGGCCAGAAGCAGCGCGTGGCGCTGGCGCGCACCCTGCTCAAAAACCCGCGCATCCTTATCCTCGACGACTCCACGTCGTCGGTGGACACAGAAACAGAGGCTGAAATACGGGCGGCGCTGCGCAGGCTGATGCAGAACCGCACTACGTTTATTATCGCGCACCGCATTCAGAGCCTGATGACAGCCGACCTAATCCTGGTGATGGATCAGGGGCGCATTGTGCAGCGCGGGACGCACGACGAGTTGATAGCGCAGCCAGGCATCTACCAGCAGGTGTACGATGTGCAGGCGCGCATTGAAGACGAGCTGGAAAAGGAAGTCTCCGGTGTCTGACATCCACTTCGAGGAAGAAGAGTTTACCGGACAGTTCAACGGCCACACGCTGCGCCGCATTGCGGGGCTGGTGCGCCCGCACTGGCGCTGGGTGCTCGGCTTTGTCGTGGCGATTGCCGTCGTCTCGGCCACCGAGTCCTACTTCACGTTTGTGGGCGCGCGCATCATTGATGAGGCGATTGTCCCCGGCGATTTAGCCGCTCTGCGCGATCTGGTGCTGATCTACGTCGCCATTGTCGTGGTGCAGGCCGTGGGCGTGTTCACATTTATCTACTTAGCCGGCATCCTTGGGCATCGCGTGCAGTACGACCTGCGCAAGCGGCTGTTTGGCCACCTGCAGCAGCTGTCGTTTTCGTACTTCGACCGCACGCCAGTCGGCTGGATCATGTCGCGTCTGACCTCGGACACCGAACGCATTTCAGAGTTGGTGACGTGGGGCCTGGTGGATGTGGTGTGGGCGCTGATGAACATTACAACGGCGCTCATCTTCATGATAGCGATCAACTGGCAGCTCGCGCTGATCGTGTTCGCGCTCATTCCGGTGCTGGTGGCAGTGGCTGTGTGGTTCAAACAGAAGATCATCGTGCAGTACCGGCTGGTGCGCAAAATCAACTCCAAGATAACCGGCCAGTACAACGAGAACATCACCGGCGTGCGCGTGGTGAAGGCGCTGGGGCGCGAGGAGCGCAACCTGGAGGAGTTCAGCGAGCTGACGCGCAGTATGTACCGGGCGTCATATCGGGCGGCGTGGCTGTCGGCCCTGTTCCTGCCCGCGGTGCAGATGCTCAGCGCGCTGGCGCTGGCGCTGATCGTGGTGCACGGCGGCTCGCAGGCCATCGCCGGCGTGCTCACTGTTGGCGGCATCCAAGCATTCGTGAGCTACATCACGTTCATGCTGTGGCCAGTGCAGGACCTGGCGCGCGTCTACGCTTCAATGCAGCAGGCTATCGCCTCGGCCGAGCGCACGTTTTCGCTGATCGACTCGCAGCCGGAAGTGGTAGACCGGCCCGGCGCGGCCGATGTGGACACGATCGCCGGCGATATCGAGTTCGACCGCGTGACGTTCTACTACGAAGCGGACAAGCCGGTGCTGACGGACTTCTCGTTGAAAGTAAAGCAGGGCGAGACAATTGCCCTGGTAGGGCCGACTGGGGCGGGCAAATCCACCATTGTTAACCTGCTGTGCCGCTTCTACGAACCGCGCGAGGGCGTGATTCGCATCGCCGGGCGCGATTACACCGAGCTGAAGCTGAGCGCGATCCAGTCGCGCATCGGCATGGTGCTGCAGACACCGCACCTGTTCTCTGGCACGATCCGCGAGAACATCCGCTACGGGCGGCTGGACGCCAGCGACGCCGAGATCGAAGCAGCGGCGGCGCTGGCCGGCGCGCACGATTTCATCGTCACGCTGGAACATGGCTACGACTCGCAGGTGGGCGAAGGCGGCAACCTGCTCTCAGTGGGGCAGAAGCAGCTCATCAGCCTGGCGCGGGCGGTGCTGGCGCGGCCGGAAATTTTTATCATGGACGAGGCGACCAGCTCTGTGGACACGCTGACCGAGACGCTGATCCAGCGCGGCATGGAAACGCTGATGCGCAGCGCCACCAGCTTCGTCATCGCCCACCGTCTCTCGACGATCAAGCGGGCTGACCGCATCGTGGTGCTCAAGAACGGCGCAATAGACGAGATTGGCACACACGCCGAACTTATGCGCCAGCGCGGCCATTACTACCGGCTGTACACCAAGCAGTTCCGCGAGCAGCTTGAGCAGCAGTACGACGTGTTCAAGGAACAGGAGACGCCGGTGGTAGACGCAGCAGCGCTGGGCGAGTCAATAGCCTGACGTGGGCAGCCGCCAGCAAATCAAGCGCGCGGGCCGGGCATCAGCTCGGCCCGCGTGTCTTGGCTTTGATCAAAGCGGCGCGCGTTATACTCAGTCAGCAAGCGCGCCAGTTAAGCAGGAGGCTCGAACAGTGAGCGACAGGATTCGTTGGGGCATCATCGGCACAGGCAGCATCGCGCGGCAGTTCGCGCGCGGATTGCAGCACGTTCCTGATGCAGAACTGATGGCAGTTGGCTCGCGCAGCCAGCAGGGCGCAGATGTGTTTGGCGACATGTTCAGCGTGCCGCGCCGCTATTCATCGTATGATGCCCTGGCGGCCGATTCTGACGTTGACGTGGTCTACATCTCCACGCCGCACCCGATGCACTACGAGAACAGCCTGTTGTGCCTGAACGCCGGCAAAGCGGTGCTGTGCGAAAAGCCGTTCACTATCAACGCCGGCGAGGCCAGGGCGCTGATCGAGCGGGCGCGGGCGCGCCGCCTGTTCCTGATGGAGGCGATGTGGACGCGCTTCTTCCCGGCCATGTACCGCCTGCGCGATCTGCTGGCGCAGGGTGTGATCGGCGACGTGCGGCTGCTCCAGGCAGACTTTGGCTTTCAGGCACCGTTTGATCCACAGAACCGCCTGTTCGCGCCGGAGCTGGGCGGCGGCGCCCTGCTCGACGTAGGGGTGTATGTCGTGTCGTTCGCTTCGATGGTGCTGGGCACACCGCGCCAGGTAGTCAGCCTAGCTGATATAGGCGCGACCGGTGTGGACGAACAGGCCGCAATGGTGCTGGGCTATGACGGCGGGCGGCTGGCGGTGCTCTCGACAGCAGTGCGAACGGAAACGCCGCAGGAAGTGCTGATCTGCGGGACAGCGGGGCGCATTCGCGTGCACCGGCAGTTCTTCCAGCCGCGCAAGCTCACGGTAGAGGTATACGGCAGAGAGCACACTGAAATTGAGATGCCCATCCAGGGCAACGGCTATCACTATCAGGCAATAGAGGTGGCGCGCTGCCTGCGCGCGGGCCAGCTCGAAAGCGAGATCATGCCGCTGGACGAAACGCTGGCGATCATGGAAACGCTTGACCGCATCCGCGCGCCCTGGGGCCTGCGCTATCCAACAGAAAGTAGAGACCTGCCGGTATGATCATTGCTGGCGGCACACTCATCACCCCGTTCGAGACGCTGGCCGATCACGATCTGCTCATCGAGGGCAGCACAATTGCTGCGCTGGGGCCGGCGGTCAGCCGTGTAGACGGCGACGCGATAGATGCGCGTGGGCTTTTCGTTGCCCCAGGCTTGATTGACGTGCACGTGCACGGCGGCGCTGGCCACGACACGATGGACGCTACGCCGGAAGCGCTGCACGGCATGGCCCGCTTCTTTGCTCGCCACGGCGTGACAGCCTACTACCCTACTACTATGACAGCTCCACCAGACGCCATTTACGCCGCAGTCGAGAACGTGCGCCGCAGCCCACAGCCGGACGACGGCGCGCAGCACCTGGGCGTGCACGTCGAAGGCCCGTATCTCAGCCCGAAACATCCTGGCGCGCAGCCGGCATCCGCCCTGCGCGATCCCGACCCGGCGGAATACGGCGCCTGGCTGTCCAGCGGCATCGTGCGGCTGATTACGATTGCGCCCGAACGGCCCGGCGCGCTAGAGCTGATTGAGGCCGGGCTTGACGCCGGCGTTGAATTTGCCCTTGGGCACACCGACGCCGACTACGAACAGGTGATCGAGGCGGCCAGCCGCGGCGTGCGCCAGGCGACGCACACGTTCAACGCCATGGTGGGGCTGCACCACCGCCAGCCTGGAACGGTGGGCGGCGTGCTGGCCGACGACCGTATCTACGCCCAAGTCATCGCCGATGGCGTGCACGTGCACCCGGCGGCAGTCAAGGTGCTGGTGCGGGCCAAGGGGCCAGGGCGCACGCTGCTCATTACCGATGCAATGCGCGCCGCTGGCCTGCCCGATGGTCAGTATGAGCTGGGGGGGCAGCCGATCACCGTCAGCGGCGGTGTAGCGCGCACGCCAAGCGGCGCGCTGGCCGGCAGCACAGCCACGCTGGATGCAGTGCTGCGCAACGCCATGGCGTTCGCCGGCTTGACGCTGTCCGAAGCGCTGCCCATGGCGACCAGCGCTCCGGCTGAGGCAATGGGCCTGGCGGGGCGCAAGGGTGTGCTGGCCCCTGGCGCAGATGCTGACATCATCCTGTTGGACGCCGAGTGCCGCGTGCGCCTGACAATAGTGGCTGGCCGCGTTGTCTACGGCGCGCTGGACTCATAGCGTGTCCTGGCGCGTTTGGATAGACTCATCGCCATCGTGTCTTGTGTCTTAAACACTCAGGAGAATATTGCTATGGCAAGACCTGTCACATTATTTACCGGCCAGTGGGCTGACCTGCCATTGGAGAAGCTGGCGGAAAAAGTGTCTTCGTGGGGTTACGACGGCCTAGAACTGGCCTGCTGGGGCGACCACTTTGAGGTAGACCGCGCGCTGGCCGAAGACGGCTACACCAAGAGCCGGTGGGATATTCTGGAGAAGTATGGCCTAAAGTGCTTTGCCATCAGCACGCACCTGGTGGGCCAGTGTGTGAGCGACGCCATCATTGACGAGCGCCACAAGGCCATTCTGCCAGCGCGCATCTGGGGCGATGGCGACCCCGACGGTGTGCGTCGGCGCGCTGCTGAAGAAGTCGCCAACACGGCGCGCGCAGCCAAGCTGTTCGGCGTTAAGGTGGTCAACGGCTTCACCGGCAGCCCGGTGTGGCATATGCTCTACCCCTTCCCGCCCACCTCGCAGGACTTGATTGACCGGGGCTTCCGCACGTTTGCCGATCTGTGGAAGCCGGTGCTCGACGTGTTCCAGGAGAACGGCGTCCGCTTCGGCCTGGAATGCCACCCCGCTGAAATTGCCTACGACATCTACACCGCCCGCCGCGCGCTGGACGCGCTGGGTAACCACGCGGCGTTCGGCTTCAACTTCGACCCCAGCCACTTCGTTCACCAGTTGTTCGATCCGGTGAACTTCCTCGAGGCCTTCCCGGACCGCATCTTCCACGTGCACGTGAAGGACGCCAAAGTCACGCTCAACGGCAGCAGCAGCATCCTGGCCTCGCACTTGGCGCTGGGCGACTCGCGGCGCGGCTGGAACTTCGTCTCACCAGGGCATGGCGACGTTGACTTGGAGAGCATCGTCCGCACGCTCAACCGCATCGGCTACGCTGGCCCGCTCTCGGTGGAGTGGGAAGACAACGGCATGAACCGCGAGTACGGCGCGCAGGACGCGCTTAAGTTCGTGCGCCAGACCGACTTTGTCCCGTCCGACGTGGCTTTCGACGCAGCCTTCGCGGCCAAGGAGTGAGGGAGCGATGAGCGATCAAGTTGGGTTCACCAGCATGGCCGGCGCTGCCGCCAAGGGCGAAGCGCCGGTGATCGGCGTGGGAATGTTAGGCTATGCCTTCATGGGAAAGGCCCACTCCAACGCCTTCAAGAAGCTGCCCTATATGATGTACCCGCCGGTAGCAGTTCCCCGGCTGGTGGGCATCACGGGCCGGAACGCCACCGCCGTGCTGGAAGCGGCGCGGCGCTATGGCTATGAACAGGCTTACACCGACTGGCGCGAGATGCTGGAAAACGACGCGGTGCAGGTGTTCGACAACGGCGGCCCTAACGACGCCCACGCTGAGCCGTGCATCGCGGCAGCGCAGGCGGGCAAGCACATCATCTGCGAGAAGCCGCTGGCCCGCAGCGCTGAAGAAGCAAAGGCCATGCTTGACGCCGCGCAGAAAGCCGGGGTCAAGCACATGGTGGCGTTCAACTACCGTTTCGTGCCGGCCATCGTGCAAGCGCGCAAACTCATCGAGAGCGGCGCGCTGGGGCGTATCTTCCACTTCCGCGCCAGCTACCTGCAGGAGTGGATCATTGATCCCAACTTCCCCATGACCTGGCGCTTCAGCAAAGCAGTTGCCGGCAGCGGCGCGCTGGGCGATCTTGGCTCGCACATCATTGACATCGCGCGCTTCCTGGTCGGCGAGCCGACCAAAGTCATGGGTATGAAACGCACGTTTATTGACGAGCGGCCAGACGGCGCTGGCGGGCGGGCTAAAGTGGATGTGGACGACGCCTTCACCGCGCTGTGCGAGTTCGAGAACGGCGCGCTGGGGACGTTCGAGGCGTCGCGCTTCTGTCATGGGCGCAAAAACGCGCAGACGTGGGAGATCAACGGCGAGAAAGGCAGCATTCGCTTTGACCTGGAGCGCCTCAACGAGCTGGACGTGTTCTGGGCGCACGATGAGCCGAAGGAAACGCGCGGCTTCCACAACGCGCTGATCAGCGAGGGCTACCACCCCTACTGGGAGAACTGGTGGCCGCATGGCCACATGATCGGCTGGGAGCACAGCTTCGTGCACGAGTTCCACCACTTCTTCGACGCTGTCGTTAACAACAAAGACGTGGCCCCCTACGGCGCGACGTTCGAGGACGGTTACCGCAACGCCGTGATCTGTGATGCCATTGTGCAGTCCGCAGAAAGCGGCCGCATCGTGGATGTGAAGTATTAGCTGACCGCTCTCAGCTTGAAGATTAAGCGCACGGGGGCGCCTAATGAAGTCCGCCCCCGTGCATCAGGCTGATGACTGACGGCTGCCTGACGACTTCAGATACTGGATTAGTCCTCCTGCCTCAACAATGCCGCGCACCGACTCCGGCAGGGCGGGAAACGGGAACTCGCCCGCCGCGCAGGCGATGACGCTGCGCGCTGTGTCAATCTCGAGCGTATCGCCGGTCTGCACATAAGGGATTAGCGCTGGACACGCTATCACCAGCAGACCGCTGTTGATCGCGTTGCGGTAGTAGATGCGCGCAAACGACGCGGCGATCACGGCGCGCACGCCCGCCGCCAGCAGACACGTAACAGCCTGCTCGCGGCTGCTGCCGTTGCCCCAGTTGCGCCCTGCTACGATAACATCGCCGGGCTGCACATTGGCGGCGAAAGCCGGATCGAGGTCCTCCAGCGCGTGACGGGCCATCTGCGCCGGGTCGGTCACGGTGTACGTGTAGCGGCCCGGAAAGATCACATCGGTGTTGACGCCGTCGCCGTATTTCCAGATGCGGTGGCGCTCTGTCATGCCCCTATCCTTCCGTGAATCGTCGTTTCGCTTTCTGTTAGCACCTCCGCCGGATGGGCGATGCGCCCGGCGACCGCGCTGGCCGCCACCACCGCCGGACTGGCGAGGTAAATCTGCGCATCGCGCTCGCCCATACGCCCGCGAAAGTTGCGGTTGGCGCTGCTGATGCACACCTCGCCGGGGGCCAGCACGCCCAGGTGATTGCCCATGCACGGGCCGCAGCCCGGCGTGCCGATGGCCGCGCCCGCCGCCAGCAGATCGGCGATGTAACCGGCGGCGGCGGCGTCCTCGAACACCTGCGACGACGCCGGGATCACCAGCAGGCGGGCGCGCAGCCGCCGCCCGCGCACGATTTGTGCTGCTGCTGCCAGGTCCTCCAACCGCCCGTTGGTGCACGTGCCGATAAAGCCCACATCTACCGGCGTGCCCGCTACCTGCGAGAGCGGCGCGACGTTGTCCACCGCGTGCGGACAGGCCACCAGCGGCTCGATTGTCTCCAGAGCAGCGGTGACGTGCTGGGCATAATAGGCGTCGGCGTCGGGGTAAAGCGCCAGCGCGCGGAAGCGCTCCAGCCGCGCCTGCCAATCGCGCGGCCGCGCGCGCTGAAGCTGGCGCGCCAGCCAAGCCCACGTGACGTCGTCGGGGGCGATGTAGGCGTTCTTCGCGCCCATTTCCGCCATCATGTTGGGCAGCACCATGCGCGACTCGGCGCTCAGATTGGCGATGCCCGGCCCGTCAAACTCGACAGCCATGTAGTTCGCGCCCTCGGCTGAAAGCTGGCCGATGAGGTTGAGCGCGAAGTCTTTGACCGTCACGCCGGGGAGCAGGCTGCCGGTGAGCGTCACGCGCAGCGTGTCCGGCACGCGCAGCCAGAGCTGGCCAGTGGCCCAGATCGCGGCTGCTTCTGTCCGGCCCACGCCCGCGCCAAACGCGCCCAGCCAGCCCGCGTGCGTGGTGTGGCTGTCGGCGCCCAGGACGATCAGCCCCGGCCCAACAATCCCCTCCTCGCACAGCACCTGGTGGCAGATGCCGCGCCCAACCTCAAAGAAGTTCTCGATCCTCTGCTGGCGCACGAAAGCGCGCACCTCAGCGTGGTTCTGCGCGTGCTTGGGCGTGGGCGGCGGCGCTGCGTGATCGAGCGTAATCGCAAGGCGCTGCGGGTATTTCACGCGCCCGTGCGGCAGCTCGGCAAAGATGCGGGCAATAGCGGCGGTGTTGTCGTGGCTGAGAACGACGTCTGGCTCGACGTCGAGCACGTCGCCGGGGTGAACACTGGCGCGGCCCGCGCCGCGCGCCAGGATTTTCTCGGTAAATGTCAGGCCCATGGCGCACCAGCCTCCGCTGCGTAAGCGGCGCGCAGCACGCCGTCTACGTCCTCCAGCGTGATGCGGCGCGCATCGGCCAGCGCCTTGATACGAGCGGTGGCGGCGCGCAGCGTCTCTTCAGGCAGCGCCAGCCCCAACGCTGCTGCTCGGTCGCGCACAGCGTTCCAGCCCACCAGCCGGTGCGCCACGTCAATCGAGCGGCGCAGGCCAAAGTCTGCCGGGTCAATCACCTCGTAGGTGGTCGGGTTTTTGAGAACAGCGTTGGTGTGGACGCCGGCTTTGTGGTGAAAGGCGGCGCAGCCGGTGATCGGCGTGTTGAACGGCACTTCGATGCCGGCTTTGCGCGCCACCAACAGCTCAAGGTCGCGCAGCGCGGGCAGGTCGTATTTCGCCACCAGCGTCCGATCCAGCGTGTACAGCCGCGCAATCAAACCGCCTAGCGGTGTGATGCCGTTGCGCTCGCCGATGCCGAGCACGGTTGTGTCAATGTGCGTGGCGCCAGCCTGGAGCGCGCACAAGGCGTTGGCAATCGCGCAGCCGCTGTCGTTGTGGCCGTGGAACTCGATGTCGCAGGCCACAGCGTGGCGCAGGCTGCTCACCAGATGATAGACCTGGAGCGGCGTGGCCACGCCGACGGTGTCGGCTACGCCGACGCGATCCACGCCGGCGATGTCCATCGCGCGGTAGACGGTCATCACGTCGGCCAGGTTGCTGCGGAACGTGTCCTCGGTGCTGAAGCGCGTTTCGACCCCCTGGCTCTTGAGCCAAGCGATGACCTCCTGGCTGACAGCGACGATCTCCTGCAGGCTGCGCCCGTGGCTGTACTGGCGCATGTAGGCCGATGTGCCGATGTAGATGTCCACGCCGTCTACGCCGCAGTCAACCGCCATGCGCGCTTCGTCGAGGCGAGCGCGGATATGTGTCAGCAGGCGGAAACGGCGCGGCATAGCGGCTACGGCGCGCAAATCGGCGGCGCTCTGCGGGCTGGCGGCTGGCGTGGACAGCTCCAGATACTCGACGCCGAAGGCATCGAGCGCGCGCGCGATCTCCAGCTTGTCGGCGGCGGAGAAGTGCGCGCCCTGAAACTGCTCGCCCTCGCGCAGGGTGGATTCGATAATGCGAAAGGCGTTGATCGGCGGTTGGTGCATGATATGTGCCTGCTCTCCCTGCTGGTGCTTTTGACAAAACAAAACCCGCCCGGTGTGTCCGGGCGGGGTGCTTTCAGAACGCGCTGACAGAGAAAGCGAAAAAGCCCGGACTTACAAGTCGGGAGCCTTCTTCGCCTTCTTGCCGATGTACAGGTTGGCTGTCATTGTTTTCGCACCTATTTCTTTGCGATAACAGCATATCTCAAAAACGCTGTGACAGTCTACCCAAACCTGTTTGTGCACGTTGACTGCTGCTCACAGCAGTTCGGATACCTCCACTGGACGCTTTTCCTCGGCACTGCGAACAGCGGCAAACACGGCGGCCAGCGTGTTGAGGTTGTCGGCCCCGCTGGTCTCGGCGGGCTGGCCGGTGCGCACGGCCTGCGCGAAAGCGTGCAGCGTAGCGGCGCGCTCGGTCAGCGCCAGCGGTGAAATGTCCTGCGTTTCGGTGACAGTGTCGCGGTTCCAGCGCCCGCTGCGGGCAATGGTAATGGTGTCGTGCGACAGGCGCACTGCGCCTTCAGCGCACTGCACGCGCCAGTCGCCGTTCCAGTTGGTGGCCTCGCCTAGGGCGCTCCAGTCGCCGTTGTAGCTGAAAGGCATGCCGCCTTCGAGTTCAAGCAGGACTTTTGCGGCCGGCTGGTGTGCATACCACGACCACGCCGGGCGGAAGCCCAGCGCTGTCACCCGCACGATGTCGCGCCCCGTAACGCAGCGGATAAGGTCGAAGTGGTGGACGGCCATGTCAACCAGCAAAGGGAAGGCCATGGTCTCGCGAAACGTGCCGGTGAAATCGCTGGCGATGTAGAAATCAATGTGGCCATGGCCAGGTTCACCGGCGGCGCGCGCGGCCAGCAGCCGGCGCAGCGTCTGGATCACCGGGCGGTAGCGGTAATTCTGGCTGACGGCGAGCTGGCGATTGCGCTCTGCCGCCAGCCGAACCATCGCGCGGGCGCTGTCGAGCGTGTCGGCCATCGGTTTTTCGGTGAGCAGGTGCAGCCCGCGCGCGAACGCCAGCCGCGCGTGTTCGAGGTGAAAGGCGGGCGGCGCGACGGTGAGGGCAGCATCGGCCTCCACCGTTTCGAGCGCCGCGGCCAGCGTGGTGAACCGGCGCTCTGGCGGCACGCCGGCGCGCTCGGCCTGAGTGTGCAGAGTCGCCTCATTAGGGTCAACGACAGCGACCAATTCAAAATCGGGCGAGGGCCGCACGAAGTCATGAAGCCAGCCCGATCCGAAACCGCCGATGCCGCACTGGATCAGGCGCAGTCTGTTGGTCATGGAGTCTCCCAGTTTGCTACAGTCAGCTTAAAATGTGATGGCACGCTGCTGCCGGCTTTGCAAGGCCCTGTTAGGGCAGACGCGCTACAATCGCGGGCGTATTGTACGTGAAAGGAGCGGGCGTTGAAAATCTTTGTACCGGGGCGCATCTGCCTGATGGGCGAACACTCTGACTGGGCAGGCGGTTACCGGCGCATCAACGCAGAGATCGAGAAAGGTTACGCGCTGATCGCCGGGACTAACCAGGGCATCTACGCTGAGGTGGAACCGCACCCTACATCGCTCATCCTCACCTCGACTACTGACGACGGCCAGACGCGCGGCCCCTACGAAATCCCGATGGAGCCGGAAGCGCTGCTGGCAGAGGCGGAAAAGGGCGGTTTCTGGAGTTATATCGCCGGCGTCGCCTACCAAATTCTGACGCACTACCGCGTGCGCGGTCTGGTCATCAACAACTACAAGACCGACCTGCCAGTGAAAAAGGGCCTGTCGTCCAGCGCGGCAATCTGCGTGCTGACGGCGCGGGCCTTCAACCGCGTCTACGACCTGAAGATGACCACGCGCGGCGAGATGGAAATGGCCTACCAGGGCGAGATCGTCACGCCGTCGCGCTGCGGGCGCATGGATCAGGGCTGCGCCTTCGGCGACCGCCCGGTGCTGATGACGTTTGACGGCGACCGGCTGCAGACAACAGAGCTGCGCGTCAAGCATGATCTGCATTTTGTGATCGTGGACCTGCACGCCCAGAAGGACACGATGGAGATACTGGCTCGGCTCAACCGCGCCTACCCCTTCGCCGACAACCCCATCGAGGAGGGTGTGCAGGAGCTGCTGGGGCCGATCAACAAGCGCATCGTCCACCAAGCAGTGGAGGCGCTGCAGGCCGCTGACGGTGAACGCCTGGGCGCGCTGATGGTTGAGGCGCAGGCGTTCTTCGACCGCTACGCCGCGCCCGCCTGCCCGGAGGAGCTGACCGCGCCAGTGCTGCACCGCGTGCTGAACTACGAGCCGCTGAAGCCTCACATCTGGGGCGGCAAAGGCGTTGGCTCCCAGGGGGACGGCACGGCGCAGTTCCTGGCCCGCAGCGAGGCCGACCAGCAGGCAGTGATCGAGATTATCGAGCGCGATCTGAACATGTCGTGTCTCAAGCTGACGCTGCGCGCCGGAACACAGGTGCGCAAGGCGGTGATCCCGGCGGCTGGTTTCGGCACGCGCTTGTTTCCGGCTACCAAAGCCACCAAGAAAGAGCTGTTTCCGGTGGTGGATCGCGACGGCATCGCCAAACCGGCCATTCTGTACATCGTTGAGGAAGCGCTCGAAGCCGGCATGGACGAGATCATCATTGTCGTGCAGGAGCACGATTTGGAAGACTTCCGCAGCTTCTTCAACGTGCAAATTTCGATTGAGAATTACAACAAACTGCCCCCCCACTTCCAGGAGTACTCCCGCCGCCTGCTCGACATGGGCCAGAAGGTGAAGTTCGCTATCCAGCGGGCGCAGGAAGGCCTGGGCCACGCCGTCTACTGCGCGCGCGACGCTATCGGCGACGAGCCGTTCTTGTTGATGCTGGGCGACCACATCTACCGTTCCGACTCGGAGCGGTCGTGCGCACGCCAATTGGTGGACGCCTTCAACCGTCACAGCAAGAGCGTGATCGGCGTGCGCTCAACGCCAGAAAACATGATCGGCAACTTCGGCACGGTGGGCGGCGTGTGGCTGGAGGACAGCCGCCTGCTGCACATCACCGAGTTCGCCGAGAAGCCGGCGGTGGAGTACGCGCGCGCCAACCTGCGCGTGCCGGGCATGGCCGAGGGCGAATACCTGACAGTGTTCGGCCAATATATCATCAAACCGCAGTTGTTCGCCTATCTTGAGGAGCATATCGAGAACAATGTGCGCGAGCGCGGTGAGTTTCAGCTTACGTCAGCGTTGGACCGGCTGCGCCAGGAGGACGGCTTCCTGGGGCTGGTAATTGACGGCGAGCGCTTTGACATTGGCCTGCCGGAGTACTACCTGGAGACGCTGCGCGCCTTCCGCCAGGGATGAGGCTGAAGGGTTATACTTGCCGGTGTTTGTGGCACACAGAAAGAGGAAACCCACATGAAACGTTCACGTGTCAACGCAATCATCCGCGAGGCGGATGCGTTTATCAAGGCGCACCAGTTCTACCTGCCGCCGTTCGCTTACTGGACGCCAGATGACTGGCGCAGCAAAGACGAATCGGTGCGCGAAATCGCAGAACGCGGCCTAGGCTGGGACATCACCGATTTCGGCCAGGGCCGCTACGACGAACTGGGCCTGTGTCTGTTCACGATTCGCAACGGCGACCCGGCCAACCTCAAGACTGGGCGCGGCAAAATCTACGCCGAGAAGCTGCTGATCGTGGGCGAGAACCAGATCACCCCGTTCCACTTCCACTGGGTAAAGACGGAGGACATCATCAACCGGGGCGGTGGCACGTTGATGATCCAGCTCTACAACTCGACGCCCGATGGCGGCCTGGCCGACACCGACATTACTGTCAGCACCGATGGCATGGTGCGCCACCTGCCGGCCGGCGCTGTGGTGGCCCTGGGGCACGGCGAAAGCATCACGCTGCCCACCGGACTGTATCACAAGTTTTGGGGCGAGGGTGGCACAGTGCTGGTGACCGAAGTTTCAATGGTTAACGACGACCACACTGACAACCGCTTCCTAGACCCCATTGGCCGGTTTTCAGAGATTGAAGAAGACGAGCCACCGCTGCACCTGCTGGTGGGCGATTACATCCGTTATTACCCCTATGCCGCTGTGCCAAAGGGCGGGTACTGACGGCCGAGGCACAACAGGCGCTGGCCCCATTCCCGCTTAAACATACAAAGCCCCTCTTTAGTCCACAAGAGGGGCTTTGCGGTGAAGCGAGAGAGCCGGCTCAGGTAAGGAACATCGGCATCCCGAAGACGTGGCGGATTTTGGGGCGGTAGTTGTCCGTATCGTAGAGTTCGGGCACATTGACGCGCTTCTTGCCCTGCGACAGCGTCGAGATGGGCACATCGCTGTAGACACCGCGCTGCAGACACACCAGCCGCCCGGACTCGCCGCGCTCCACCAGGCCCATAGCCATCTGGGCGTAGTTGGCTGCCACCATTAGATCGAGCGAGTCGGGCGCGCCGCTGCGCATGAGGTAGCCAAGCTGCTGGTTGATGATGTTCTGGCCGGTAAGGCGCTTGAGGGCATCTCCGACTTCCTTGCCGATGCCGCCCAGCTTGCGATGGCCGTAGGCATCAGCCTCGCCGCTTTCCAGCACCTGGCCGTCAATCGGGTGCGCCCCCTCAGACACCGTAACCATGGCGTAGTTGCTGGGGTTGTTGCGCTTGTCCTCCATGATCAGCTTGGCCAGGCGCTCAATGTCAAACGGCACTTCAGAGATGAGCGCTCGATCCACACCGGCGAGATAGGCGGCGATAAGCGAGGTTTCGCCAGAGTTGCGCCCAAACAGCTCAATTACGGCGATGCGCTCGTGCGAGCCAGCCGAGGTGCGCAGGTTGTGAATGAACTCAACGCTGCGGGTAACAGCAGTGGAGAAACCAATGCAGTAATCAGTCCCGTAGACGTCGTTATCCATCGTTTTGGGGATGGCAATTACGCGGACGCCCTCGCGGTGCAGGCGCTCGCCATAGCTGAGCGTGTCGTCGCCGCCGATGGGGATAAGGCAGTCTAGGCCCAGCTTGTCAATTACGCGCAGCACGTGGTCAGTGCAGTCAACGGCCTCATCGCCGCTGGTGGCCTTATCTTTCAAGAACTCTGGCAGGCTGCTGGACTTCACTTTGGCGGGGTTGGTGCGCGACGTGTGCAAAAATGTGCCGCCGGTGCGGTCAATCCGGCGCACAATCTGGTTATCCAGGTGGATCACACAGCGCGCGTTTTCCTCAAAGCTCTTGTCCAAGTCATATTCGAGCAGTCCGGCCCAGCCGCGCCGGATGCCCAGCACTTCGTACCTGTTGTCAACCGCGCGGTTGACAATCGCTTTTATCGCAGGGTTGAGGCCCGGTACGTCGCCCCCTCCCGTCAGCACGGCAATTCGCATAGACGCCCTTTCTGTCTACAGGGGAACGGATGCGCTGCAGCATTCCCCTCCTAGTTCAGCGAAGTGCCTTTATATTACCGCGCGCCCCCGCGCAAGACAAAATCGGCAAGCATTCTTGATAGAAGATGTGAGCGCGCCAGATGCGCTCACAGCGGGGTTGTTCAGCGCTGCTCAGCCTCCTGTTTGATCAGGGCTTCTTTGCGCGCCAGCCCCCAACGGTAACCGCCCAGGGTGCCGTCCTCACGCACAGCGCGGTGGCAGGGGATGACCAGCGCAACCGGGTTGTTGGCACAAGCATGGCCGACAGCGCGGGCGGCCTTGGGGCTGCCAACGGCGCGGGCAATCGCGTTGTAGGAGCGCGTCTCGCCCAGCGGAATCGCGCGCAGAACCTGCCAAACGCGCCATTGGAAGGCAGTAGCCTGCACATCCAGCGGCAGATCGAGGTGCGGCTCTTGCCCCTCAAGATAAGCCAGCAGCGCTCCCACCCATTCACCCAGGTCTTCGTCGTCGCGGGTGATGCTGGCAGCAGGATAATCGGCGTGCAGCGCCGCTTCCAGATCGTTAGGCGTGTCACCCAGGCTGACAGCGCATATGCCGCGCGCGGTGGCGGCCGCCAGCAGATAGCCCAGCGGGCATTGGACAACGGTGTAGTGAATGTGCATCCCTTTGCCCCCCTTGCCGTAAGTGGCCGGCGTCATGCCAAGCTGGTCATTGGAGCGTTCGTAAAGGCGGCTGCTGGAGCTGTAACCTGCGCTGTAGAGGGCGTCAGTTACGGTGGCCCCGCGGCGCACCTGCGACTTAAACACTTCCAGCCGCCGCGCCGCGGTGTACTGGCGGGGCGTAATGCCCAGCACGCGCTTGAATACACGCTGGAGATAATGTGGGCTGAGGCCGGCGTGCGCGCCCAGATCAGCCAGCGTCAGGCGCATCTCCAGGTTGGCGTCTATGTGCTGGCAGAGCGCGTGCACCAGCTCAGCTTGGGCGTCAATAACAGCAGTGCGGCTGTGGGTCACCTTGTCCGCTTCCTATGGGCAGTGACGTCAGTTACAACTATCAGCATACTGCCAGCGCGCTGCCAGCGTCTATCCGCTTCTTGCTTTTCTCTCATCCTCGGCACATGCAGCCCTGCTACGTTAAATGCCTCAAAAACGATCAAAACATCAGAGGTTGGCGATGGCAGTGCAAGCGAACATAACTGGCAAAGTGGTTCTGATAACCGGCGCGACCAACGGCATCGGCAAAGCAGCCGCCGAAGCGTTGGCGGGCCAGGGCGCGGTGGTGATCGTGGCCGGGCGAAACAAGGCACGGGTTGAAACGGTGGTGGATGGCATACGGGCGCGCGGCGGCGATGCGCGCGGCGCGGTAGCCGATCTGTCGCTGCAGGCCGATGTGCGCGAGATGGCGGCGCAGGTGCTGGCAAAATACGACCGGCTCGACGTGCTGCTCAACAACGCCGGCGCGATCTTCAACCGGCGCATCGAAAGCGGCGACGGCATCGAGATGACTTTTGCGCTCAACCACCTGAGCTACTTTCTGCTCACCAATCTGCTGCTGCCGCTGCTGAAAGACACCGCCGCGCGCTGCGGCGAGGCGCGCGTGATCAATGTGTCGTCTGACGCGCACCAAATGGTGCGCGGCGGCCTCAATTTCGACGACCTGCAGAACCGCCGCCGCTACATGGGCTGGATCGCTTACGGGCAGTCCAAACTGGCCAACGTCCTGTTCACGCGCGAGCTGGCGCGCCGACTGGACGGCAGCGGCGTGACAGCCAACGCGCTGCACCCCGGCGCGGTCGCGAGCGGCTTTGCGGCGAACAACACCAGTCCAATGTACGCGCTGTTTAAGCTGGCCAGGCCGTTCATGAAAACACCGGAGCAGGGCGCGCAAACGCTCATCTACCTAGCGTCGTCGCCAGACGTGCGCGGCGTGACAGGCAGGTATTTCGCGGACAGCCGCGAGAAGCGGCCGTCTGCGGCCGCCCTGGACGATGCGGCAGCGCGGCGTTTGTGGGAAATCAGCGAGGAGATGGTGCGCGTGGGCGCAGCCGTTTGAACCTCGCCCCGCGCGGTCAGCAAGGCCTGCGGCGGCGTGTCGCAGGCCTCTGACTGTGTAACCGGTTAACGCGATCAGCCAATGATGTTGGTTGCTGCGCCGTCGTTCGCCTGAGCGGCGGTGCGGGCGTACTTGGCCATCACGCCCGATGTGTAGTGCGGCGCAGGCGGCTGCCAGGCGGCGCGCCGACGCGCCAGCTCATCGTCGCTCAGCTCCACGCTCAAGCTGCGCGCATCAACGTCAATTGCCACCACATCGCCCTCCTGCAGCAGCGCCAGCGGCCCGCCGACCATCGCCTCTGGTGCGACATGGCCCACGCACAGGCCATGCGTCGCGCCGGAGAAACGGCCGTCCGTGATGAGCAGCACATCGCGCCCCAGGCCCTGACCGGTGATAGCCGCCGTTACGCCCAGCATCTCGCGCATGCCGGGGCCGCCAACCGGCCCCTCGTAGCGGATAACAACCACATCGCCCGCCTTGATTTGGCGTGACTGCACGGCGCGCATGGCGTCCTCTTCACGGTTGAAGATGCGCGCCGGGCCGCGGTGTGTGCGCGGTTCAGTGCCTTTGAGCTTGATAACCGCGCCATCTGGGGCCAGATTGCCTTTGAGAATGTGCAGGCCGCCGCTGGCGCTGATGGGATTGCTCAGCGGACGAATGACCTCTTGGCCCGGCGTCTCTTTGGCGCGGGCGGCTTCTTCAGCCAGTGTACGACCCGTCACCGTGAGGCAGTCGCCGTGCAGGTAACCGCCTTCCAGCAGGCGCTGGGCGAACAGCGCGATGCCGCCGGCGCGGTGCATGTCGGTGGCAACAAAGCGGCCAGTTGGCTTCAGATCGGCTATCAGCGGCGTGCGCCGGCTGACAGCTTCGATATCGTCAATGGTGAAAGGAATACCGGCCTCGCGCGCGAAAGCCAGCGTGTGCAGCACGGCGTTAGTAGAGCCGCCCGAACCCGCCGCCGCCGCAATTGCGTTTTCCAGGGCGCGCCGCGTGATGATCTTGTCGGGTCGCAGGTCTTGCTCGATCATCTGCATGATCAGCTGGCCGGCGCGGAAGGCCACATCGTCTTTCTCGGCGTCCATGGCCGGCACACCGGCGAACCCCATCGGACAGATGCCCATGATCTCGCTGATGGTGGCCATCGTGTTGGCGGTGAACTGGCCGCCGCACGCGCCGGGGCCGGGACAGGCGGTGTCTTCAATAGCTTTAAGCTCAGCGTCATCAATTTTACCGACTGCATATGCCCCGATAGCCTCGTACACATCCTGGATCGTCACATCTCGGTTGCCGTAGCGGCCGGGCGCAATCGAGCCGCCATAGAGCATCAGCGACGGCAGGTTAAGCCGGATGAGGGCCATGATCGTGCCGGGGATAGTCTTGTCGCAGGCCGAGATGGCGACCACCCCATCGAAGTAGTTAGCGCGCGCCACCAGTTCGATAGAGTCGGCAATGATCTCACGGCTGATGAGGGAGGCCTTCATGCCTTCAGTTCCCATCGTGATGCCATCAGAAATGCTTACGGTGTTGAACTCCAGGGGCGTGCCGCCGGCCGCGCGAACGCCGTCCTTGATGCGCTGCGCGAGACGCAGCAGGTGGAAGTTGCACGGGCCGATCTCGGTCCACGTGTTGGCGATGGCGACGAGCGGTTTGGCCAGGTCGTCGTCTGTCAGCCCGATAGCCTTGAGCATCGCGCGCGCGCCGGCACGGTCTACGCCGTCCAGCAGCGTGCGGCTGCGCCGGCGAAGCTGATCGCGGATTTCAGGTGAGTCTGCCATTGGGAAAACTCCTCTACGGGGTGTGCAGCCGTGCTGCCAGAATTGTAGCGCGAAATGCGGGGCCGCACATCCTGCCGCGTCTCTGAATTGTCAGGACGGTGCGCACCCCGGCCGGCACTGTTACAATAGTGTGCAGCGAAAAGCCGCCCTCACTTACCAGTGGAGTCCTACCCGAGTAATGGACAAATTGACTTTGTGCGAGATGCTCGACGTCCCGCCGCACGGTGTGTTTACGGTAACCGATCTGCTGCCGCACCAATGGGGCGCTGAGCTGGTGTTCGACTGCCTGTACCAACCGCCTGGACAGGATGAACCGCTGCCGTTCTTCCTCATTCTCAAGGACTGCCGCGATGTGCGCTGGCGGATTTACGCGCATCTCAAACCGCCAGATGACCAGACGCTCCCCCAGGCAACGCTGGTGAACCTGCGCCTGGGCGCTGGCAACCACCACAAGCCGCTGCACCTGCTCACTGATTTCTTCGGCATCAGTGTCAGCTACGGCGACCTCGTGCTGCGCAAGGACACCTGATTGCGCTGGCGGGTTGGCGCGCTACCGACGTTGGTGCAGCAGCACCTGTGGGCCGTCAAAGTCGAACTTGAAGTCCATGCGTTTGAGGTTGAGTGCGTGCAGGGCGCGCGTCACAGCGTCCTGGCAGTCTTCGTGACAGTAGAGCATGAGAAAACCGCCGCCGCCGGCCCCGGTGATTTTGCCGCCCAGCGCGCCGTTCTGTCGAGCCGCGTCGTAGGCCTGGTCAATGGCCTCATTGGTTATGTCGCTGGCCACACCGCGCTTCTGTGTCCAGGATTGGTGCAGCAGGTCGCCGAACGCATCCAAGTCTTCGCGCTGGATGGCGTCCAGCATGTCGCGCCCCAGCGCCTTGATGCGGTGCATGCGCTCCAGCGTAGCCGGGTCCTGCTGCAAGCTGGCGGCCGATTGTTTTCTGAGAATCGCGCCTGAATCGCGCGATTTGCCGGTGAAGAACAGCATAATGCGCCGCTGAAGCAGTTCCAGCGCAGCCGGCGGCAGCGCGACCGGCGTCACCGTCGTGCTGTCGCGCGTAAACTCGATGTACTTCAGCCCGCCGACTGCTGAGCCGTATTCGTCCTGCTTGCCGCTGGCCAGCCCCATTTTGTTGATGCCAATGTCGCAAGCCAGTTCAGCCGCCTCTGTGCCGTTGAGCGGGTGGCCCTGCCAGGCAGACAGCGCTGTAACCATGCAGACTGCAACTGCGCCAGATGACCCCAAGCCCGTGCCAGGCGGCACTTGGGACGACAGGAAGATATCCAGCCCTTCGTAGCCGCCGAAGCTGTGCAGGATAGCCTTGGCCAGTCCCAGCTCGCCCTCAGTGTCCATCAGCGCGCCGCCGTCGTGCCGGTAGAACACGCGAAAATCTGACGAGATGATTTGCAGCGCAGAGCTGGCCCCTTCTGAGATCACCGTGTAGATGTAGCGGTTAATAGCCGTGTTGAGCACAGCGCCGCCAAACTGAACGTAGTAAGCGGGCAGGTCTGTGCCGCCGCCGCCAAAGCTGATTCGAACCGGAGCGCGCGCGATCAACAGCACGTTAGGGTGCCTCCACGTTGTGCATCGAGACGCCTCAATCATAACCGATCGCGCAGCTTTAAGCGCGTTAAGTTTTGTAACAATGTTCTACACGGACTTCCACGCGGTGTCTCGTTTCCTAGTGTGTCAAGCGCGTAAAGTTCTGCTGAGGACGGCACCGCCCACATTTAACATAGGTTCAGGGGTGGCATTAGCAAACCACAGGGGGTCAGAGCGGCTTCAAGAGCTGGATGCCTCTTCAGCGGCCTGCACAGCCGCAGCCATGCGCGCCGCCGCCGCTCGCAGCAGCGCCTCGGTAAACGGCTGCAGCGGGCAGCCTGCCGCACTGTCTTCCACATAATACGTAAGCGTATCCGTCCAGACAACCAGCCCGGCACTGCCGTAGGCGTGCCGCAGCACCTGAACGGCCCACACCTCGCCGCGGTGCACGTAGGGGTACACAGCGCCGCCTACCTGAACCGTGCTGTCCAGCCAGGAGGCGTAAATGACCTCGAAATCCGGGAGCGGCTGGCCGGCGCTGCGCGCGCTGATCAATGCGTGCAGATATGTCTGGCACAGCTCAGCGAAGGTGTTCACGATAAACGCGATATCGTGGCTGCCCAAGCCCAGCAGCGGCGCGGCTTCGTCAAGCTTGTTTTGCAGCAGCGTCACCAGAGGCGGTAGCGCCAGCGGCCAGCCCCGCAGTGGAAGCTGCATGGGCATCGCCTCCAGGACAGCTTCCTGCACTTCGGCCAGCTCATGTGCCGCTGCGCCGGTCCAGCCAGGGCGCGCGCCGGCGCTTGGCTCAAAATGAACCGCGCCAAACGTCTGGGGCAGGTTAAGGGCAGCGCGGAAGGCTGCGATAGGCGTCAAGTCGCGCCTAGCCAGGTCAACAAAAAGCTTCATAGTCTCCGACTGCCTCAAGCTGAAGCAGTACACCCAATTCGCACCGCATTATAACCGTACTCTAACAAATCTGCTGCGCAGCGCTGCTCACCCTAGGCGGAGCTGCTTAGGGATACCGCTCAGTGAAGGCGGCAACAGCGGCGGCAACGGCCTCCAGCCGCTGCGCTTCGTCTGCTGCATCCTCGCTTGGGATCAGGGCAACGATCTCCGCCAGCGCCGGCTTCAGCGCGGCAACCGCGTGCTGCGCTGTCTCCTCGTCGGCCAGGAAGCGCGTGTGCACCATCCAGCCGTAAATGCCACAGGTGATGGCAAACGGCGCGCGCAGACAGCCGCGCTCCAGTGTGATGCGCGCACCGCCAGGGTGCTCATCGTCTTGCACGATCTCGCCCCCCTCAGACCCTATGTGGCCCAGAGTGCGACCTTCTTCAAACGGCTGCCAGGTTGTCATGACTGCTCCTGTTCGCTGGCGCGCTGCAATATTCGGCCCCATTATCGCCTCGCCTGCGCCTTCACGGAAGCCAACCGTGCGCGAAAACGAACCATTCGATAGGAAAAAGATTAGACATAGATGAGCGGCACGTGGTCGAACTGATCCGCCTTAGCTGGCCAGGCCGCGCACTAACACATCAATCAGGTAATCCGCCATTTCCTCGCGCGGCGGCGGGGCAAATGCCTCAGGCAGCATGTGAATGGCGCTGACGACCGCCAGGAACGCGCCCGCCAGATAAACAGCGTGTGGCCTGCTAACAGCAGCCTCAAAAGCGGCCTCCAGTGGGGTAAGCAGCGCTTCGTCAGCAGCCGCGCGTATGCGCGCCGCCTGCTCGGCGCTGATGGCAGGCATATCCGAACGCATCATGCGGTTGAAGTCCATTGGCGGCTGTGACAGCATCCAGCGGGCGGCTGCCTTAAGCTGCCCGCTCAGGTCCGGCCCGCCAGTGCGCAAAGCCGCTTCCAAGCCGGCGCGGTGCCGCTCCAGGCCGCGCAGCGTTACCTCAACGAACAGCGCCTCTTTGCCGCCCGGCGCGTGATAATAGAGCGAGGCCTGTTTGATGTCCAGCGCCTCTGCAATATCGCGCAGGGTCACCGCCGCGTATCCATGCGCGCTGAAAAGCTGCTCGGCCGCTGCTAGAACGCGCTCGCGCGCTGCTGTCACTTCCACACACTTCACCTGATAGTAACACAGGGCGCGGTTCATTCTCGCGCCGCGCCCCTGTAAAGGCCGCTTCCCGGCATTGCGCCGGCTTAATCGCGCGCTGGCAGCACCTCGCGCGGCTTGGCCCCTTCCTGGGCCGGACCAACGATGCCCTCCTCCTCCATCATGTCAATCAGGCGGGCAGCGCGCGTGTAACCGATGCGCAGCCGCCGCTGCAGCAGCGACACCGACGCCTTGTTCAGACGGCGCACCAGCTCCACCGCTTCCTCGTACAGCTCGTCCACGCCGTCATCGCCCAGGCCGTCGTTAGCGTCCTCGTCCTCGTCCGTTTCGTCGTCGCGGTCACGCTCCCAGAAGGCGCGCTGGCTCAGCGGGCCGCGCGGCATCACGTCGCGGGCGGTCTCTGCCAGGGAGTCGTCGCCGATCAGCGCCGTGATCGGCCGCGGCTGGTCGGCGTCGGCGGTGAACATCTTCCAGTAGCGCGTGATATTGGCGATCTCAGCGTCAGACAGGAACACGCCCTGCAGGCGCACCGGCGCTGGCGAGTTGCCGCTCATATAGAGCATGTCCCCACGCCCCAACAGGCGTTCTGCGCCCGGCTGGTCTAGAATCACGCGGCTGTCCACGCCGCCGGCCACCGCAAACGCGATGCGCGCCGGGAAGTTAGCCTTGATCAAACCGGTTACGACGTCCACCGACGGGCGCTGGGTGGCGATCACCAGATGAATGCCGGTGGCGCGCGCCAGCGCCGCAATGCGCGTAATCACGCGCTCAGTCTCATCTGGCGCCAGCATCATCAAGTCGGCCAGCTCGTCAATGATGACGACAATGTACGGCATCGGCTCTTGATCCGGCTGCAAGTGGTTGTTGTAATCCTCGATGTTGCGCGCCCCGGCGCTGCTGAAACGCTTGTAGCGCTCGTCCATCTCACGCGTGACCCACTTAAGCACGCCCACGATGCGCTCCAGGTCCACCACCACCGGCGCGACCAAGTGCGGGATGCCGTTGTAGCCGGTCAGCTCAACGCGCTTGGGGTCCACCATGATAAACTTCACCCGATCAGGCGGGTTGTTCAGGATCAGGCAGCCAATGATCGAGTTGACACACACCGACTTGCCGGAGCCAGTCGTGCCGGCGATGAGCAGATGCGGCATGCTGGCCAGGTCGGCTGCGACTGGCGCACCGTCCACGCTCTGGCCCAGCGCGATCGCCAGCGGCGATTTAGCCCGGATACGCTTGAACTCGTCCGAGTCCATCACGTCGCGCAGGCTCACCAACGAGGCCTGGTCGTTCGGCACTTCGATGCCTACGTAGCCCTTGCCAGGAACAGGCGCTTCAATGCGGATGGATTTCGCGCCCAGCGCAAGCTGCAGGTCCTTGTCAAGCTGGGCGATAGCGCCCACCTTTACCCGGCTCTTTTTGCCGTTGCGGCCCACGAGATAGTCCGGCTCGACGCCGAACTGCGTGATAACTGGGCCGGTGTTCACCTCGACCACACGCCCCGGCGCGCCGAAGCTCTGCAGCGTTTCTTCGATTATTCGCGCCCGCTGCAGCAGCGTCTCGCGGTCAAAGTCGGATTCTGAACCGCTGTTGAGCAGCGTGCGGTAATCTGGCAGCTTCCAGGTTTTGCGTGCGCGACCAGGTGTTGGCGCGGCTGACGGCGAAGCAGCAACAGGGGCGTCAGGCGGCCCTTCTGGCCTGCGGAAGGGTGAAACCGGGGCGGCAGCCGCAGCTATGGCCGCGGCGCCCTCTGGTGTGGCAGCAGGGGTAGGCCGCGCCGCGGGTGCAGTAGGTTGAGCCGGCGCGCTAGGCCTGCCGAACGGCCCGGGCGCGCCGGCCGCGCGGATTGCGTCCAGGCGGGCGCGGCGCTCGGCCAGCGTCTCCACTGAAGACTCCACAGCCGGGCGCGGCGGGGGCACTGGCTGGCCAGGGCGCATACCGGTTGAGACAGGCGGCGCAGTTCGCACAGTGCCCTTAGGTGTGGCCGGCGGCAGGTGAGCCAGACCAGCATCGTCATCCCCCTCTTCAATCGCGGAAGGCGCGGCGGGCGGGGCTTGGGCTGGCGCAGGCTGCGCCGTCTGCAGCTCCCCTGTCACCGGATTGCGGCGCGGCGGGCGGCGCACCAGCTCCGCCAGCGGCTCGCCGTTGGCCTCAGGACCTGGCGCCGATGGCGCAGGCGGCGCAGCAGCAGTAGAGGCCGACAGCGGCAGTGCGGCTTGAACCGGCTGATGCTCAGGCGCAGGTGTGGCCGCAGCGGCGGGAGCTGCAGAGGGCGGCGCGGTTGGCTCAGCCGTAGGGCTGTCATCTGGCTTGCTGCCGCCTGGGGCGGCGCTGCGTTCGCCGCCAAACAAGCGTCGGCCCAGCGCACCGGCCGTCCCCGCAGCGACCACTGCGCCAGCCGCCAGCGTCCCAACGGCAGCGCCGCTGCCCGCGGCTGCGGCCGCCGGCTGCGCTGGTTCACTGACCGTCGGTGCAGGCCTTTCCGCAGAGACAGGAGGCGTGGGCGCTGGCAGGGCCGGGTCAGGCCGCGGTGGGGCTGGTTTGGCTGAGCCACGGCCCGGCACGGCCGCGCGAACACGCTCTGCGAACCCGAAGCGGCGGCTCGGTTTGCTGGCCGGCTGTGCCGGCGCAGCGGCCGGAATCTGCTCGGCTTCTTCATCTTCGCCGAAGAAGGCAGTAACGGTGCGCCCGCCCATCGTGATCGGAATGGGGCGCGGCTCGGGCAGCGGCGCTGCTTCTGCGGCCGCGCTGGAGGCCGCCGGCAGCGCTGCCGGCGGCTGACCCTCGTTCAGCTCGGCGGCAGCAGGCTTGGTGACTTTGACCTGAGCCTGTTGTGCAGCCAGGGCAGCCGCGCGCTCCACCTCAGCCAGCCGGGCGGCAGCGGCGCGCCGCTGTGCGCGACGGCGGCGCGCGTCGTTGAAACTGCGCCCGATGCTGATGATAAACACCGCCAGCTCCGAGGCCGAAATGCGCAGCAGCAGCATCACACCGATGATGATCGCGCCGAGCAGGATGAACAACCCGCCGATCTCGGTGAAACTGGTTACCAGCGCCTTGTACAGCTGCGCACCCACCCAGCCGCCGCCTCGCCCGTCAGCAATCGAAAGCGCCAGGAAATCGTCAAGCGCGCTGAACGTATAAAGCGACCGGTACGAGTCCACATATTGAAAGACTACCATCAGGCTCAGATAGAGCAGGCCTATTCCGCTCAACCGCACCGGATCAATGACAGGCGAGCGGTCGCCGAAATGGCGCACCACCAGCCACAAGCCGGCCGCGAACATCACCAGCGGGACAGCGCCTGCGCCCCACCCCAGCAGCTGTGAGATGGCGGTCAGAACAGGCTCCGTTAGCTGGCCTTTGGTGGTCGAAATACTGCTGAAGAAAAGCGCTAGCGCGCCGAGCAGCAGAAGCACTCCCAGAATGTCGAGCTTGGCGTCCAGTGAAAGACCGGTGCCTTCCACCCTGGGTGTGCGGGCCGCGCGCTCCATCTTCTCGCGCGTGGTGGCCGGACGCCGTGCGCTCTGACGACTGCCAAACGGCAGCAGCGCGCCCAGGCGTGCGCCCAGCCCACCGCCGCTCTTGCCGCCGCGCGGGCGCGCGGCTGGCGGCGCAGGCCGCCCACCGGTTAGCGGCGCCGACCCGCCGCTGCTGTAGCCCGGGCCTGAACCCGCGCGCGGCGGGCTGCCGTAGCCGCTGGGAGCGCCTCCGCTGCTGGGCCGGCCTGGGCTGGCAGCCGGCTTCTTCGGGCCGCCGCCGCCCAAGCGACCGAGCAAACCGCCGCCCCGACCACCGCCCAGGCGCGCAGCAATGCCGCTCAGCGGGCTGCCGCCAGCTGATTTGGGGCGGGCTGGTTTGTCGTTCTTCTTCGCGCCGCCGCCAAACGGCGCTTTGATGCCGCCTATCACCTTGCTGAGCGGGTTGCTGCCGCCAGAAGCGGCCGGCGGTTTCGCTGCGCTCGGCGCGCCCCCGCGCGGATCGCTGCTGCCGCCACCAGCAGACGACGAGCGCGGGCCGCTGTATGATGAGCCGCTGCTCCCGCGTGGATCGCTCCCGCTCCCGCTGGGCGACGGCCCGCCGCTGAATGACGACGGGCGCGAACCGCCGTACGACGAGCCGCTGCTCCCGCGTGAATCGCTCCCGCTCCCGCTGGGCGACGACCCACCGCTAAATGACGACGGGCGCGAACCGCCGTACGACGAGCCGCTGCTCCCGCGTGAATCGCTCCCGCTGGACGACGGCCCGCTGTAGCGCTGTCCGCCGGGCAGGTTGGAGGACGTGCCGCCGTAGCGTCCGGTGTTCGGCGCGCCTGTCCGGCCAGGGTCGCCGGGTGACCCGCTGCGCGGCGAGCTGAATCCGCCCCCCCCAGTGGTTGTGAAGGGCGACACCGGGCGCGGTCGGCTGCCGCTGAGCTGTTCGTCGTCGTCCAGCTCCTGGTCATCCTCTTCGTCAAGGGTGTCGTCGTCTTCGAAATCTTCCGTGCTCATATGGGCTGCCGCTCACTCGCTAACCGAAGCTGCAGGCGGCATGCCAGTACTGGCCGCCAGTCTGCACCGCTATCATACCATAGTTACACCTCGAAAGCGATGAAATTAGCACAAGAGTTCTGTTAACGTGATCAGACTGCGAGTACGGATGAAAACAGCCCTGAGCGGGGAAAAGCGGATGAAACTGCCCTGAACATACGATATGCCTGAAGAAATCGCGGTCTCGGATGCGGTTCACTTATCGCTTATGCTTAAGACCTCAACTTGTGATTAATTTACTAAAGCCAAATGCCACGTGTGTGGCCGCGTCACTTTTGGTATTTGCAAGGTGTTATAAGAGATGATAACGTTAACTGGCCGCCTGAAAGCGTTTACGGGTTTTTCAGAAACAAGTCATGCATTATTCATGAACATCGCTGGGCATACAGGCAGGGCCATTTTACAATTAAGCTAATCGTGAGGCACAGTAGAGAAACGTCATGAACGCCTACTGCAAACACTGCCACCGCACCCACGCAGCCTGGAACCGCCTCAACGACGGCTACATCTGCGGCCGCTGCGGCGCACGCGACCGCGATCCACAGGTGAGACCGGTTTCGGCTCGCGACGCGGGCAGCAACAGATACACAGCAGCGCAGCCGGCAGCGGCCCGCCGCTGACAGAACTGCGCAGCGTCAACCTGCCCAGCCGCCTGCGGGCGCTGGCCGATGCCCGTGCTCACAGCGCCGTTAATCGGCGCGCCGGGCGTCGTAAAACTTCTCCCACTCCGCTTGAAAGTCGGCAGCAGCCGGGTTAGCAGCGGCTAGTGCAGGCGCTTCAGCAGCTTGCAATTCGGTGAGCGCCACCTGTACGAAATACACCATCTCAGCAGCTTGCAGCGCCGCCTCATAGCGATGCCACAGCCACGACAGCCCCAGTAGAACAGCGGCAGCGCCAGCGCTGATTGGCGCAGGCAGCGGCCCAAAGACCAGCAGCACCCCCATCCAGGCAGGGAGCAGCAGCACATCCAGCAAGAACGGCAGCGCCATGCGGGCGCGCAGGCGCAGGACAGTCACTTCGCCTTCTGTGTCAAACACGCCGAAAACCACTGCCGCCACTCGTGTACGCTGGCGCAGGCTCCAGGGCAGCTTGCTGGTGCTGTGCATCTGAAAGCCAGCGGGCGCAGCGTGCAGGTAGTAGCGCCGCCCCTCGGCGAACAGGTTGCGCAGGTGCAGCCGCTGCGTGCTGGGCCGGGCAGCGCTGGTCAGCGCGTTGAGGCAGACATTCGGGGTGGTGGCCAGCCGCAGCGAGACGGTCGGGTAAACGTACCACAGACGCGCCAGCGCGCTCTGCCACAGGGCGCGCAGCCAGTTGGAAGTCAAAGCAGCGGCCTCCTCACTCAGGCTTGGCCGTTCTCATTGTAAAGCCGGTGTGCGGCGCAGCCGCTGCGCCCTGCGCCGCCGCAGCAACTGATCGCGCATTCCAACAGCCGCCACCAGTCCAAAAGCGTAAGCGTACAGCGCCAGCCAGGGGATCAGCGCCGGCTGGCTGTGCAGCGCCAGCGCCGCGCCCAGCAGCGCATAGAGCGCCAGCAGCGCCTCGGCCAGCGTGGACCAGTCTGCGGCCAGGGCATACGAGCTTTCGGCCCACGCGGCCGCAAATTTGGGCGTGCGGCGGAACTCAGCCGGCCAGGCAGACGGCAGCAGCGCACCCAGCACAGCGCAGGTGTTGTTCCAGGCCGTGCCAGTGCCCAGCGCCAGCAGCAATGGGAAAGCCGCCAGCCGTCGCGGCCAATCCGGGTACAGGGCGCGCTGGCTAACGGCGTAGATCAGCGGGGGGGCCAGCCCAAGCGCGCCTAACGGCCCCAGCGGCAGGGCGTGCAGTCCGTGCAGCGCCAGCAGCGGCGGCGTGAGCAGCAGCATAAGCAGCATGAGGGGATGCGGCAGGTACTGGCACAGGTGGAGCGTTGCCATTACGCGCTGCGGCAGCGTGAGCCGTGATCGCCACACGGGGCCGAGCAGCAGCGCAAGGGTGCGCGTGCTGCCTGCCGCCCAGCGCGCCTGCTGCTGTTTGTAAGCGGCGAGCTGCGGCGGCAGCTCTGCCGGAACGACCACATCGCCCAGGTACAGGAAACGCCAGCCGGTGAGCTGGGCGCGATAGCTCAGGTCCAGGTCCTCAGCAAGGGTAGTGTCGCGCCAGCCGCCCGCCGCGCGGATGCAGTCTGCGCGCCAGACGCCCGCCGATCCGTTAAAGTTCATGAGCCATCCGGCGCGGCTGCGGGCCGTTTGCTCGACAACAAAGTGGCCGTCTAGGGCCAGCGCCTGCCCGCGCGTGAGCCAGTTGCACGCCGCGTTGAGGTGGCCCCAGCGCGTCTGCACCATGCCTAAACGCGGGTCTGCGCAGAAGTATGGGACGGTGCGGCGCAGAAAGTCCGGGGCGGGTAGAAAGTCGGCGTCGAAAATGGCGACCAGTTCGCAGGCGGTGAGCGCCAGACCGTGCGCCAGCGCGCCCGCCTTGTAACCAGCGCGGTTGGCCCGGCGAATGTGATCAACCTGCAGGCCGGCAGCGCGCAGCGCCGCAATGTGGGCCGCTGCGATGGCGCTGGTGTCGTCAGTTGAGTCGTCTAGCAGTTGGATGCACAGCCGGTCGCGCGGGTAGTCCAGGCTGGCGGCGGCATCTAACAGGCGTTTGACAACATACCGTTCGTTGTACACCGGAAGCTGGACAACTACCGACGGCCACATTATCACAGGGGGCGGCGCGGGCGGTGCTGCGCTGCGATGCCGCCAGTAACCCACCAACAGCACCAGCGCCCCGGCGGCATAAACTGCCAGCAGCAGGGCTGCTGCCAAATGCAGCGTTGTGAGCAGTTCGATGACCATCATCGGCTAGTGTAACGCTGTGGCCCAGCAGCAGCAAGCGCCGCAGCAGCCAGCGGTCAATGGCCTGCACTGTTGACAGCCCGCTTTGTGATATATGATTACAATGTAACCCGCATGCACGTGAGGGGGCCATGGCACCAGACCGTCCCATCATCACCAGCACGGGCAATCCGCGGATTGTCGAGGCGCGCAAACTAGACCAGCGCAAGCACCGGCAGCAGCAGAGCCGTTTCCTGGTAGAGGGCCTGCAGCTCCTGCACATGGCGCTGGACGCTGGCCTGCGCCCGCTGGAGGTGTTCTTCTGCCGGGCGCTGTTCACCGGGCCGGAAGCGCCGGCGCTGATGGAGCGTTTTCGCTGCGTGGGCGCGGCACTGCAGCCGGTGTCGGTGAACGTGATGCAGGCCCTGTCTGACCGTGACACGCCGCAGGGTATCGTCGCGGCGTTCGCCTTGTACGACACGCCGCTGGGTTCGCTCACGCTCAGCAGCAGCGATCTGGTGGTGGTGCTCGACCGGCTGCAGGACCCCGGCAACCTGGGGACGCTGCTGCGCACGGCGGACGCCGTGGGTGCGGCGGCTGTAGTGATTGTCGCGCCAGCAGCGGATCCGTTTGACCCTCGCACTGTGCGCGCCAGCATGGGATCGCTCTTTAACCTGCCGGTAGCGGTTACCGGCGACGTGCCAGCTCTGTTCGACTGGCTGCGCGCCTGCGGCCTGCGCACGATCGGGGCAGATGCGCAGCGCGGCGAGGCCTGGACGCGCTGCGAGTGGCGCGGCGGAGCGGCGTTGATCCTGGGCAACGAGGCGCGCGGCCTCAGCGACGACCTGGCCGCAGGCGTGAACATGTGGGCAGCGCTGCCAATCGTCGGGCGGGCGGAGTCGCTTAATGTGGCGGTGGCTGGCGGCGTGTTGATGTACACCTGGCTGCAGCACAACCGCCTCGAAGCGGCGCAGCCCTCCCTCCAGCCATGACCGAGCCTGACTTTCGCGCCGAACTGGCGCAGGCTATCCTGGACGATGAGACGTTCGTGCGGGCGGCTTTCAGCGGCCGGCAGCGCGGCGCGGCGCTGCCGTGGCAGCGGCTGACGCTGCGGCCGGTCGTGATCCGCGGGCGGCAGCATCTTCAGTTCTCGTACTACGACGCCACCCGTCACATCACGCGCAACCACACTGGCGCAGATGCCGCCGCGCAGGTGCAGGCAGCCGTAGCGCTGCCTTTTCGCAATTTCCACGTGGTCACCACTGAACGCGAGATACAGGTCAACCTGTCCAAGAAAGGGCGGCCAGTTGTCAGCGTGCGCCCAGCTCACGCGCTGTCTGCGCCGGATTTGGCGCACGACCGCGCTAAGCAGCGCATCCTGCCGGAAGGTGTGCCTGTGCCCTATCTGACAGCGCTGGGCGTCATGACCGATGACGGGCGCGTGAAGGCCGCCATGCGCCCCAAGTTCGCCCAGATCAACGAGTTCCTGCGCCTGCTGGCCGAGACCGGCGTCCTGACGCGCATCGAACGCTCGCCAGTAGAGATGGTGGATTTCGGCTGCGGCAGCGCCGCGCTGACGTTTGCCCTCTATCACTATATGAACGAAGTGTTGGGCGTTCCGGCGCGCATGACTGGCGTTGACCTCAAGGGCGAGCTGATCGCCCGCCATCAGGAGGCCGCCGCCGCGCTCGGCTGGGAGCGTATCGGCTTTGTGGAGACAGCTATCGCCGCTTACGCGCCACCCGCCCCGCCCGATGTCGTGATCGCCCTGCACGCCTGCGACACCGCCACCGACGACGCCATCGCCCAGGGGATCCGCGCTGCCAGCCGCCTGATCGTGTGTGCGCCCTGCTGCCACCACGATCTGCAGGCGCAGATGGCGCTGCGCCCGGCGCCCGCGCCGTTCGAGCCGGTGGTGCGCTACGGTCTGTTCCACGAGCGCCTGGGCGACGTGCTGACCGACACCTTCCGCGCCTTGATTCTGCGCGCAGCCGGCTATCGTGTGGATGTGGTCGAGTTCGTCGCGCCAGAGCACACACCGCGCAATGTCATGCTGCGCGCGGTCAAGAGCGGCACAGCCGGCAGCGACCCGTCTGCCGCCCGCGAATACGTCGCGCTAACCGAGTTCTGGCAGGTCACACCGTACCTAGAGCGCGCGCTGGGCGCGGACCTGCCCCTGTAATTCCAGCTTGACCAGCGCGTGCTGCGCCCCCGCCAGCCCCAGCATCAGCCAGTACACGAACGCCAGCCGGTCCCACAGGGGAATGGCGTCCGCTACACCGTAGACTGTGTGAGCCAGCAGGCCGGCGGCTGTCGCCGCGCTGACCGCCCGCGCGGCTGGGTCGCCGCGCCGCCACGACCAGTAGAGCATGTAAGCCGCTGCGCCGTTCAGCCAGATGTACACGGCCATGCCTGGAATGCCCATGTCCGTCCCGATCTGCAGCAGTTCGTTGTGGGTGTGCGGCGGGCGGTTGTTCATGGCGGGCGTAGGGTACGCCTGGCGCACGCGGCTGTCGCGGTACATGTTGAGGCCGACGCCGGTCAGCGGGTAGGCGCGGATAATCTCCAGCGCGTTGATCTGCATGTCGAAGCGCGAGCCGATGCTTATCTCGTCGCGGGCAGCGGCTGTGTCGCGCCGGGCAGGCTGGAAAGCGCTGGCCATCACAGCAGTTTGCAGGGCGATCAGCGCGGCCACGCCGAGCAGCGCCAGCCAGCGCCGCCGCCCTGTTGGGATAAGCAGCGCGATCAGCGCCAGCGCCCCCAGCACGCCGAACAGCGCGGCTCGGCTCTGCCCCAGAAAGAGCGCCAGCAGCAGCGCAGCGCTGACAGCGCCCGCTGCCAAGCGCAGGCCGAGGCTGCGCGCAGGCCCGATGGCGATCCCAGCCAGCAGGGGAACCAGCCAGGCCAGCGCTCCAGCGATCTCGTTGGGGTTGAGGCCGGCCTCGAACGCGGGGAAACCGCGAATCGCGGGCAGCGCCGCGATTACAGCCCACATCTGACCGGACTTGCTCGCGCTCCACTGGGTGGCGCCCAGCGCCAGCACGCTGGCCACAGCGCCGAGCGCTGCGCCGGCCCACAGCGGGCGATCCACGCTGCCGGCGTCGCGCGCGGTCTCGATCAGCGCCCAGCACAGCCACAAGCCCAGCAGCGGCCGGGCCAGCATCTCCAGGCCGCGCGTGTATGGCGCGGCGTACACATTGAAAGCGGCCAGCAAGATCAGCGCAGCGCACGGCCAAAACAGCGGCAGGCGTGTGATCAGCCGGCCGCGCGCCAGCCAGCGCGCGCCCAGAAACAGCGGCCACAGCAGCAGCAGCCACAGCCAGTAACGGCGCACCCCTGGCGGGTAAGCAAAGGCCAGGATCGCGCCGGCCAGCATCGCCGGCTCCAGCCGCAGCAGTCTGCCGGCCCACAATTCGATGTAAGCCTTCATTTCGAACGCAAATTATTGCGCATTACGGCGGATTTGTGCTACAAACCAGACAGGCTCTTTTTTGTGTTTTATTGACATTAGAAAGTCAATCATGATATATTAAGGCATACAAAACGCAGCTTTATAAATCCTACAAAACGCTGCGTCTGCTGTCCAGCAGTTCTCAAATTTGTTGAAAGGTCCCGGCCTATGATTGCGCAGGACATCACCTCGGTTTCCCTGGACGCCTTCCGCCGCAAAACAGCCGGCAAACAAGTGATCCTGCTCTACTACTGGACGACCTACCGCAGCCTGTTTCTCTGGCACTTTTTGGCCAGCGCCGGGACCGGACTGCTCTACTATCGGCTTCAACGCGATCAGGTGCCGCTGGTCGAGTGGCTGGCGGATTTAGCGGCCGAACTGGACACAATGGCCGCTGGCTTCGGCGCAACGCTGCGCGAGGCGCTGACTGCTTCCGGCTCCAAGCCGGAAGCGCTCGGTCAGGCGCTGGCAGCCGACCTGAACGCTTTCGGCGCGCGGCCAGCCGTGCTGTATCTGGATGAGCTTGACCGCACACCTTACGACGCGGCGTTCGAGCGTTTCGCGCGCGCTCTAGTGGGTTCGCTGGCAGATGACTCGCAGATTGTGTGCTGCGGACGCAGCTTGATGTACAGCCCCTGGTACGAATATGTGGCGTCCGGCAAAGCCGCGGTCTTGGGGACAGAGCGCCGCAAGGACGACGCGATCTTCACAGTCGAACCGCAGCCGCGCCCGCAGCTTGAGGTGTATGCGCTGGGGCGGGGTTATGTGCTGGTCAACGGCCGCCATATCGCCAACTGGGACGGCGCGCTGCCCCACAACCTATTTTTTTATTTTGTGGATCACCCGCTGGTGACGCGCGACATGATCTTCGAGACGTTCTGGCCTGAGCTGTCGGTCAAAGAGGCTACCAACGTGTTTCACGTCACCAAGCGCAAAATTAGCGAGCGCATCAGCGCTAAAGTGGGCAGCGGACAAAGCTACGAGCTGACACAGTACAGCGGCGGCTTCTACTTGCCCAGCGAGAAGATCACGCGCCACTACGACGTGGCCGATTTCAGCGATGCGCTTGAGCGGTCGCTGAGCGCGGTATCTGACGAGCAGGAAGAAGCGCTGCTGGCCCAGGCTATCGCGCTCTATCGTGCACCCTACGTAGAGGCGATCAACATGCCGTGGGCCAATCAGCGGCGTGAGCAGCTCCGCCAAAACTACGCCCAGGCGCTCATCAACATGGGGCGGCTGCAGCGGCGGCGCGGCGACCTTCAGCGCGCGTTGGGCTTTTTCGCGCGCGCGCTTAAAGAGACCCCGGCCCGCGAGGACGTGCACCGCGACATCATGAACCTGTACCTCAAGCTCGACATGCCGGCAGAGGCGCTGCGTCAGTACCACGCGCTGGAGCGGCTGCTGGATGAGCAGCTGCGGATTCCCCCGGCGCGCGAGAGCCGCGAGCTTTTCGAGCAGATCACAGCGCGCTTCTAGCGCCAGGTGTAGCGCCACAGCGGGGCGAAGCCGGTCCAGGCGAGCGCGCCGTGATCGCGGCAGCTGCCGGCGCTGAGCAGCAGCATCGTGCGAATGGGCGTGCCAGGGTGCCAGAAGCCGGCTTCAGCCGGCAGCACAGCCAGCGCCGCAACCTGTGCGCCCTGGCCAACATCCCAGAACAGCGCTAGGCTGGCCCGGCCGCCAGACAGCGGGCTGGCCAGCGCGCAGCGCGGCGCGCCCAGCGTTTTCATCAACGCCCACAGCGGAAAACCCACTTCGAGCCGGATGCTGCCCACCAGGCCGCGGTCGGCGTAGAGCGCGCCGGACACATCCGCGCCTGTTCGGGCCTCGAACGCCAGCCGGTCGCCAGAGGTGCGGAACAGCACTTCGCGCGGTTTAAGATGCGCGCTCACCTGTGCGGCAGCTTGGTCGAACGGCGTTTGACCAGGGACAACGCCAGCCCAACACGGCAGGTCGCAAGCGCTGAAGCCTGGAGCGCTGCTCAGCAGCGCGTTGGCCGGCGCAGCGCGGGCGGCGTTCAAAGCGGCCAGGACAGCCAGCGTCACAACCACAAGCAGCGAACTGGCAGTGTAAAGCAGCGGCCTCAGGCAGCCGCTTGATCTGGCTTGGTGGGCAGCAGCCTCCGCCGCAGGCAGTGTCTCGTTTGCGTCTGTGCGATCAGGCATCGCTACCAACCGGTCAGCAATCTACGACGGACATATTATAGGCGGATTCACGCTTGCTTAACTGCTTGACAGCGCGCGCGTCTTGGTCTGTACTCGTTATAGAATATAATTCAGACATTGAATAAATATTCAAAAAAACCGTGTTAGCATCTGGCCAAGCGTTAGCCCAGTTGATTTTCCAGCGCGCCTGTGCGCAGCGTGCTCACCTAGCGGGTATTCGGTCGAGAGGGCAGTGACTGTGCTCAACACGCATCGAACAGTGTCTACTGAAGAGCTGCGGCTGGTTACAAAAGTGGCCTATCTCTACTACGTGCAGCGCATCAAGCAGGCGGATATCGCGCGCCAGCTCGACATCTCTCAGGCCACTGTGTCGCGCATCCTGCGGCGTGCAGAAGAAGAGAGCATCGTCCGCATTACGGTGAGCATCCCCACAGGCGTTTACGCGCAGCTCGAAAGCGATCTGTG
>DAOTWC010000068.1:0-11391 GCA_034435995.1 Anaerolineae bacterium | reverse complement strand
ATGGGTCTTAGGCGCATACGCGAATGGGAGCGCCGCGACTGGCACGCCTATTATGCCGAAAACGCCGGGCCAGATGCGCTTGCCTGGGACGATGTGCAGCACGTCGTCATCATTCCAAACTACAAAGAACCCATATCAACGCTGAGCGCAACGCTGGACAATCTGGCAGCGCAGTATGGCGCGCGCCGCAGCATGACCGTTGTGATGGCCATGGAAGCCGCAGAGACCGGTTGTATCGGCAAGGCCGAACAGCTCAAAGCTCGCTATGCACCGTGCTTTGCCGGTTTCCATTACACGGTTCACCCGCGCGGCTTGCCAGGCGAGATGCAGTGCAAATCCGCTAATGAAGCCTGGGCCGCCCGCTGGATACGGCGCCATCTGGTTGATGAATTAGGCTGGAACATCAACCACATCCTGATCACCACCATGGATGCCGACACACTGTGGCATCGTGACCACTTCCTGGCCCTCACCTGTCTGTTTGCCCTCGACGCCCAACGGTATCTTAGATTCTGGCAGGCCCCTATCCGCTATCACACGAACATCTGGGAAATCAGCCCGCCGATGCGTCTGATCAACGCTTATTCGTCCGCCTTCGAGCTGGCCTACCTTGCCGCGCCCTGGTGGATCCCCATGCCTATGTCCTCATATTCGCTCAGCCTGCGCCTGTTGGAGAGCAGCGGCTACTGGGACGGTGACGTGATCGCCGACGAATGGCACATGTTCATCAAGGCGTTTTACGCCCGCGACGGCGAAGTCACGCTTGAACGCGTGTTCCTTCCCTTCTCCGCCTACGCCACCACTGGAGACACTGTTTGGGAGAGCATCAAGAACCGCTACCTCCAAACGCTGCGCCACGCCTGGGGCAGCAAAGAGGTTGGCTACATTGTTGCCAAAACCCTCGAACACCCGGAGATTCCGCTCGGAAAATCGTTTGCGCTTTTCTTTCGCGTGGCGCACGACATCTTGCTGGCGGGCGCTGGCTGGGTGATCCTGACCGTTGGCTCCCAAGCCGCAATCCTGCTCAATCCAGCGCTCTTCGAGCGGATGATGGCTGAGGGGTTGAGCAATCCTGTGTTTGTGCTGCTTCAAACGTCATTCCTGTTGGTTGCCGCCCTGGGCGTCGTGTTTTGGTATCAAGATGTCAGCGTGCGCCCGCCGCGCACCCACCCACAGACACTGCAGGAGCGGTTTCTCACGCTGCTTAGTTTCCCTCTGTTGGTGGTGCTCACGCTGATTTTTGTCGCTCTGCCTACTTTGCAGGCACAGACCCGACTTCTAGTGGGTGTGCCGCTTCAGTTCCGCGTAACAAAGAAAGTATAAGTATAATCATAGACAAGCGCGCTGATCGTGGCATAATTCATTCTTGGTTCATCAGGCACGGACTGGACGTTTACGGTGCAAGAACGCGTGCAGAAACTCATGGCGCAGGCCGGCTTGGGGTCACGCCGGGCCTGTGAAGCGCTCATTTCTCAGGGGCGAGTCCGGGTAAATGGCGCGGTGGTTGGTTTAGGCGCCAAAGCAGACCCCGAGGCCGACACAATAGAGGTTGACGGCCAGCGTCTGCGTTTCGACGCGCAGCCGCGCATCTATATCGCGCTTTACAAGCCGCGCAACACACTTTCGAGCACGCGCGCGCGCAGCGACGACGGCCGCCGGACAGTGCGCGACCTGGTTCCAGTAGAGGGTCACCTGTTCATGATTGGCCGGCTGGACGCTGAAAGCGAAGGGCTGATCGTGTTGACCAACGATGGCGCGCTCACAAATCGCCTGACTCACCCGCGCTATGGTCACACCAAGACCTACCGTGTCGTGGTGCACGGTCTTCCCACAGCGGAGACGATTCAGCGCTGGGAAAGCGGCGTTTTTCTTGAGGACGAAGGCATGACAGCGCCATGTCGTGTGCGCATCGTCAAGGGCGACCGCAGCCTGACCACGCTGGAGATCGTCATGACCGAGGGAAAGAAGCGCCAGATACGGCGCGTGGCCGTTGCCCTGGGCCACCCCGTTCACCGGCTGACCCGGACGCATATCGGCAAGCTGGGGCTGGGTAACCTGCGGCCCGGCGAGTGGCGCGAGCTGTCACCCAGCGATGTGCAGGCCATGCTGACGCCCCATGTGACGGCGCGCCCTGGCCGCACTAGGGCGACCAAGCGCAGCCAGACTCCACCTCGTCCAACCGCGGCGAAATCTGCCGACCACGACAGCGCTGCCAAACGCAAACGCTTGGTGCAACGGAAGAGAACACGGTGAGCGCGTTAGCCTCGGTTCAGCAGTATGTAGCGCGCCAGCCTCGCCTCGCCTGGCGGCGTCATGTTATGCGCTGGCTGATACGCCAGATTCCTTTCCGCATGATTCGACTGACGGTCAGCGGCCTGGAGAACATCCCAGCCAGCGGCCCTACCATTCTGATGATCAACCACACCTCCGCGCTCGACCCCGGCCTGTGCATGGGCGCGGTCACACACCGCTTCGTTATACCTATGACCAAGGTCGAAAACACCTACCACCCTGTCGGCCGGCTGGCTGTGTGGTGGTGGGGATCGTACACAGTGACACGCGGCGAACCAGATCGCAAAGCCCTGCTAAACTCAATCGAACTGCTTAAGAGCGGTCAGCTCATTCTTATCGCGCCAGAAGGAACGCGGCAGCAGAACGGCCTAGCACAACCCAAAGATGGCCTGGCCTACATTGCGACCAAAGCGGACGCTGTCATCGTGCCAACCGGCATTTCCGGAGCGGTTGGATGGAAAGAAAAGTGGAAACGACTGCAGCGCCCTGACATTCGGTTGAATTTTGGGCGCGCCTTCAAATTTAACACCAACGGTCAGCAGCGCATCCCACGGGAAGTTCTGACAGCCATGACAGAGGAGGCCATGTATCAACTGGCGTTGGCTATTGCTGATCCAAACCTGCGCGGAATTTACAGCGACGTAAGCAAGGCTACAGCAAGGTATCTCACATTTATTGAACAATGACAGCGGCGGCATGTGGCCGCCGGGAGGCACAGACCAGCGCAAGGCCCCGCTTAAACGTACAGCGGGGTGACGAGGTGGCGGTTTCCACGCCTAGCGTGGAACTAACCCCCGCGCACGACGGGGGGAAAATCGAATGATCAGCGGATGCCGCCAGGGTCCCCTCCACGATCCTTGTCTTTTGCCTCCGTTATGCAAAAGCGGCTCGTGAAAACCGGTCAGCAACGGCCGGGACAAAGCGGGCTGCGCGTGGAGCACAGCGGGCAAGCGACTGAGTGCGTATTGGCCGCCAGTCGCTGTCTGCTGCACAACCGCATCCACAAAACGGAGGTGACACCATGTGCGGTATTGTTGGTTATGTTGGCCCGCGCGATGCCGTCCCCCTCATCCTTGACGGCTTGCAGCGCCTCGAGTACCGAGGCTACGACTCCGCTGGCATCGCCGTGCTTCACGACGGCCAAATCCACCTTCGCCGGGACGTGGGCAAGCTGTCGCGCCTGCGCGATCGCGTAGCAGCCGAACCGCTGTCTGGCACGATCGGCATCGGTCACACGCGCTGGGCTACTCACGGGGCGCCCGCCGAGCACAACGCCCACCCGCATATCAGCATGCAGGGCGACTACGTCGTTGTCCACAACGGCATCGTCGAGAATTATCTAGAGCTGCGCGACGAATTGACCGCCGAAGGCGTCGTCTTTCAGTCTGACACCGATACCGAAGTGATTGTGCACCTGATCGAGCGTTTTGCCTGCAACGGCTCAAACCACAACCTGACCGAAGCAACCCGCCGAGCGGTCGGGCTGCTGCGCGGAGCGCATGCAATCGTAGTAATGAGCCGCCGCAGCCCTGACCGCCTGGTAGCCGTTCGCATTGGCAATGCCGGCGGGGTCGCTCTCGGCCTGGGCATGGGCGAGATGTTCGTCGCGTCGGATATACCGGCCATCCTCGAACACACACGCCGCATGATTTTCCTGGAAAGCCGCCAGATGGCGACGATCACGGCTGACGGCTGCACCATCCACTCATTGGACGGACAGCCCGTTGATCTCCCTGTTCACGACATTCCGTGGGACCCAGTCAGCGCTGTCAAAGGCGAGTTCAGGCACTTCATGCAGAAAGAGATCTTCGAGCAGGCGCGCAGCATCACCGACACCATTCGCGGGCGCGTTGACTTCGAAAACCAGGAAGTGCTGCTGCCAGAACTCAACGTTACGGAAGCGCGCGCGCGCAGCCTGCTCCGGCTGGTTACGGTTGCTTGTGGCACGAGCTACTTCAGCGGCCTGGTGGGCAAGTTCTTTGTGGAGCATATGGCGCGCCTGCACGTAGAAGTGGATTACGGCAGCGAATACCGCTATCGCCAACCGCTGCTCGACCAAGACACGGCTGTTCTAGCAATCACCCAGAGCGGCGAGACGGTAGATACCCTGGCCGCCGTAGAAGAAGCGCGCAGCCAGGGCGCGCTGGTGTGGAGCATTGTCAACGCGGTAGGCAGCCAGGCCATGCGCATTGCTGACGGCTGCATCACGATGAACGCCGGGCCAGAAATCGGCGTCGCTTCGACAAAGGCGTTTACATCCAGCATCGTGGATCAATACCTGTTGGCGCTTTATCTCGGTCAGCTGCGCGGCACACTCAGCGCGCAGCAGCGCCACCATTACATTCACGACATCGCGCGCCTGCCTGATCTTGTCGGACGCACCCTGGAATGCGATCCTCAAGTGGCCGCGCTGGCTGGCGAGGTGCACCACTTCCGCGATTTCCTCTATTTGGGCCGCGGCATTAACTACCCCATCGCGCTCGAAGGTGCGCTCAAACTAAAAGAGATCAGCTACATTCACGCCGAGGGCTATCCGGCTGGCGAGATGAAACACGGGCCAATCGCGCTCATTGACGAAAACATGCCGGTTCTGGCGATCGCCTTGAGGGATAACCTGTACGACAAGATGATCAGCCAGATTGAGCAGGCAAAAGCGCGCGGCGGCATCGTGATCGCACTGGCCACCGAGGGCGACACATTCGTTGCAACCAAGGCTGACCACGTGCTGTACGTGCCAGAAACACCCCCGCTGCTCAGTCCGGTAGTGGCTGTCATTCCGCTGCAGCTGCTGGCCTACCACATCGCGGTGCGGCGCGGCGCAGATGTAGACCAGCCGCGCAACTTGGCAAAGAGCGTCACTGTCGAGTAGCGCGCCCCTGATCGCCTCTTCTCCCAAACACCCGCTGGGTCGCCTGGCTGTTCGGCGGGTGTTTTGCTTCCTTTTATTTACCGCCGCCGCGCTCTGCTAAACTTTACGGCCTGTTTCAACTGGCGCAAGAGGTCTGTTTTGCGCTCCATATGTCCGCAAAATTCGCTATTCCCCGTTTGTCCGCGCTATTGTGCTGTGTATGCGTTGGGCGTAAAATAAACCGATAAAGCACCTGACACCAGGGTGAACCGAATGAACAGGCACAAAGTAACCGATACTGCTGTGCAGCAAATGCGCGCGCGCGTGGCCGAACTGGGCCGCCTGATGTTCGACCGTCATCTCACAGACGCCGCCGGTGGGAACATCAGCGCGCGGGTGGGCGATGTCGTGTGTATGTCGCCGCGCTTCAGCGGCTCGCGCCGGCAGTGGCATCTTAGCCCGGATGACGTGCTGGTCGTTGATCTTGAGGGCAACGTCCTTGAGGGAACCGGTGGCACGTCCCGCGAGTCAAACGTGCATTTTAAGCTGCATCGCGAATTCGGCGCCTATGGCACAGGCGTCATCCACGCCCACGCCCGCAATGTTCTGGTTTTTGCGGCGATGGGTCTCTCCATGCCGCCCGTGCTGGAAGCCAACCTAAAGTTCGGCGAAGTCAAGTGCATCGAATATGCGCCAGCCCACAGTCAGGAACTGGCTGAACTGGTTGCTGCGGCGCTGCGCGGCCAGGAATCCCGCATCGTCAAACAGGCCGCCGGTGTGATTGCGCCCTGGCATGGCATCTTCCTCATCGGCAAAGACATCGAGGCAGCCTTTGACGCCGTTGAACGCTTCGATACCAATGCCTACTGCATCCTAATGGCTCAACAGGCGCTTGGCGGGCGCGACTTGCTGGCCGAACAGCGCGCCGCGCTGGACGCGGCAGTGGCCCGCTGGGCTGGCCGCTGATCGGCGCTGCCCTTCACAGTTCCCTGAACGGCCGCGAATCCGGAAGCGAGCATGATCGTCACCGTCACTGCCAACACCTCGATTGATCACATCCTGTTTGTGCCGTCGTTTCGCTTCAACGCCACGCTGCGAGCGCGTCAAGTTCTGATTACAATGGGCGGCAAACCTACCGACGCCTCGTGGATTCTGGGAGAACTGGGCGTTTCCTGTCTCGCGCTGGGTTTCGCAGCCGGCCATGTCGGCGACCTGGTCGAGGAAATGCTCCAGGCACAGGGAGTTCAGACTGACTTTGTCCGCGTTGGCGGGGAATCGCGCCGCAATATTCTTATAATCTCGGAAGACGGTCAGGGCGAGGCAACGATCACGTATTCGTCGCTCGAAGTCACACTGGACCACGTCGCCGAGCTGCGCGCGCGATACCTGCGCGCCCTAGATCGCGCGAGCTGTGTCGTCCTGGGCGGCACTCTGCCCCACACCCTCGCGCCAGAGTTCTACACCGATTTTATCGCCCTAGCCCGCGCGCGCAGTCTGCCCGTGGTTTTCGACGCCGGCGAGCCGAACCTCAGCGCTGGTCTCACCGCTGGGCCGACATACGTCAAGCCGAACCGCGATGAACTGGAAGCCCTCACCGGGCAACCGCTTAATTCACTCCAAACGGTTTACCGGGCAGGGCGCAGCCTGCTAGCGCGCTGGGGCACAGCGCCGATCATCACACTTGGCAGCGACGGCGGCCTAGCTGTCCTGCCGGATCGCGCGTACCACATTCCCGCTCTGCCTGTCAAGGTCGTTAGCACAGCGGGCGCGGGCGACGCAGTGCTCGCCGGCCTGGCCTACGCCGCAGCGCGCGGCGAACCGATCGAAAACGGTCTGCGGCTGGGTTTCGGGGCGGCGGCGGCTGTGTGCATCATGCCGGGAACGGCGCAGTGCAGCCGAGCAGATATCCAACGGTTCAGTCAGCAGGTGCAGCTCGTCCCATTTGAAATGCCCCCGGAGGACGGCTATGCGGTTTGAGTTTGCCAGCGCTGGGCGCATTGTGTTTGGGCCGGGCACGCTGGCTGAAGCGGGTGATGTCGCGGCTGGTTTGGGGAAGCACGCGCTGGTTGTGGTGGGCACATCCAGCCCGCGCGCGCAGGTCCTGTTCGATGCGCTTGTTGAGCGAGGCATAGACTGCGCAGTTCTGCGCGTGAGCAGCGAACCTACGGTTGACCTCGCCGCCAGCGGCGCTGCGCAAATCCGTCAAGCGGGCTGCGATCTGGTGATCGCTGTCGGCGGCGGCAGCGCGCTGGACGCGGGCAAAGCGGTGGCGGCGCTCGCCACCAATCCTGGAGACCCGCTGGACTATCTGGAGGTCATCGGCAGAGGACAGCCAATCGTCAACCCGCCTCTGCCCGTCATCGCTATTCCGACAACGGCTGGAACTGGCGCGGAGGTCACGCGCAACGCCGTTCTCGATTCGCCAGAGCATCGCGTAAAAGTGAGCCTTCGCAGCCCGCTGATGCTGCCACGCGTCGCGCTGGTTGATCCCGAACTAACGCATTCCGTACCTCCTAACGTAACGGCCAGCACCGGCATGGACGCACTGACGCAGTTGATCGAGCCATTTGTGTCTGTGCGCGCCAACCCGCTTACAGATGCGCTGTGTCAGGAAGGAATAGGGCGCGCCGCCCGCGCGCTGCGCCGCGTTTACGCCGATGGCAGCGACGCTGAAGCGCGCACGGATATGGCCCTTGCCAGCCTGTTCGGCGGACTGGCGTTGGCCAACGCCGGGCTGGGGGCGGTACACGGCTTTGCCGGCCCATTGGGCGGCATGTTTCACGCGCCGCACGGCGCGCTGTGCGCTGCGCTGCTGCCGCACGTCGTAGCAGCCAACATAACCGCCCTGCGCCAGCGCCAGCCGCACAGCCCAGCTCTGCAGCGCTACGATCAGATCGCGCGCATCCTAACCGGCAGCCCCAACGCACGCGCCGATGACGCTGTAAGCTGGCTGCGCGCCCTGCTGGCCGACCTCAACATTCCGCCTCTTGGTCACTACGGCATCACCCATGACCACTTCGACGAGATTGTCGAGGCGAGCGCCCGCGCCAGCAGCATGAAGGCCAACCCCATCGTCCTCACCGACAACGAGATGGCCTCGATCCTCGAATCTGCGACGTAACAACCAAAAGCGCGCTACGCGATCAACGACTTCGCCACTGCCACTGCCTGGCTGGCGTCCGGCGCGTAGCCATCTGCGCCAACCTCGTTAGCGTAAGACTGGGTTACAGGCGCGCCGCCCACCATTACCTTGACTTTATCACGCAGGCCGGCCGCTTTAAGCGCTTCTACGGTGTCCTTCATGCGCGACATCGTGGTCGTCAGCAAAGCCGACATCGCCACGATATCCACGTTGTGTTCCTGCACCGCGGCCACGAACTTCTCAGCAGGCACGTCCACGCCCAGGTCCAGGATCTCGAAGCCCGCTCCCTCCAGCATCAGCGCGACGAGATTCTTGCCGATATCGTGCAGGTCACCCTGCACCGTTCCAGCAGCAACCTTTCCAGCCGGTTTAACATCGGCCTGGAGCAGGTGCGGTCGCAGCACTGTCAATCCTTCTTTCATGGCGCGGGCGGCGATAAGCATCTCTGGCACGAAATACTCGCCTTCCTCGTACAAACGGCCCACCTCGGCCATTGCCCGAATCATGCCGTCGTTCAGAATCTGCGCCGGGCTGATGCCTGCGTCCAGCGCTTCCTGCACTTTTGCCGGCACGACTTTCGCCTTGCCCTCCAGAATGCCGTCGTAGATGCTCTGCAGTATCGCTTCCATGCGTTTGCTTACCTCTATGCGCGTGCTGCTCACAAACGTTGTGATCTTACCGTATTTTAATTTTGCCACAAATTTACTGCTGCGCGCCATACTCCCGCAGCGCGCGGGCCTGCGCGCGCAGGTTTTCATGGGGCGTGCCGTCAGGAATTTCACAGCCGGCAGCGCTGATCGCCCGCGGGCCGCCCAACCGCATGCACTCGACAGTCGCGGCGTACACATCCTCTGGCGTTCCCTGCAGCATCACGGCGAAAGGGTCGAAGTTGCCGCAAACAGCGGCCTGGCCGAACGCCTGAGCGGCGGCCCGCATGTCAACCATCCAATCTATGTCAATGATATCAGCGCCGCTGCGCGCCATATGGGAGAGGATCTTCGTCGTGTTGCCGCAAATGTGCAGCCGCGCCAGCCCGCCCGCTTCGTGCACAGCCGCGAAAATGCGCTGCTCGTACGGAAGCGCACAGCGTTCGTACAGCCGCGGCGCAATCTGGGATGCGACCGCGTCGCCCAGGCCGATAATGTCTGCACCGGCCTCAACCTGCGCCCGCGCGAACGCAATCTCAACCTCGGTGCAAATCTCCAGCAGCTCCTCCACCCACTCCGGCCGGTCGTAGAGATCGGTCATCAGATTGCTCACGCCGCGCAGATCAGCCGCCTCCGCCAGCGCGCCTTCCACCCACCCCATGATCGGCACTTCTCCACCCACCTCCTCGCGAAAGCGGCGGATTGCTTCCAGCCGGTCGCTCATGCGCCGACCCGCTGCAGGATCAGGCGGCTTCAAGCGCTTGAGATCGTCTGGCTCGGCCAGCAGCGGCGTCTTGGAAACAGGCAGCCCATCTTCTGGGAACTCGATCACCGCGCCAAAATCGGCGGCTTCCCGGTAGGGATCAGAGATAGCCTGGACGATATCAAGTTGGAAATCGTTCAGCACGGCCAGATTAGCCTGCACCAGCACGCGGTAGTCCAGGTAGTAGCGCGAAAGCGGCTGGCCGATGTAGTGCGCAGCGAACTGCATCATGATGTCGAAGTTCGGCGGTCGGTCAGCGGCCTCCCCGCGCAGCCGGCGCGACAAACGCTCCACAGCGTTCACATTATGCTCCTCACATTAGTCAGACGCAGCGTCGGCCTGTCCGGTAAGCCAGGCTCCGTTGCTGGCGATCACGTCTCGATACCAATAAGCAGAGTCCTTCAGCGTGCGCGTTTGCGTTTCGTAATCTACATGGATCAGGCCAAAACGCAGGCGCATGCCGTAAGCCCACTCGAAATTGTCCATAATGCTCCAGTGGAAGTAGCCGCGAATGTCCACCCCGTCCCTGCCGGCGCGCCTGTAACTGCTGAGGTAGCGCGCTGTGAAATCAATGCGCTGCGGGTCGTGGACTTTGCCATCCAGGGAAACCCAGTCCGGGTTAGCCAGGCCGTTCTCCGTCACGATGATGGGCAGTTTGTAGCGCTCCCACAGAAAACGCGGCCCCCAATACAGCGCATCCGGAGTGACAGGCCAAGGAAAGGCCGTCATCGGTTCGCCCACTGCCGCCGCCACAAGCTCTGGCTTGCCATCTGCGCCAGCGCGGACAACAGAGCCGTGATAGATGTTCACACCGTAGAAATCGAGCGGCTGGCAGATGGTTTCCATATCGCCTGGCCGAATTTCTGGCATGTCCTTCTCGTACAGCGCCAGGCCGTCCGCTGGATAGTGGCCGAGCAGACTGGGGTCCATCCACCACGAGTGGCTCCACAGCCCGCTCCCAGCCACGCTGAACATGGCCTGGCGCGCCGCTTCAACGTCCTGCGCAGCGTCGCTGGCCGGCATCGTCACAGCGCCAGTGGGCGCTGCCCCCACCTGCACCGAGCCTGACACAGCCGCGCGCACGGCCTGTACAGCCTTGCCATGTGCCAGCAGGACGTTGTGCGCCATGCGCAGAATCTTTGGCTGACTCCAGCGATCGCCGGGCGCATGCTCGCCAGTCTGATGCCCAAGAAGAACGAACACCGAATGTTCGTTCAGAGTCATCCAATGCTTGACGCGGTCACCCAGCTTGCCAGCCATTAGTTCGGCGTACTCGGCAAACCAGTCGGCCGACTCCGGGTTAAGCCAGCCACCTCGACAGTACAACTCATATGGATAATCCCAATGGAACAGCGTCGCATAAGGCGCAATGCCTGCCGCCAGCAGCTCGTCCACCAGCCGGTCGTAGAAGCCCAGCCCAGCAGCGTTTATACCACCTGTTCCCATCGGCAGCACGCGCGGCCAGCTTATCGAAAATCGGTAGGCTTGCAAACCGATCTCGCGCATAAGAGCGACGTCCTCTTTAAAACGACGGACATGATCGCAGGCGACATCGCCGGTGTGATTGTTATAGATGCGACCTGGCTCGCGGGTGAACACATCCCAAACCGACAGACCCTTGCCCCCCTCATAAGCAGCGCCTTCAATCTGATACGAAGAAGCCGCCGCTACCAAGACAAACCCTTGTGGAAAACCCAAT
>DAOTWC010000067.1:0-42143 GCA_034435995.1 Anaerolineae bacterium | reverse complement strand
TTGTTATCTCGGCGGCCGCGCTGCCTGTACACGGCGCAGCGCGCCGGTATAATCGCGCGCATGGCTGACCGACGTGTTCCTACCCGCCTGCGCCTGCTGCTGGCCGCCGGCGCACTGTTTGCCCTGCTGGGGCTGTTTGGGCTGGACCTGGCCAACCAGGGCGCGGTTTGGGCGCTGCTGTGGCAGCTCACCGGCGAGGAAACGCCGCTGGCCCAGCTCCGCGGCGCTGTTGAGTGGGCCGGTAAGTTCACCCGCACCCCGCCGGACACGCGCCCGCTGGTCCCCATCCAGCACGTGGACGCCGCCCCCTACGGCGTCAACACGTTCTTGCAGCTTGAAGTCGAGCCGGAGAAGCGCGCGCGCAGCGTGCAGATGATCGCCGAGGCGGGCTTCCGCTGGATTCGCCAGCAGTTTCCCTGGGAGGATATCGAGATTCACGGGCGCGGCGATTTCGAGGACCGGCGCAACGACCTCACCGGCGACGGCCAGCCGGACGCCGTTTCGGCCTGGGACAAGTACGACATGATCGTAGACCTGGCCGAGCAGCACGGGCTGAAGATCATGGCGCGGCTGGACAACCCACCCGCCTGGAGCCACGCTAGCCCGGACAGCGGGCCGTTTGCCCCGCCGGACGACGTGCAGGACTTCGTCAACTACGCCCGCGCTGTCGCCGAGCGCTACCGCGGGCGCATCCGGCATTACCAAGTGTGGAACGAGCCGAACATCTTCCCGGAGTGGGGCAACCAGCCGGTGAACCCCGAGGCCTACACCGAGCTGCTGTGCCGCACCTACGCTGCGCTCAAAGCTGTTGACTCGCAGATCGTCGTGATCAGCGCGCCGCTCTCGCCCACTGTGTCGCTGACGCCGGAAAACTTGAGCGATCTGGTGTTCCTGGCGCGCATGTATCAGGCTGGCGCCGGCGGCTGTTTCGATGTGATGTCCACGCAGGGCTACGGCTTCTTCAGCGGCCCTACCGACCGCCGCCTGCGCCCCACCGACCTGACGTTTGCGCGCCACATCTACATCCGCGACATGATGGTGCGCCACGGCGACGCCCACAAGCCGATCTGGATCAGCGAGGTGGCGTGGAACCCGGTGAACGCGCCCGACGTGCCGCCAGACGTGAGCGGGCGCGACAACTACGGCGCGGTCACGCCGGAGCAGGCGGCGCGCTACCTGCCGCTGGCCTACCAGCGCGCCCAGCAGGAATGGCCGTGGGTGGGCGTGATGTTCTACTGGTTCTTCAAGCGCCCGTCCGACGCCGAGCGCGGCCAGAGCTGGTACTACTTCCGCCTGGCCGAGCCGGATTTCACGCCGCTGCCGGTGTATCACAGCCTGCGCGCGCACATCACCGGACAGACGCCGGCGCTGTCCCCCGGCGTGCACCAGGCCGAAAGCTGGCGGCTGACGCGCCCCGACGACGCCGAGATCGTGCCGGCGGGGGGCGCGCAGTTCGACGCGGCGGTGCGGACACCCTGGATCAGCTTCCACGTCCCGGCGCATTACGACCTGCTGGTGCGCTGGCAGGGCGAGGGCGGCGGCCCGACGACGATCACGCTGGCGGATGGCTGGCAGCAGACGCACATCGCGGCCAGCGCGCTGTTCCCGCAGGGCTTAATCGAGATGGCGCTGGGCGCGCCGGACGGCCCGCCGCTGCTGATTGATTCGATCACCGTTTTCGACCGGACATTTGAACGCCTCTACCCGCCGCTGGCCGGGGCCGCCGCGCTGCTGGCCCTGCTGCTGTGGGTGATGATCGGCGCGGCGCGGGCGCGGCGCCGTGCAGGACACAATGACCGAGCCGCACATGCAAACCGGAGTTAAAGAGAATGCAGCCGCTGACCCCCGACGACGTTCAGGCGGTGCTGGACCAGCACAACACCGGCATCGCCATCGCGTTTTACGCCAACAGCACGGCCACCAGCCAGCAGGCCGCCGACAACATCGGCTGCGAGCTGGGGCAGATCGTCAAGAGCCTGGCCTTCTTCGTGGGGGGCCAGCCCGTTGTGGTGCTGGCCAGCGGCGACCAGCGCGTGGACGACCGCAAGCTGGCGGCCCTCTACGGCGTGGGCCGCAAGAAAGTAAGGGCCGCCAGCGCTGACGAATGCGTCGCTCACTGGGGTTACGCGCCGGGCGGTGTGCCGCCCTTCGGCCACCGCACCTCCGGCCTGCCGGTTTGGATTGACGACTCGCTGCGGCGCTATGAGCTGGTCTACGCGGCAGCGGGCGCGCACAACGCCATCTTCCCGATCCCGCTGGCGCTGCTGGCCGCGCTCAGCGGCGGCCAGTTCGCCGACCTCAAGCGCGACCTCGCGCCAGACACAGACCGTTGAGGGGTGGCCTAGACGCCGGCGGCGGCGCGCACGCCGTCGGCCAGGCGCTCCAGCACGCCCAGCAAGCGGGTCTGCCAGTCGCCGCCGTTGAGCGGAATTTGGACGGCGGTGCGCGTCACGGCGACGCCTGGCCCCAGCCGCACCGCCAGCACCTGGCGGTCCACCTCGGCCAGGTAGGGCAGCTTGACCAGCACGGCGTCGTCCGGCACAGTGACGGCGGTGGCGCTGGCGGCCTGCGCCAGCAGCTTAACGTGAATCTGGTAGAGCAGGTTCTCGACGGCCGGCGGCAGCGGCCCAAAGCGGTCGCGCAGTTCGTCGCGCAGCGCCTCGACGTCGGCGCGCGTCGTCAGGCCGCCCATGCGCCGGTAAATCTGCAGGCGCAGCTCCATCTCCGGTATCCAGGCGGTGGGCAGGTAGGCGGGCAGAGGCAGGTCAATCGCGACGCCAGCGGTGTTGACCGGGGCAGGCTGCGCGGCGGCCTCGCCCTTAAGCGCGCGCACGGCGTCGGCCAGGAGCTGGGTGTACAGGTGCAGGCCGATGGCGGCCACGTGGCCGGTCTGGCGCGTGCTGAGGATGTCGCCCGCGCCGCGCAGTTCCAGGTCGCGCATGGCGATCTGAAAGCCGGACCCCAGCGCCGTGTTCTCCGCCAGCGTTTCCAGGCGCTGGCGCGCTTCCGGCGTCAAGCGGCCCTCGCCGGGGTGGAAGAAGTAGGCGTAAGCCTGCTGCGCGCCGCGCCCTACGCGCCCGCGCAGTTGGTAGAGCTGCGCCATGCCGAACCAGTCGGCGCGATCCACGATGAGCGTGTTGGCGTTGGGGATGTCAATGCCGCTCTCGACGATGGAGGTGCACACCAGCGCGTCGTACTCGCCCCGGCTAAAAGCCACCATCACGCGCTCCAGCGTGCGCGCGTCCATCTGGCCGTGGCCGATCACAGTGCGCAGCTCCGGCACAATCGCCTCCAGCCGCTCGCGCGCCGCCTCCACCGACTGCACGCGGTTGTGCACGAAAAACACCTGCCCGCCGCGATCCAGCTCGCGCAGGACGGCCTGGCGCACCAGCCGCTCGTCGAACGGCCCAACGTGCGTGATGACCGGCAGGCGGTCTTCCGGCGGCGTCTCGATCATGCTGATGTCGCGCACGCCGGTCAGGCTCATGTAGAGCGTGCGCGGGATGGGCGTGGCCGTCAGCGTCAGCACGTCCACCTGCGTGCGCAGACGCTTGAAGTGCTCTTTGTGCGTCACGCCGAAGCGCTGTTCCTCGTCAATGATGACCAGCCCCAGATTTTTCAGCTTCACATCGTCGCTGAGCAGGCGGTGCGTGCCAATGACAATGTCCACATCGCCGGACGCCAGGCGGGGCAGCAGGCGCGCCTGCTCCTCTTTTGAACGGAAGCGCGAGAACATCTCCACCTTGATTGGGAACGGGGCCAGCCGTTGGCTGAAGTTGTCGTAGTGCTGCTGGGCCAGCACAGTGGTAGGCACGAGCACGGCGACCTGCTTGCCGTCCATGACGGCCTTGAAGGCCGCGCGCAGCGCGACTTCGGTCTTGCCGAAGCCGACATCGCCGCAGATTAAGCGATCCATCGGGTGCGGCAGCTCCATGTCGGCCTTGACCTCGCGCACGGCCCGCAGCTGATCCTCGGTTTCGACATACGGGAAGCTGGCCTCCAGCTCGTGCTGCCAGTGGGTATCCGGGCTGAAGGCGTGGCCGGTCTGCTGAGCGCGGCGGGCGTACAGCTCCAACAGCTCGCGCGCCTCGTCCTCGACCGCTTTCTTGGCCTGGCTCTTGATCTTAATCCAGTCCGGCCGGCCCAGCCGGTTAAGCGTGGGCGGGCGGTCGTCCGGGCCGATGTAGCGCGTGAGGCGGTCTGCCTGGTGGATGGGCACGAACAGCAGGTCTGTGCCAGCGTATTCCACCAGCAGGTACTCGCGCTCGCTGCCGCCGAAGGTGCGGCGCGTCAGGCCGGCAAAGCGCCCGATGCCGTAGTCCACGTGCACCACGTAATCGCCGTCGCGCAGGTCAGCGTAGCTGGTTTCGGGGGCGCGCGGGCGCGGGCCGGTCTTGCGGCGGCGCGGCTCTGGCCGGGTCCAGCCGAAGATTTCGTGGTCGGTGAACAGGTGCAGGTCGCCGCCGTCGGCGTACAAGCGCCAGCCTTCGTGCAGCGTGCCGTTAACGAACAGCAGCGTACCCGGCTCTGGCGCGGCGGTCACATCGTCAGCCAGCGGGGTATACGACCCCTGCTCCCGCCACAGGTCAGTAAGGCGCTCGGCTTGGGCCGTCACCACAACGGCCCTGCCACCGCTGCGGCGCAGCTGGCGCAGGTGGTCAAGCAGCAGCTTGAGCTGGCCGCCGAAGCGCTGCTCTGGCGCGAACAGGCCGCGCAGGCCGGGCGCGTCCGGCGCGTCGTCGTCGTACGCCAGCACGCCGCCCAGGTTGAGCGCGCGCCGGCTCTCCAGCTCGTCGCGCAGGTCGTCCCATGTGATGTACGGCAGCGGGTGATCGGGCGCCAGCAGGCCAGCGGCCAGCCGTTCAGCGCGGTTGGCCAGCGCATTCGCCTCAACAGCGGCCACGGTGTCGCGCAGCTCGGCCCAGTCGTCCACCAGGAACAGCGCGCTGTCCGGGGCGTAGTCGAGCAGGCTGACCGGGTTCGGATACAGGTAAGGGATGTAGTGCTCGAGGTAGGCGAAAGCAACGCCGTTTGCCAGCGGCTCAAGGTCCGGGCGCGGGCTGGTCACGTCTTCGTTGGGCGGCAGACTCTCCAGCCAGGGGCGCAGGTGCGCGGCCAGCGGCGGCGTGTGCTGCGGCAGGGCCTCGCGGGCGGGGGTGATGACCGCCAGCGGCAGCCGGTCGGTGCTGCGCTGGGTGGCCGGGTCGAAGGCGCGCAGGCTCTCGATCTCGTCGTCGAAGAACTCGATGCGCACTGGCGCGTCGGCAGCGACGGGGAAAATGTCCACGATGCCGCCGCGCCGGCTGAACACGCCCGGCGCAGTCACCACAGGCGCGGCCTCGTAGCCCAGGCGCAGCCAGTGCGCCAGCAGCCGGTCGAGCGCATGGCGCTGGCCGGGGCGCAGCACCAGCGCTGCCTGGCGGAAGGCGTGCACCGGCAGCGTGCGCTGCATCAGCGCCCGCGCGGAAGTCACGACTACCGGCGGCGGCCCAGTCTGGGCGAAATCGTCCGGCGGCAGCAGCGCCGCCAGCGTCCCAATGCGGCTGCGAATAACTGTCTCGCCCCAGGGGGCGCGGTCGTAGAACAGCGGCGCTGGCTCAGCGAAGCGCAGGATAGGCCGTTCGCCCAGCCACACGGGGAGCTGTTCGGCGACGTTATAAGCGTGGTCCACGCGGGCCGCGATGTACACCACCGGCCCAGGCCAGTCGGCGGCCAGAGCCGCCGCTGCCGCTGGGCGCGCCGCGCGGATGGCGCGCAGGTCGGAGGCGCTGCCCGCGCCCTTGAGCTGGTCGAGCACGACGCGATACACATCGCTGGCGCGCAGCACGTCGAGCAAACCGGAAAGCAGCATGGCACAGCCTCACACTCATTGCAGCCAGTTAGTGGTCGCCAGCCAGGGACAGGCCCGGCTGCGCGCGCGAACAGTTTATTATAGTCCCTGGCGGGACCGCGGTGGATGGGGAATTGGAATGGGAGGCGCGGCCCAGGTCAAGAGGCGGGCGCGGCCTCTGGCGCTTTGCGGTGGCTGCCGAAGCTGCCCCGGCGCAGGACGATGAGCGCGAAGCCGGCCAGCAGCGCCAGCCCGGCGGCCAGGCGCACGCGCGGCGGCAGGCGGCGCACGCTGGCGACGACGCTGGTGTTCTCTGGCCCGATCAGGTCCTGGCGCAGCAGCCGCACGAAGCGGCGCGACGGCTGCACCGGAACCAGCGCGGCCTGCAGAGCGGTGATGGTGCGGGCGTAGGACTCGGCCTGAGCGCGCGGCATGTTGTACTGCGCGGCCAGCGCGTCGGGGTCGGCGCTGCCGGCGAGCAGGGCATCAGTGAGCGCGGCCAGGAAGGCCTCGGTGCGGGCGTCATCCAGTTGTGGGGTGGGCATGGCTCACTCTTCCTCTTCCAGAGTGGGCTGCAGCGCGCCGTCCGCCTGCCAGCCCAGTTCGTCGCGCAGCGCGATCAGCGTGCGGTGGTACAGCGACTTGATAGCGCCTTCAGTGCGCCCCATGATCGCGCCGATCTCGGCGTTGGGCAGGCGCTCGATAAACTTCAGGATCAGAAGCTGCTGGCGCTCTTCCGGCAGCCGGCGGATCACCTCCAGCAGCGCGGCGCGCTCTGCGCGGCCCTCGACCTGCTCATCCGGCCTGTCAGAGTCCGGCCCTGGGCCGGTGAACTCCTCCAGCGGGATGATCCTGCGCCGCGCGCGGTCGCGGTGCCAGTTGGCGATCAAGTTGTGCGCGATGCGGTACAGCCACGCCTGAAACGGCACACCGCGCTCGGTGTAGCCCTGAATGTGACGCATAGCCCGGTAGAACACCATAGCCGTCAGGTCTTCGGCGTCGTGGTGGTTACCGGTGCGGTAGTACACATAGCTGTAAATTTTGGCGACGTAGCGTTCGTAGAGCACCCCAAATGCCTCCTGGTCGGTCTTGGCCCGTTCAACCAGCTCGTGATCGGGCAGGTCGTTCAGGTCGGGATGTTTAGGGGCGCTGGTATCGCGTTTCCAGGGCGCTTTCATTTCTACCTTCAGTAACCCTCTGGGCTGTGCGGCGTTGCGTCCGTGTGCAGCAGGTTTCACAAAACCTTCACATTCAGACGGTTTGCGCCTTGCGGGCGATAACGATCTGGTTGACGCCGAACGCCAACGGCGTGAAGGTGGTGCGCGTCGCCACTTGGATCAGCGCCGGCAGGCCGAACAGCCCGAACTGCACCGGTTTGGGCAGCAGCGGCAGGTAGGGGACATCCCACAGGCCGTCGCCGAAGTGGCGCAGCACGGCGAAGCCGCTGGCGGCGCACCAGGCGCGCCAGGCAGCCGGCGGGTGCACGTTGATATGTGTTTTATCCTTACCGATGGCGTCGGTCTCGCGGTCTTTGAAGCGGCGCAGGCTGTACTCTGGGTGCGGCGTAGCGAACAGCCACAGCCCGCCCGGCTGGAGCACGCGGCTCACCTGGCGGATGGCAGCCTGCGGGTCGGCCAGATGCTCGACCAGGTGCAGTGCCACCACCGCCGCGAACGACTCGTCGGCGAAGGCGCTCAGGTCGCCCGCGTCCATCTGGTGCGCCTGGGCGCGCGGCGCATTGCGCCGCGTCTGTTCGACGCTGTAGGCCATCAGGTCAATGCCGACGCACTGGAAATCGTCCTGCAGCAGGCCCAGCAGGTGGCCCAGGCCGCAGCCCATCTCCAGCAGGCGGCCGCCGCCCGGTGGGGCGTAGCGCCGGATGAGCGCGGCGTAGTAGCGGCGGGCGAACCAGTACATACTGAAGCGGCCCAGGCCGCGGTCGGCGTAGTTCCAGCGGCGGAAGTAGGTTTCGTCGTAGTACTCGGCCGGCACGTGCGGCGGCTGGTCGGTCATGAGCTGCTGTTCCCGCGCGGGCGCGGCCGGCGCCCGCCCCAAATCCACTTATCGGTCAAGATGTGGACGATCATATCACCCTTCACGCTGATCTGACAGGACAGACGCGGGTAGCCAAAGCGCGCCGCCAGCCGGTCGTGCCAGTGGTCAGGCAGCGGCTCGCCCGCGGCAACCCACACGCCGCAGGTGGCGCACAGGCCGCGCCCGCCGCAGTTAGCGCGGCGCGTGAGGGCAGTGTAGGGCGATATGCCCGCCGCCAGCAGCGCCTGGCGCAGGTTCGCCCCGTCTGGCACTTCAAGCGCCTGCTCGGCCGCGCCGCGCACAACGCGCACCTGATGGTATGCAGTCATAACGGCTTCACAACCCAGCCGGTTGCCCCGGCGCAAATCGTGCTAAGATACGGACAGGCGAGACGTGGGAGAACTTGCGCCGCCCTTGCGGACGGCGCAATACGCGAGGTGCAAGCGCCGAAGCGCTCGCTGTTTTCACAGTACCACGTCTCGCCGCGTCTGTGTGTAAAGATTCCCCCGGTTGGTTTCACGCCAGCGGCACCTCCACCCTGACTGTTGTGCCGCACCCTGGTGCACTAACGACATCCAGCCGGCCGCCGTGAATCTCGGCCAAGCGGCGGGCGATAACCAGCCCCAGGCCGGCCCCCTGCTGTTCATAGTAGGCGCGCTCGAACTGCTGGTACGCCCCGATGCTGGCGATGTCCTCGGCAGACATGCCGCGCCCGTGGTCAACAATCTCCAGCGCGTAGGCGCGCCCGCTGACTACGCCGCGCACGAGCACCGGCGTGGCCTCTGTCGAGAAGCGGCAGGCGTTGTCCACCAGTTCGGCGACGATCTTGCGCAGGTATTCCTCGCGAATGGCCGCGGCGGCGTCGCCCACTTCTAAGCGCAGGTCTGAAAGACGTCCGGCGCGGCTGGCGGTTTCCAGCGCCTGTGGCTCCACCACCTCGCGCGTCTGGCATGTGCCGGGCAAAAAGATGTCCAAGCGGCCGGCGTCCAGGCGGATGATCTCGGTCTGGGCGTAGATCAGGTGGTTTTCCACCAGGCGCGATAGGCGCTCGGCGGCAGCGTGAATGTAGCGCGCCATGCGCACCATCTGCTCCGGCTCCAGCGTCAGCCCTTCGCTGATCATCATCTCGGAGAAACCGAGCACGCTGGTGAGCGGCGTGCGCAGCTCGTGCGGCATTGTGAGCAGGACGCTGTTGCGGAGCTGGTTGAGCCGCTCCTCAGTCATGCGCTGGATGCTCTGGCTCATGCGCAGGCGCGCCTGTACGCTGCCGATCAGCTCAGCCACGGTAAACGGCTTGGTCAGGTAGTCGTCAGCCCCCAGGTTCATGCCGCGGCGCACGTCGCGGCGGTCGGTGCGGGCTGTCAGAAAAATGAAGGGCGTAAGCGCCGTAGCGGGCAGGTCGCGCAGCGCGGCCAGCACTTCGTAGCCGTTCATCCCCGGCATCATGATGTCGCAGATCACCAGGTCAGGCAGGTATTCGCGGGCGCAGGCCACTCCGTCGCGGCCGTTGGACGCGCCGCGCACGTCATAGCCCTCTAGCGTGAGCATCTCCAGCGTGTTCTGCAGCACCGAGCGCTCGTCTTCGATCACCAGTATCTTAGCGGCCAACGCGATCACTCCCCTTCAGCGCATCTCAGAACGCGCAGGGAATCGGCTGTTCGGGCGACCCGGTCACGTCGTACAGCTCGAAGACGACTTCTGGCAGGTGCAGCACGCCGTAGGTGTGCGACGATGAGCGCAGGTTGTCGAAAGTGTACAGCGAGCCGGGGTTGATGACGACGCCGCGGCTCACCTGGACGCACATTGGCACGTGCGTGTGGCCGGTGATGAGCACATCCGCCCCCAGCGTGTTGAGCATCATGTTGAGCAGCGTCTTGGAGATGTGATCGCGGTACAGGCCCCAGATGTTGTTGCCTGGTTTGCCGTGGCACATGAATACCGACAGACCGGCGAACGACCCCTGCCAGTCCAGCGGCAGATCGCGCAGGTAGGCGGCGTCCTCTGGCGGAAGCTGGAGGCTGCTGACATCGTGGTTGCCGCGCACCGTGGGGATGTCGCGGGCACGGATAGCGCGCACGACCGCCGCGGAGTCTGGCCCGCGCCCCATCAGGTCGCCGGCGCACAGCACATGGTCTACCCGGTGACAGCCGTCGAGACGGCCCAACACAGTCATCAGCGCGTCGTAATCGCCGTGAATGTCCGATATGATTCCAATTCTCATCCCGCAACCCTAACGCAGACAGAATAGGCACTATTATAGCAGAAGTGGCAGCGGCGCCGCCGAGCGAGGGGGACGGGGGAGAAATTACAAACCGTGACGCTGGCGATACCAGGCCCAGGTGCAGGCAAGGCCGTCGGCCACGCTGGTCTGCGGGTTGAAGCCCAGCAGGCGGCGCGCGCGGCTGTTGTCGCAGAACAGCACGCGCGGCTCGGTGCGGGGGGCGGGCGCGTCGCGGGTGATGGCGCGTTTGCCGATCAGCGCCTCGTAGATGGCGATGAACTGCGTCAGCGGGATGGCCCGGCCAAAGCCCAGGTTGATGATCTGGAAGCCCAGCGGGCGCTCCAGCGCGGCCACGATGCCGTCCACCGTGTCGTCAATGTAGGTCCAGTCGCGCTCCAGCCGTCCGCCGTCGTAGAGCGTAATGGGGCGGTCGTGCAGGATGGACTCGATCACCTGCAGCGGCATCATGTCTGGCCGGCCGTTGGGGCCATACACGTTGAAGAAGCGCAGCACGGTCACGTTGAGGCCGAACAGGTGGTGAAAGCTGTGGGCGAACAGCTCGGCGGCGCGCTTGCTGGCCGGGTAAGGGGCCAGCGGGAAATCGGGCGCGTCATCCTCGACAAACGGGACGCGCTGGGCATCGCCGTAGACCGACGACGTAGAGGCCAGCACGAACAGCTCGACGCCGTGCCGGCGGGCGGCGTCCATCAGGTTGACGCTGCCCTGGGTGTTGACCTCGGCATAGAGCGGGGCGCGCTCCGCCGAGTAGCGCACGCCGGCCATAGCCGCCAAGTGGGCCACGCGGCGGATGGGGTGCTCGGCGAACAGGCGCTCGATTAGCGCCGTGTCGCGCACGTCGCCCTCGACAACGACCGCTTGGCCGGCCAGCGGGGCCACGTTGGCGCGCTTGATGGCCGGGTCGTAGTAGTCGTTGAAATTGTCCAGGATCACGACCGGCTGTTTGAGGCGCGCCAGCCGCTGGGCGAGCTGGCTGCCAATAAAGCCGGCCCCGCCGGTGATGAGCGTCGTCATGGGCGTGTTCCGCCGGGGCCGCGCGCGGCCCCGGATTCCTGAGCATCGGTTAAATAGCGCGTGTCATTCCGGACAGTATATGCTATCATGTCCTTTCAGCGAAAGGCCCGCCCAGCAGCGGCGCACACCAACCATGACGACCATCCTGCTCATCCGCCACGCAGTAAACGACTACGTCAAAACCGGCAGGCTGGCCGGCTGGACACCAGGTGTACACCTCAACGACGAGGGGCGGGCGCAGGCTGCCGCCCTGGGCGAGCGGCTGGCAGCAGTGCCGCTCAACCAGCTTTACGCCAGCCCCCTGGAGCGCACGATGGAAACCGCCGAGGCCATCCGCCAGCGCCAGCCGCACCTGATCATCCAGCAGCACGCTGGTTTTGGCGAGGTGCGCTACGGCGATTGGGAAGGGCGCGAGATCGCCGCCCTGGCCCGCCGCAAAATGTGGGGTGTGGTGCAGGAATACCCGTCGCGGGCGCGCTTCCCAAACGGCGAAACGCTGCGCGGGGTGCAGAACCGCGTGGTGGACGCTGTCGAGGAGCTGGCGCTGGCCCACCCGCGCCAGATGGTCGCCGTTGTCTTTCACGCTGACCTCATCAAGCTGGCGCTGGCCCACTACCTCGGGATGCACTTGGACAACTTCCAGCGCATTGTGATCTCGCCGGCCTCAATCAGCACGCTGGTGCTGGGGCACAGCCGCCCGTATATCCAAACGGTGAACGACGTGGCGCATCTGGCGCAGCTTGAGCGGGAGCGCAGCCAGCCGGCTCCCGCTGGCAGCGCGTGAAAGGCAGCAGTATGCCCGGCACAGAGATTGAGATGAAACCGGTGGATTTCGTCACGGTCGGGACGATTGGCCCTAAGGGGCAGCGCGTGTTCCACCTGCAGGCCGGCAAAGGCCAGCAGGTCGTCTCCATGATTATCGAGAAGGAACAGGCTTGGGCGCTGAGCGAGGCCCTGCGCGAGCTGATTGACGACCTGGACCGGCGCTACCCCAACCCCGACGGCAGCCCGACTGAGGTTGATTTAACGACTTTGGACATGGACCTGCGTGAGCCGATCGAGCCGGTGTTCCGAGTGGCTCAGATGGGCCTGGGCTACGACGAAGAGCGCAATATGGTCGTGCTGGTGGCGCAGGAGCTGGTCGTCGTGGGCGAGGACGAGCCGCCTGAAGAGGTTGAGCCGGGTATCGTGCGGCTGTGGTGCAGCCGCCGCCAGATGCGCGCCCTCAGCCTGCACGCCCTCGAGATCGTCCAGGCCGGCCGGGCCGATCCCCGTCAGAATGGGCGCGTGGTGTATTACTGGACATGACCGGCGGCGACCAGGGTGAGCGCGTCCCGATCACTGTCGAGCGCCTGCTCGAAGCGCTGGCGCAGGGGCAGGTAGAGGAAGAACACGGCGTGATGCGCTGGAGTTCAAACTACACCTTCCTGCTCACGGTCAGGCACGAGGACGTGACCACGCTGGCCGTCTACAAGCCGCAGCGCGGCGAGCGCCCCCTGTGGGACTTCCCCGACGGCACGCTGTGCTACCGCGAGGTGGCCGCCTTCCGCACCTCGCACGAGCTGGGCTGGCGCATTGTCCCGCCCACTGTGCTGCGCGAAGGGCCGCACGGCATCGGCTCGGTTCAGTTCTTCATCGAGCACGACCCAGAGCAGAACTACTTTTCGTTTGATCCGGCGCTGCGTCCGCAGCTGCGCCGCTTTGCCCTGTTTGACTATCTGGTCAACAACGCCGACCGCAAGGGGGGCCACATCCTGCTCGATCCGGTGGGCCACCTGTGGGGCATTGACCACGGCATCACGTTCAACCGCGACCACAAGCTGCGCACGGTTATCTGGGATTTCGCCGGCGAGCCAGTGGCCGATGATCTGCTGGACGACGTCCGCCGGCTGCTGGCCTGCTTCGACGAACCCGACAGCGCCTTCCGCCGCGACATGTGCGCCCTGCTCACCGAGGGCGAGCTGCTCGCCTTCCGCCGCCGCATCGAGAAGCTGCTTCAGAGCCGGCGCTATCCCCTGCCTGGGGCCGGCCCCAACTACCCCTGGCCGCCTGTGTGAGCCGCCTGCCAGCGCCAGGCCGCTGTGTTACAATCCGCAGCGCAGGTGAGACAGGAGACAGACGACACCATGTCACAGCAGCAGCGGGAATGGGGCGTGCAGAGCCTCTACGAAGAGGCTGATGTGCGCGACGAGCTGACCGACGACGAAGCGCAGGCGCTGCTCCAGTGGGCCGAGGAGCAGGTTGCCCGGCTGGCCGAGCAGGAGCTGGACGACGAGGCGTTCGAGACGGCGCTGGCCCACCTCAAGCGGCTGATGCGCGGCATGAACCGCTTTGCCGCCCGCCTGCCTGACCTGGCCGCCGCCGATCAGCAGGCCATGCTGGAGAAGATGCAGGTCTCGGCCAGCGCCATCGGCCTGACGACGTTGGGCGCTTTCAGCGCGCAGGCGGCTGGCCTCCCGGCCGACCCCTACGACGTGACCGCCAACCTGTGCGCGCTGATGGCCGCCTTCAGCCCAGCCGCGCCAGATGCGCCCCCCGACCCATCCCCGCCGCCCGCCTGGGACGCGCTCTAACGTCAGCAAAAGGCCGACATCGTGACAAGAAGAGACACGCCACCGCCGCAGCGCCCGGTTTCGCCCTTAGGCCTGATCGTGGCGGCAGTTGTTATCGTTCTGGCCCTGCTCATCTCGCGCCTGACGGGCGTCAGCGTCGAGGAGCTGCTCGGCCTGCCCACCTCCACGCCAACCGCTGTTCAGGTTGTCGCGCCGACCAGCACGCCAACCGCTGCGCCGTCTACGCCGGCAGCCAACGTCACGTCTACGCCGCTGCCGCCGGTAGAGGTTGCGCTCGGCCCTGGCGGGCTGGAGACGCTCTCGTTCCAGCAGGGCTACGGCGCGCGCAAGGGCTTCTGGCAGGTCTATTTCACCGCGCCCACTGGCAGCCGCAACCCGGCAGACTACGTTGGCGGGGTGGATACAGCGCTGGTGGCGGCCATCAACGGCGTGCAGCGCACGCTCGACATCGCCGCATTCGAGTGGAACAACCCTAACCTACACCAGGCTGTGCTGGACGCGCACCGACGCGGCGTGCGCGTGCGCATCGTCACCGACAACGAACACGGCCTCAAGGACGAGGACAGCAAGATGAACCAGCTCATCGCCGCTGGAATACCGGTGGTGGACGATGGCCGCACCGCCCTGATGCACAACAAGTTCATGATCCTGGACGGGGCCGAGGTGTGGACCGGCTCGATGAACTACACGATCAACGATACTTTCCGCAACAACAACAACATGCTGGTGCTGCGCGCCCGCCGCGCTGTGGACGCCTACCAAGCGGAGTTCAACGAGAAATTTGAAGATCGCGCCTTCGGGCCGCGCTCGCCGCGCGGCAACGCGGCAGCCTTCACGCAGGACGGCGTGCCCGTCGAAATCCACTTCGCGCCGGAAGACAACGTGTTGGGCCGCATCCTCGATCACATCTCGCAGGCGCGCAGCAGCGTGCGCTTCATGGCCTTCTCGTTCACCGTCAACGACATCGCCGACGAGCTGCTGCGGCGCGCCCAAGCGGGCGTGAGCGTGCGCGGCATCTACGAAACCGTGGGCAGCCAGACGGCCGCCAGCACGCTGACGCAGCTTTTCTGCGCTGGCCAGCAGGTGCGGCAGGACGGCAACCCGTTCGTGCTGCACCACAAGGTGTTCATCATTGACGACCGCACGGTGATTACCGGTTCGTTCAACTTCTCGGCCAACGCCACCCGCTCGAACGACGAGAACCTGGTCATCATCACCGACGCCGATCTGGCAGCGCAGTACATCGCCGAGTTCGAGCGCCGCTGGGCCGAGGCGCGCGTGCCGACGGCGCTTACCTGTCAGTAGGCGGCGCGAACGGCTGCACTACAAACGTCAGGCGGTCCTGCACCGGCGTGTCGGGATCGCCAAAGTGTTCGGCAATCGCCGCCTCGATGGCGGCCACGCCGCGCGCGATCACGTCGTCGTCCAGGTTCCACGCGCCGGAGTAGACGCGCCTGCGGTGCGCGTCCAGAAAGCCCGCCGGCGAGCGCTGCTGTGTGTAGGCATGTGTCTGCGCGGGGCCAGCGGCGCGCCAGCCATAGTCCAGCGCGAACGTGTTGTTGTACGCAAACGGCACGCCGGGCCGCTGCTCCAGGTGTTCGGGCACGGCCTGGCGCCAGGCCTCGTGCAGCACCTGCATCGCGCTGCTGCTGCGGTCGTTCCAGCAGTGAAGCAGCAGCCCGCCTGGTTTCAGCACGCGGGCGCACTCAGCCAGCGCGTCTGGCCAGTTCGGGATGAGGTGGAACACGTGCACGGCCACCACGGCGTCGAACGCGGCCGGCGCGAACGGCAGGTGCGCCGCGCTAGCGCGCGCCAGGGTTACTGGCTCGCTGCGCTGCTTGGCGCGCAGACGCGCCATCATCGCCAGCGAGATGTCCACGCCCACATACAAACCGACATGGCGCGCCAGCGGCAGGGCGATGCGCCCTGTCCCGACGCCGATCTCCAGCGCGCGGCTGGCTGGCGTCAGGCCGCCGACGGCGGCGATCAGGGCGGCAGCGGCGCGCTCCTCACCGGGCGGAAAGCCGCGCGTCTCGTCGTAGTAGTCGGCGGCGCGGTCGAAACTGATGGACTGCTGCGGCATGAGTCGGCCTCCTGTTCAAATCTGCTCGTAGGTGTGCCCCCAGCGGGCGATGGCGTCGGCCACGATGGACTGTGTGCCAGCGATGATGACGGTGCCGCCTGTGCCAGCCCGCGCCAGCGCCCGTTCGACCGCCTCATCGAGCGCGGCGGCACAGCTGACATCAGCGCAGTAGCGGGCGGCCTCAGCGGCGGCGGCCGCTGGATCGGGGAAGCGCAGCGACGGGTTGCGCGCTGTCTCGGTGAGGATAACTGCGTCGCTCGCTGGGCCGAGGGCGGCGTACACGCCAGCGTAATCCTTGTCTTCTGGCACGCCGATGACGCTCACGATTGGCGCGGCCAGATTGTCGTCGCGCAGGCTTTCCACCAGCAGCTCTGCCGACTCGCGGTTGATCGCGCCGTCTAGATAGACCGCTGGCGCATCCTGCAGCTTCTGGCAGCGGCCCGGCCAGGCGACATCAGCCAGGCCGGCGCGAATGCGCTCGACATATTCCGGCGCGCCGTGCGGGATGCCGCCCAAGCGGGCGTGCATGAAACCCGCCGCGATCACCGCCAGGCTGGCGTTCATCACTTGGTAGCGCCCGCGCAGCGAGAGCGTGACCTCGCCATAGCGCCCCAGCGCCATGCGGACGCCGTTCTCAGCCGGGCCGAGGTAGCGGCCCATGTCTATAGGGGCGATCCAGTCGAACTGCGCGTCCACAGCCTCGGCCTCGGCGGCCAGCACGGCCATCACCTCTGGGGCCTGGGGCACGCTGTAGGCTTGGCCGTAGGGCTTGATGATGCCGGCTTTGTGCCAGGCGATGCGCGCCAGCGACGGGCCAAGCTGCTCGACGTGCTCCAGCGTGATCGGCGTGAACAGCGCCAGCCGGTTGGGCACGATGGCGATGTCGTCATAGCGCCCGCCGCGCCCCACCTCCAGGACGGCGGCTGTCACGCCTAGTTCAGTGTACCAGCGCAGCGCCAGCGCCAGGAAGATGCCCTGCGGGCTGAAGTACTGGCGCTCGGTGAGCGTTTCCTCAACCGCGTCAATGTGCGGCGACAGCTCAGAGAGCAGGCGCAGAAAATCCGCTTCGGGGATGGCGCGGCCGTTCACGCGGATGCGCTCGCGCCAAGTGACGAGGTGCGGGCTGGTGATCGTGCCGACAGTGTGGCCCAGGTGCTGCAGCAGGCGCGCCGTGATGACCGTCACCGAGCCTTTGCCCTTGCTGCCGGTCACGACAGCGTACTCGCGCGGCTCAGCCAGCAGGTTGAGCGCGGTCACCAGCCGCACAGTGGGGGCGGTGCTGCGGAACTGGTCGTCGGTGCCGCGCGGCAGGCCGCGCAGCCGGCGCATTGAGCGAAAAATGTAGGTGACAGCCTCGGCCTCGTTGGTGAAGGTGGACATGGTTCAGGCGATCCTGTGTGCGCTGCTGACCTCGCCGGCAGACAGCGCCGATTGTGCCGCATTTTGCGCGCTTTTCCAGCCCAGAGCAGGCCGCTGCTCTCATGCGGCTTTTAGCTGGCAATCATGCGCAGGTCAGATTTGTGAGGAATATTATAAACGTAATCATCCCCCTTCCCCCTCGATATGTTGTGACAGCAGCGCCGGGTCGAAAGACCTGGCGCTGCTGTTTAACGCTTCGTCGTAGCAGGTGGAGGTGGCGCGAACTGCCCGCGCGTCCGGCAGCGTGCCTGTCGCGCCCGGCTTTCACGGGTTGCCTGTGGGCCTTCGCACTACTTGCCGGGCAGCACACCCCGTCAACTCTGTATCACCCCCGTTAGAGTCATTGTAACACAGGCTGTAGTTGTAACACAGGCTGTGGTTGTGCAGACAGTCCCTGTTGTTGCGGGGTTTCTCAGCCAGATGGCGTCTCCTCGCTGCTGGGCGGGCAGCAGCGGTACTCCTGCGATCTCTCCAGCAGCTCGATCTGGCGCTCCAACAGCCTGTTCTGCAGCCGCTTGTGCTCCAGCTCCAGCTTGATCTCTTCCTGCAGGCTCTCCTCGCAGATGCTGCACTCGTCCAGGCAGCTTTTGACCAGCACGCCGGCGGTGGGCAGGCTGACGCGGCTGACGAACGACAGGCGCGCTTTCATCTCCGGCGTGATGTCGCCGCCCTGGCGCGTGATCAGCCCCTGCGCCGCCAGATCGCGGTCCACCTCGCGCAGGGCAGCGCGCCGGGTGGCCGCCGGCATCGGCTCGAACTGCTGCGCGGAGATACCGGCCAGCAGGCGGGCGCTGGTCACGGCAGCCGGCTGGTTTCGCACTTCGCCGGCCGCGCGGGCGCGGGCGCTGGCCCGATCCATCTCCTCGATTTCCAGGCGCTTGGGGTCGGTCGCCAGCACGCCGGCGGGGATGGTCTCCACCCTGTCGGCGGTTAGCAGCGGCCGGTTGACGACAGCCGTTTCGCCGGCGGGGTCAATCACGCGGCGCTGGATGCTCTCGATGCTGAAGCGGATGGTCTGCGTCTTGTTGACCTGGTAGAAGAAAAAGGTTACAGCGTGGCAGCGGTTGGGGTTGCTGAACTCGCGCGAGGCCGATTCGAAGTGGTCCTCGGTTTCGCCCTCGGCGTGCGAGCGCGTCTGCACCTCGCCGATGGACACAGAATTGATGGTGCGGGTGGCGTTTTCCGAGCGCTTGACCGACGACTCGGCGTGCGCGCCCAGCGAGCGCAGGAAATCGGCGGTAGAAGCGGCGTTGTACGAGCCGCTCATTGAGACCGACGGGCCGGAGAGGATGGTGTCCAGCAGGCTGCTAGCGCTGGTTTTGGACGCGCTCTTGCCTTCGCTGGTGGCGCTGGAGACCGCTGTCTCTCTGCTCTCCAGGTTGGACATGAAGTCGCTCACGCTGGACATGAAGTAGGACTCTTCTGAGCTTTGCTGGCTGCGATAGCTCAGTTGAGAGGCGCTGTCGTAGGTAAAGCGCGTGCGCCGGTCCGTTGAGAACAGGCGCACGGTCTCGCCGGGGAAGAGCGTGGTTGAGTACACCAGGTCGCCCAGCGCCAGCGGGCCAGTGCAGCGTTCGAAGCGAGCGTGAACAATTACCTCGACCTGCACGCGGCGGTTGTTGTGCATCACAGACGTGGGGTGCAGCAGGCGGTAGTGGAAGTCCAGCACGTCGCAGGCATCGTCGCCGTAAAGCTGGGGGCAGCAGGGCACTTCCAGGGGTTTCAGCTCGCGCGGCGGTTCTGGCTGCGGCACGGCGGCGGGGGGCGGCTGCTGACGCCGCCGCCGGCGGGTGCGGGTAGGTTCCATGGCCATGCTGGTTCCTCCTTGTTTAAGAAAACGATTATGGGGAAGTAATTTATGCCTTACTTGATCCTATGCGGAATCGCAGCGGCGCGCAAGCCGGACTTTGTGCCGGGTGCGGCGCGGAGCGGGGAGGCCAGCTCAGCCGTGCAGGCGGCAGGAGCCGGCATCGCACACAGGCGCGCCGACCAGCCGGTTGATGCGGTAGCGGTGGCGGGCGATAAAGCGGTAAACCAGCGGCCCCAGCCAGCCGCGCACGCCAGGCAGGCTGGCGATCAGCCACAGCGGCAGGCCCACAGGAACCTGGCGCAGCATGGCGCGCGTGCCCTCAAAGCCGCCCACCAGTCGGCCGTTGGGGAAGAGCACGTGCACCTGGCCCAGTGCCGTCTCGCGGTCTAGGCCAGGCGCGATTTGTTCGACGGCGGCCCAGTCGTGCACATCTATCCACACCACGCGGCCCAGCCAGTCCAGCGCGGAGATGACGCGTTTCGTCTGGTTGCAGATGACACACTGGCCGTCGTACAGTACCGTAATCACCTTGACCTCGTATAACTATTACCATTATAGTGCGCAGGCGCAGCTTAAAGCGACTGTTTCATGCTGGCGTGAGCCAGGCGTGATTGACCGATGAGTACAAGGTCAAAACTAGCAGCTTCGCTGCTTGCTGCCCTACTTCGAGAAATGAAGAGGAACGAAGATGGAATCAGACAAAGAAACGCGCCCTACACCCGCCAGCCCGACATACAATCAGCCAGCCAGCCAGCCTCCAATCATCATTAACACTGGCAAGAACGATGATGTGGACGAACAGGAATACGCCGTGCGCAGGCGCGAAGGGCTGTTCGCCCTACTGGGCTGCCTCGGCGTGCTTGTGCTGTTGGCCGCCGTGCTGATTTTTGGGCCGGCCGCGCTGATTTCGTCAGTCATAAACAGCGCGCGCGGCTTGTTTAACCTATCGCCGATGCCAACTTCAGCCAATGTGATTGACACACCCACAATTATTAACAGTGTGCTGCCGCTGGGCCAGTTGGTGACGGTGAGTGTGCAGTTGGCAAAAGCGGACATCCAGGTTGCTGTGCAGGCCGGTTTGCTAAACACGTGCAGTTTCAGCGCCGATCATGTGGCGGTGGGCGCTGTTGAAGCGGGCGTAGACCTCAGCCAGCTTGACAACAGCGCTGCGCGCTACGACGAAACCACTGAAACTTACTATCTGACTTTGCCCGTGCCGCATCTGACAAGCTGCCGCATTGAGTTCATCCGCCAGTACAACCGTTCGTTCACCACGTGCCCGGTTGATTGGGACGAAGCGCGGCTGCTGGCGAACTACACGGCGCTGAACGACTTCCGTAACACGGCGATCGAGGGCGGCATATTAGAACGTGCCGAGCGCGAAGCGCGCCTAGTCATCGAAAGTTTTGTGCGCGCGCTCACGCAGAAAAACGTTGTCGTGGCGTTCGCGCGAAACGGGACTCAATCAGATGCGACCGACGAGCCGACGGTCACACGAGCCGCCAGTTTGCCGCCGTCCTGTGTGCCGCAGGCTCCGCAGGGCTGGGCGTACTTTGAGCAGGAACGTGTGTGGCGAAAAGTGGGCTGAGCGTTTAGGCACTGCCTGCACAGAAACCATCGGCGCGCAAAAATGGCCAAGCGCTGAACCGGGCGGGCGCGCTCAGCGCGGGCGGCGCAGCAGGCGCAGCGCGGCCAGCGCCCCCAGCAGCAGGCCGGCAGCCGCTGGCCACACCCACACCAGATCGGCCTCCAGCGGGGGCGGCGTTGGCTCGTCAGTGGGGTCGAACGTCACCAGGAAGAACGTCTCTTTGTCGGCTATAAAACGTTCGCGGTTTACGTCAACGCCCAGCACCCGCGCCCAGGCCCGCAGCGACGGCTTCTTCTCGATCAGCTCCCACGCTTCGGCGCGGTCGGCCTCGTCCACCACGCGGCGCAGCCGGACGCGCTCCGTGCCGTCGGCTGTCTGGATCGTCATGCGCGGGTCGGCCAGCGCGTTCTTATACCACTGCGACCGTTTGCCCCAGCCGGCCAGCGCGTACTTGCGACCGCGGTGCACGTGATACTCAATGGCTGTGCGGCGCGGCTGGCCGCTGACGCGGCCGGTGGTGGTCATAATCATGAACTGGTGCCCAATCAGCGGCCCCAACCCCAGCCGCCACAGCACGATCGGCGCTTTGAAAGCCGCCTTGATTAAGCCTTTCGGATACGGTATACCCAGTAGCGGGTCGCGCTCTAGTACCGCTGCCATCGTGTGCCCCCCTTATGTCTACCAAAACCGCTGCTTAAAGGGTACAACACAGCCGGAGCGCGGCGCTACGACGTTCATCCTGTCGGCGGGGTGAGCAGCGGCGCTTTCGCTCTAGCGCGCCAGCCGCACCACGTAGCTGCCGTGCGGGACCAGCGCCGCCAGCGGTCGGTAAGCGTCGAAGCCGCCGGCTGCGTTGACAGTTGGGGCGATAACCTCGCCCGCGCCCCACACCAAACTTACCGCCGGCGCGCCAGCCAGCGGGCCGTTTTCCAGCTTCAGCGTGTAGTCGGTCACCGGCGCGCCGCTCAGGTTGACTACCACCAGCAGAGCCTCGTCGTCGGTGAAGCGCAGAACGCTGTAGACCGAGCGCACGTCCGCCTCAACGTACAGCGTGTCGCCCCGGCGCAGCGCCGGCTGCGCGCTGCGCAGGCGCAGCAGCGCCCGGTAGTGGTTGAGCAGCGAGTCCGGGTCGCCGTCCTGCGCGGCGACGTTGGCCGTCTCATAACCGGCGTACGGCTCAGCCCAGGGCGCGCCCGCAGTGAAGCCCAAGCCGGGCGCGCTGCCGGTCCAGGGCATGGGCGTGCGAATGCGCGGGTCGGGCTTCATCCCCTGCATGCCCACCTCTTCGCCGTAGTACAGGAACGGCACGCCGGGAGCGGTCAGCAGCAGCGCGGCGGCGACCTTTGCCTTGTCCACGTCGCCGCGCAGCACGCTCGCAGCGCGGTTCTGGTCGTGGTTGGTGAGGAACGGCGCAAACTGTCCTGGCGGGTAGCTGCGCAGGGCGCGCCCTAGAGGCACTTTGATCTGCACAGCGCTGCCGCCGCCCGCCGCCGCGACGAAGCCCTCGGCCAGGTTGAACTCGAATGCTAGATCGAGCGAGTCGGGGACGTAGCGCGCCACCACGCTGGTGGGCGCCCACACCTCGCCCACCGTCAGCGCGCCGGGCTTGACGGCGTGCACGTGCGCGTTGAAGGCCGCCAGCCAGGCCAGCGTCTCGTCAGAGTTCTCGATCTTGCCGCGCGTTTCGATCAGGTACTTAGCGGCGTCCAGCCGGAAACCATCCACGCCCATCTCGGTCAGCCAGAACGCGGCGATGTCGTACATGGCCGCCGTCACGTCGGGGTTGTTGTAGTTGAGGTCGGGCATTTCGCTCCAGAAGTAGCCGTAGTAATAGCGCCCATTGCGCTCGTGCCAGCCGCCGCCGGCTGGCGCGTCGGCCCACACGTAATAGTCGTAATAAGGCGAGGCCGGCCCATCGGCCAGGGCGCTCTGAAACCAGGGGTGCTGGCTGGAGGTGTGGTTGATCACCAAATCAACAATCACGGCGATGCCGCGCCGGTGGGCCTCGGCCACCAGCTCACGGAAATCGTCAGCCGTGCCGTACTCAGGGTTGACCCCGTAGTAGTCGGTTACGTCGTAGCCGTGGTAGCTGGGCGAGGGGTTCACCGGCATCAGCCAGATGCCGGTGACGCCGAGGTCAGTCGCAGTGGACGGGTCGCCGTCGTTGAGATAATCGAGCTTCTCGATGATACCGCGCAGGTCGCCGACCCCGTCGCCGTCGCTGTCGTAGAAGCTGCGCACGAAGATTTCGTAGAAAACGCGGTCGTTCCACCACGGCAGGTCGCCAGCCCGCTGCGCGGCAGCCGGGCCGCCCAGGGTGACCAGCAGCGCCAATATTGCCAGCAGTGTGCGCATGATCTCATTCCTGTGCTCGTCCATCCCAAACGCAAACGCCGCCGATTATACCGCCTGCCGCCGGCTGTATTGAAACCGTTCCCTGTTGTCAGCAGGCGAGAAAGCGGTGATAATCACACCAGAGAGGAATTGCACAGCCCGTATGTCCGACAGCACCCCTCTGCCAGACGACCGCCAGCCCGCCGTGCCGGCGTCGGTGACGTTCACCGAGATGATGCGCGATGTCGCCTCGCGCCGGCGGCCGCGCCCGCCGATTCCGCTGGCCCCGGCTGAGCCAGAAACGCCCGCTTTCGACAGCGCCGCGGACCTGGCGCGCCGGGCGGCAGCGCTGGAAGAGGAACGCATCCGGCGCATCAAACGGCGCGGCGCGCGCCGCCGCCGGGCCACCGTGGGTGTGCTGGGCGGCGTGCTGCGCTCGCTGTTGGTGGCGCTGGCCGCCGCCGGGCTGATGGCCACCATCCTCACTTGGTGGACGCCGCCGCAGTTCATTGCCAGCAGCGTGCGCTCGGAGCTGGGCGCGGCCCAAGCCGCGGTCCCCACCCCCGCCCCCACGATCCAGCCCACGCCCAACTGGTTCCAGCGCATCGGCATCGTCTCCGGCCACCGCGGGCCAGAGAACGACCCCGGCGCGGTCTGCCCAGACGGGCTGACTGAGGCCGAAATCAACTTCAACGTGGCGCAGCGCGTCGTGCGCGGCCTGCGCGCCCTGGGCTACTCGGTGGACCTGCTCGACGAGTTCGACCCGCGCCTGGAGAGCTACCAGGCGGCGGCGCTGGTGTCTATTCACGCCAACACCTGCCAGGCGTACCCCGGCGAGGTGGTGTCCGGCTATTTGATCTCGGCGGCGGCCGCCCGCATCACGGCGCGCGGCAACGATGACATCCTGGTAGAGTGCATCGCCCGGCACTACCAGGCGGCCACCAGCTTGCAGCGGCGCGCCGGCGTCACTGTGGACATGACCGACTACCATACGTTCCGCGAGATTCACCCGCTCACGCCGGCCGCCATTATCGAGCTGGGCTTCATGCTGGCCGACCGCGCGCTGCTCACCGAGCAGCCTGACCTGCTGGCAGCGGGCATCACCGATGGCATCCTGTGCTACCTTGATCCGGGGCGGACGCTGTCGCCCGCCGGGCAGCCATGAGCCGGACGCTGTTCCTCTACAGCCGGTCGTTTGGCTGTCCTATGGTTACACTGGCGCAGCGCGTGCTGGCCGATTACGGCGTGCCCTATCGCGAGATACACATCGACCGCGACCCGCAGGCCCGCCAGCGCGTGCTGGGGTGGACTGGCTTCTTGTCTGTGCCCACGCTGGTCGTCAGCGACGGCGATGGGCAGCCGATCACGCCGCCGACACCGCTGCCGCCCGGCGTCAGCCCGCGCGGAATTGACCGCGGCGCGCTCATCACCGAGCCGGACCGCGACCAGCTTGTGCGCTGGCTGCAGCGCCATCGCTTTGTTGACGAGATTGTGACTAATGAGCATTGAAGAAAAAAACCTGACGCTTGCTGGTTTAACGGTATCCTTCCTGCAGGGCGGCACGCCCGACTCCGCTGTGCTGCTGCTGCACGGTGCAGTGGGCGGGGCTAGGCTGTGCTGGGAGCCAGCGCTGCCCGCCCTGGCTGAGACGCATCACGTGATCGCGCCAGACCTGCCCGGCTTTGGCGGCAGCGCCGCCCTGCCCGACATGCGCACGCAGACGCTGCTGGACTGGCTGGAGCGCCTGCTGGACGCGCTGGCCGTCGGCCAAGCTGTAATCGTGGGCAGCTCGCTGGGCGCGCTGCTGGCGCGGCTGTTCGCCGCTGCCAGGCCCGACCGCGCGCGCGCGCTGGTGCTGATCAACGGCGGCTCGCTACCCAACGTCTCGGCGACGGTGCAGCGTCTGGCGCAGCAGCCCGTGCTGGGGCGCGGCGCATTCCAGGTGCTGGCGCGCACCACGCTCGCACCGGCTGAGCTGCGCCGCGCAGTCCACGTCCAGGCGGTGCTGACTGACAGCTTCCTCGCCCAGGCGCGGGCCAGCGCCGGCCCTTTCGCCGAGCTGATGCGCGCTTTCGCCGCCGACGACCTGCCCGAACAGCGCACCCCAGCCGTGCCGACCCTGCTGCTGTGGGGAAGCAGCGACCAAGTAAACACCGTGCAGGAAGCTGAGCGTATCCGGGCCGCGGTTCCCGGCGCGACGCTGACGCCGGTCTCGAACTGCGGCCTGCTGCTGCAGCACGAAGCGCCCGACGTGTTCGTCTGGCAGATCAACCGCTTCCTGGCCGACCTCGACCGGCCCAGCCGCCCAAACCTGCCTGGCGTGAGCATGCTGGGCAAGTGACCCAACGCTTGAAGCGCCTGTCGCGCTGTGTTAAGATCGGCGGCGTGAGGAGAGGTAGCATAGTTGGTCTAATGCGCTCGCCTGGAACGCGAGTACGGGTAACACCGTCGCGGGTTCGAATCCCGCCCTCTCCGCTGTGAGCGCCCACAGCTTTCGGCCAGCGGCTGAAAGCTGTGTTTGTCTCCAGCGCCGCCGGCCGAGCCCCCGGAGCAGACCATGTTCAAACGCATCCAGTCGTTAAGTCGGGGCCAGCGCCTGCTGGTCTACCTGCTGCTGTTTGGCGGCACAGGGCTGCTGCTGGCGGCGATCAGCCTAGCCGTGCTGCTGCTGATCATCAACAACAGCGAGCGCCCGCAGGGGCGCAGCGCGGCCGACGGCGTGACCGTGCGCCAGTTCGCTGTCCTGCCGGACGACAACGCCTACCCGGCCAGCGTGGCCGCCGCGCCTGATGGCAGCGTGTACACTGGCAGCTACGCAACCGGCGCGCTGTGGCGCATCGCGCCCGACGGGGGCATTAGCGAGATACCCGGCACGCGCGGCGTTCTGGGGGCGGTCAGCGGGCTGACGCTGGGGCCAGACGGCGCGCTCTACGCTGTCTACCTGCGCGACGCCTCGCTGACAATGATCGGCGGGGGTGTGGTGCGTGTCGCGCCCGACGGTCAGATCACCGCCTTCGCCGAGCCGGACGGCGGCTTCCTCCTGCCCGATGACATCGCGCTGGACGCGCAGGGCCGCGTCTACGTCACCGACCGCGGCCGTCGCGCAGTGCTGCGCTTCGCCCCCGATGGAAGCGGCGGTGCTGTGTGGTGGACGCCATCTGTGCCCGGCGACACGCGCGCCGCGCCCACCGGCTTGGCCTACGACGCTGCCAGCGACACGCTGATTGTGACCGACAGCCACCTGGACGAAATCTACCGCCTCAGCCTGGACGGCGAGGTGGTCGAGACGCTTTACGCCCACGGCGGCCGCCCCAGCGCGCCCGGCTTCGACGGCGTGACAGTCGCCCCCAACGGCGCGGTCTACGCGGCAGCGCTGGCCCAGAACCGCGTCGTGCAGGTGGCCGATGGCGGCTTAGTCACGCTGGCCGAGGGCTTCCGCGGCGTCAACGACGTGGCCTACCACGCCGGCCGGCTGTACGCCACCAACTTCGACTCGTTCTCGCTGGTGATCCCAGCGGTGCAGCCCCGGCTGCCCTTTGCCCTCGACGTCATCGAGCTGGGGGAGCTAGCCCGGTAACGAAAACCGCGCGCCGGCCGAACTGATCGCCTGGGGCGCGCCCTTTAACATACCCCGCCTGCACGCCGCCGCTGCGACGCGGTATACTGGCGCTGACCGTGAGCGCCGAGGTATCCTGTGAGCGAAGCGACCGTCAGCGTGTGGATTTTGGGCGATCAGCTCCTGCGGGCGCACCCGGCGCTTGCTGAAGCGGAGCGGCGCTGCGGCCGCGCGGCTGTTCGCGTGGTGCTGGTAGAGAGTGCGGGCCGGGCGGCGCGCCTGCCGTATCAGCGCAAGAAGCTGGTGCTGCTGGTCAGCGCCATGCGCCACTATGCGCAGCGGCTGCGCGCCGAAGGCTGGCAGGTGGATTACATCCAGGCCGCGACCGCTGGCGCGGGCCTGCGGCAGCACGCCGCTGCCCACCGCCCGGCCCGGCTCATCACGATGGCGGCCAGCGAGCACGGCGGTCGCGCCTTCCAGCGCGAGGCGCTGCCGGCGCTGCTGCGCCTGCCGGTGGATGTGCTGCCCAACACCCAGTTCCTTGCCGGGCAGTATGACCCGCGCCCCGGCCTGCCCCCCGACAAACCGTATGTAATGGAGCATTTCTACCGGGCCATGCGCCGCCGCTTTGCCGTGCTGATGGACGGGGAGCAGCCCGCTGGCGGGGCCTGGAACTTCGACCGCAGCAACCGCAAGCGTCTGCCAGCCAACCGTCAGCTGCCCGATCTGCCTGTTTTCCCGCCGGACGCGATCACGCAGGCAGTCATGGCCGAGGTCGAGGCGGCTGCGCGCGGCGTGGGCACGGCTGACGGCTTCAGCCTGGCCGTGACGCACGACGACGCCCAAGCCGCGCTGGACGACTTCATCGCGCGCCGCCTGCCCGATTTCGGCCCATACGAGGACGCCATGACGGCGCGCCATGCCACCCTGTATCATTCCGCGCTGTCGTTTTACCTCAACATCGGCCTGCTGGAACCGCTGGCGCTGGCGCGCGCCGCTGAAGAGGCCTACCGCGCCGGCCGCGCTCCGATCAACTCCGCCGAAGGGCTGGTGCGCCAGGTCATCGGCTGGCGTGAGTACATCTACTGGACGTACTGGCGGCTGATGCCGGGCCTGCGCCAGCGCAACGCCTGGGGCGCGCGCCGCCCGCTGCCGGCCTTCTTCTGGACCGGTGACACGGAGATGAACTGCCTGCGCCACGTCGTGCAGCGCGCCTTGGCCACCGGCTACACCCATCACATCGAGCGGCTGATGGTGGTGTGCAACTTCTGCCTGCTGGCTGGCATAGACCCGGCACAGGTCAACGACTGGTTCCTGGCAGCCTATGCCGACGCCTACGAGTGGGTCATGCTGCCCAACGTGATCGGCATGGGGCTGAACGCCGACGGCGGCCTGACGGCCACCAAGCCGTACATCGCCTCGGCCAGCTACATCAACCGGATGAGCGATTACTGCGCTGGCTGCCGTTACGACCCGCAGCAGCGCGCCGGCGCGGACGCCTGTCCTTTCAACGCGCTCTACTGGGCTTTCTTGATCCGGCACGAGGCGGCGCTGCGCGCCAACCCGCGCGCCGGCCAGAACGTGCTGGGCCTGCGCCACCTGGACTCTGACGCGCGCCGCAGCGCACTGGCGGCCGCCGACCGCTTTCTCAACACGCTGTAAGGGGAATAAATTACTATTGTGTACGCCACAAAGATTGAGCACATTCGTTCGAGCTGCGCCCTGGGCGGCGCGGCCGGCTAATAGTAGTGATGTGAATAGATGGCGCGGGAGATTTCCGCCTTGTTCGACTGGCTGACACAATTTGCGCAGCGCGCGCTGCGGCGGATCGGCCTGCGGCCGGTGGGCCGCCTCAGCTACAAGGACTATCTGGACAGCGTCGTCCGCACAATGGGCGACATGCTCATCGTGATCGGCCCGGACGGCCGCATCGAGATGGTCAACCCGGCGGCGCTGGAGGCCTTGGGCTACACCGAGGCCGAGCTGGTGGGACAGCCGCTGGAGACCGTGTTCGTGTCGCAGGCAGCAGGCCGCACCGGCATCGAGACGCTCATCGAACGCGGCTTGACCCGCCACACCGAGAAGCTGCTGCGCGCTCGCGACGGCCGCCTGATTCCGGTGCTGTTCTCTGGCCGTGTGATGCGCCGTGGCCCCGGCGGCGCGCGTGTGGTGTGCGCGGCGCACGACATCAGCGCGCGCAAAGCCGCCGAGGCGCGCCTGGCCGAAAACGAGACCCGCTACCGCAGCATCTCCCAACTCACCTCTGATTACGCCTTCAGCGCATACATTGGCGAGGACGGGACGCCCCACACTGACTGGGTGTTTGGCGCGTTCCAGCGCATTACCGGCTTCGCGCCGGAGGAGATCGGCTCGCATCAGAACTGGCTGCGCCTGATCCACCCGGCCGACCGCGCGATGTTTGAGGACACGGTGCAGCAGATGGTTACAGTCGGAGCCGACCGCGAGCACGAGTTCCGCCTGATTGCGCGCAGCGGCGAGGTGCGCCACCTGCGCGTGCGCTATCACCCGGTGACCGACCCCGAAACCGGCCGTGTGCACCGCATCTACGGGGCCGCCGAGGACATTACCGCGCGCAAACTGGCCGACCTCAACGCGTTGGAGGCCACCTTGCAGAAGGAACGCGTGCGCCTGCTGTCCGATTTTATCCGCGACGTCTCGCACGATGTGCGCACGCCGCTGACAGCCATCAACACCAGCATCTACCTGCTGCGCCGCCTGGACAACGACCCAGCGCACCGCGCCCTGCACTACGACCGCATCGAACAGCAGACGGCCCGCTTAAAGGAACTGCTGGAGGGGATGCTCACGCTGGTGCGGCTGGACCAGCGCGAGGGCTTCGAGTTCCGCTCTGTCAACGTCAACGAAGCGGTCACCAGCGTCAGCACGCGCATGCGGCCGCTGCTGGAGGCGCGCCGTATCGTGCTCCAGCACGACCTGCACCCCGATCTGCCGCTGATCCAGGCGGACAAAGACGAGCTGCAGCGCGCGCTGCTCAACCTGTTAGGCAACGCCGCCCGCTTCACGCCGGAGGAGGGGACGATTACGCTACGCACGGCTGTTCGCCCTAGCCGTGTGTTGATCGAAGTGCAAGACACCGGCATTGGCATCGCCGAGGCTGATCTGGCGCGTATTTTCGAGCACTTCTACCGCGCCGATCGTTCGCGCTCGCCTGAGACCGGCGGCGCTGGCCTGGGGCTGGCTATCACCAAGAAGATCGTCGAGCAGCACGGCGGGCAGATCGAGGTGGAGAGCCAGCCCGGCGCTGGCAGCACGTTCCGCGTGCTGCTGCCGGCCGCCCAGCCGGCAGAACAACCCGCGCCTTAAAACCGGCAAGGCCGATCCACGCAGAAGCTCTAAATTCAGTAGATCACGGTTTGTCGCGGAACAGGTATTGGTGGAGCCACAATCACGTCATACACATCTTCAGTGGCCTGGCGCACCAGATTGTGGTGCTGACCACCCGCATTTGCCGCACATGTCACTTTCTTAACCGTATCGTTGACATTCTCTTCTTTATTCCGTGATAAGCTTATTGTTTATGATGTGCTGTAGAAAAAAACTATCCGACCGAAGCGTGGTTTAGTGGAGCGAAAAGACACACAATGTTCAACCTGATTGCCTACATCATCCGGGGTGCTGGCTTTCTCGTTGGTGGAGTCGTGGCGTTGAATCAACCGGACGCCAGTGAGACGATCTCGCTGCTGCTGATCGCGCTGACGCTCGTCCTCGAAAGCGCCACCAAGATCGCCAGGCTGCTCCAACTGCGCGCGTTCAAGCGCAGGGTCATGCGTTCGCCTGAACTCATCCCCCTGATAGCAGACTCGCGCGGGGCGCTGCGCACGACGGCGCTCGGCTCGATATGGTGGCTGGCGCTGTGGTTCAACGTGGGGACTTTCGCGGTCGGCGTAGTGCTGGCGCTGTTCGTGCGCGGTGGGTTGGTCTACCAACTTCTGCTGGTCGGTTTCATCCTCTTCTTTAGCGCGCTGATGCTGATGATCAGCGGGGTCGCCTCTCCCGCCGGGCAGACGATTGCCCCCGAAGTCCGAACGCGCCCACCGTTCCGCCGCAGACATGGGTTGCCATGTTCCTTGTCGGGCTGTCAGAGAGGCTCGCGGATCTGCTGACGCCGATTCTTCCGCAGCTCATCCTGATGATCGGCGTTGTCCATCTCGTCCTGTTCCCGCTTGGTTTGAGCGCTTACCGTGCGGCACGCCAAGCCAGGACTGAAACGTCTTTGCCGCTGTGACGGGCGTGCGGGCGCATGTAACAAGCTGAGTCTCGAGAGCGTATCTGTTAAAAATCGGATGGACGAGACAGCTAGGATGATGAACAATCGAAAACCCTGCCCACGCGACCTACAAGATGCCGAGTGGAATCAGCAGACCGGGCGCGCCTAGCGCTGCGGCTGCGGCTCGAAATAGGCGCTGAGGCGCTGGCGGATGCCGTCCGCTCCGTCAGCGATGGCGATCACCTCAATGCGGCCTTTGCTGACGATCTCGCGAAGCTGGCTGTCGTCGGTCTCGCCAGTGCGGATGGCGCGCGCCAGCGTGTCGGCGAAGCGCCCGCTGCCGTCCAGCACCAGCAGGGGGGTTTGCAGGCGCTCGGTCAGCGTGAGGCGGTAGACCTCCTGGCGCACGATGCCGCCGCCGTTGATGATGATCCCAACGACGGGGTGCTGGCCGCCGGCGATGGCCTGCGCAATCCGCACGATGAAGTCGGTTTCGTCGCCCCAGTCGCCCTCGCTGGTCAGCACGAAATGCGAATGATTGGGGTCCAGCGGGTAGCCTTCAGGCGGTTCGTGGCCGCTGAAGCGCACCAGGTTGATGGGGGCCACGCCCACCAGGGGGAACGTGCCGCGGCAGCTGCGCCGCGCCTCGCCCATCATCTGCATCGCGCCGGAGCGCGTGCCGCCGTCAATGACGGCGATGCCGCGCTCCTGGGCGTAAGCCGCCAGGCCCTCCTCCAGCACCGGGCGCGTGGCAGCCACCTCATCGGCGGACATGTCCACCGCGCCGCCTAACAGGAAAATCGTTGGGCGCGGTTCGGCCAGGTCCAGCAGATGAACAATGTGCGCCGGGTCGTCCTGGTCAGACACGCGCACAGCCAGCGCCGGCAGGTCATTCAGCATCACCACGAACGTCTCGTTGGCCAGCGTGACGTCAGCAGCAGCCCGCGTTGGGCCAGCCTGCACGTGGGCGATCACGTCAGCGATGGTGGCGGCGCTGTCTGGCAGCAGCTCGGCCAGGGTGGCGAGCGACCTGGCCAGGCTGGCGGCGGCGTGCGGCATGTCTGGCGGCATCAGCCGGCGCATGGTGTTGAGCGTCTCCTCAGCCTCCTGGATTTTGCCCAGCGCCAGACGGGCCAGCAGCAGGTCAGCGTAGGGCCAGTAGTCGTCGGGAGCGGCCTGCACCTCGGCGCGGGCCAGCCGTTCCACATCGCGGAAGGTGTCGAGCATGGCGTCTAGGTCGCCTGGTTTGCCGCGCAGCAGTGCAAGGTTGCCCAGCGGGTAGGACGAGTAGGGGGTGATGGCGGCCGCCTGCTGATAGGCGCGCACGGCCTTGCGCGTGTGGCCTGTGCTGCGGTACAGCCCGCCCAGCGCCCCCCACCAGGACTCGCCGTCCTCGTCCAGCAGGCGCGGCGACTGCTGCAGGGCGGCGCGCAGCTTCTCCTCGGCGGCGAACAGCAGTTTTTCGCGCGCTGGGCCAGGCGGGGTGACCTCAGCGCGGCGGCGGTAAAGATAGCCCAAGGCCGCCGCGGCGGGGCTGAAATCCGGCGCCAGGGCCAGCGCCCGCGTGAGATGCTTCTCGGCCTGATCAAAGGCGGCGCGCTGGGTGTGGATATAGCCCAGGCGGTAGTGCACCAGCGGGTTGGCCTCGTTGAGCGCCAGCGCCCGCTCATACGTGTCCAGCGCGCCGCTTAAATCTTTGCAGCGGTACTGGCGCTCGCCCTGGGGCAGCAGTGTCAGCGCCAGCGCGGCGCGCGCGGCCGCCTCGCGCTGCTGCGCAAGCACCGTCTCCAGGCCGGCCAGCGCCTGCTGCAGCTCGTCGGCGCTCGGCTGGGCGGCCTGTGCGCTCGGTTCTGGGGCTGCGGCCTGTTCGCGGGCGGCCTGCAGCGCCTGCTCGGCGCGGGCCAGCCGTGCCGCCAGCCGCTCGTCGCGCAGCGCGACCCATGTCGCGATCAGCAGCGCCAGCGCCCCCAGCGCCAGCGCCGCCAGCGATACCGGGTTCAGGGCGGGGTTGGCGGCGGCCTGGGCCAGCGCAGTGGCGGTGATGAAAAACGCGCTCATCGCAGTTGTCTGTCCCTTCTGACGTGTGTCGGGTCACCCTTGTCCTGATGCACGCGCTCGTACTCGCCCTGGCGCACGAACTCGCCGATGAAACCGCCGCGATCGGAAGCGACCAGCACGCCGGACAGTTTGTTGACGATCAGCTGGCCGAAGTAGTTCAGTTGGTTCTTCACCTGCTCGCGCACAATCAACATGACCGAGTCCCACGTCACGCCCTCAGGGAGCTGCGGCTCGCGCAGGCTGCGCGTGGTCTCTAGGTAGACCATCACCGGCTCCACGGCGTCGAACACCAGCGCGCCGGGCAGGTCGTAGCGAACAACCGCGTAGAAATAGCGCGCCAGCAGGCGCGTGCCGCTTTCCAGCGAGAACAGATGGCTGGAGGGCAGGGGAAGCTGCACCGCGCGGCCTGGCGCGGTCAGCACCAGAATGGCGCGCTTGATCAGCTCGCGGAACTGGGGCATTGAGTCCAGGCTGTTGGTGGCGGCCAGGAACACGCCGTCCGGCTTGAGCACGCGGCGGCACTCCTGCAGCGCCTGGGGGATGTCAGGCACGTGGTAGAGCATGTGGTTGGCCATCACCACGTCGAACGCGCCGTCAGGATAGGGCAGATGCTGGGCGTCGGCCTGAGCTGTGTGGGCGCGCTGCGGGTGGTTGGCCAGCATCCCCGCCGAAAAGTCCGCCCCGTAGTAGACAGCGCCCGGCGCGATTTGGGCCAGCGCCCGGGCGTAGCGGCCCGGCCCGCAGCCGACATCGAGCACCACTTCGTCGCCGCGCCAGGCCAGCCGCTGCAGCGCCCACTCCGGGAAATCAACGCGCGGCACGCTGTACTGCTCGTGGATGTGGTGGCGCAGGCGCAGCATTTCGTCGTCGTGATAGGCGCGCTGACGCAGGGTGTGCGGGTCGGTAAGCGGGTACATGTCGGTCTCGATAAAATCCCAGAGTGCGCTATAGTTCTCACTATACAAGCGTTTGTTTTCCGCGCAAATTAGGAAGCCTCAAACTTTTGACAAGGAGCGTCGCATTTCATGGTGCAATTGGCCGACGTCGCGCTGGCCCGCTACCGCATCGCCCCGTATGTGCAGCCCACGCCGCTGGAGCGCGCCCACAGCCTGGGCGCTGCTGTGTGGCTGAAGCTGGAAAACGCCCACCAGACCCACTCGTTCAAGGTGCGCGGCGCGCTCAACGCGCTGCTGGCGCTCAGCCCAACGGAGCGCGACCGGGGGATTGTGGCCTGCTCTTCAGGCAATCACGCGCAGGGGGTGGCTTACGCCGCGCAGGTGGTGGGCGCGCGCGCCCGCGTGCTGATGCCGCGCCACACACCCCGGCGCAAGGTAAACGGCGTGCGCCAGTACGGCGCCGAGGCGGTGCTGTTCGGCGACAACTACGACGAGGCCGAGGAGGAGGCCCGCCGCCTGGAGCGCGCCGAGGGCCTCACGTTTGTCTCGCCCTACAACGACAGCAACGTGGTGGCTGGCGCGGGCACTGTGGGCCTGGAGATTGTCGAGGGGCTGCCCGACGTGGGCCGCGTGCTCGTGCCGGTGAGCGGCGGCGGGCTGGTATCCGGCATTGCGCTGACGTTGAAGGCGCTGCGGCCTGGCGTAGAGGTAATCGGCGTGTGTGCTCGATCTGCGCCGGCCATGTACAACGCGCTCTACGACGCGGCCTACCCGCAGGCGTGGGACACGCTGGCCGAGGCGCTCTCCGGCGACATCGAACTCAAGTCCATCACGATTGACTTGGCGCAGCGCTTCGTGGATCAAGTGGTGCTGGTGAGCGAGGAGGCCATTGCCGCTGCCATGCGCTGGGCGCTGTTCGAGCAGGGCTGGGTGGTGGAGGGCGGCGGCGCGGTGGGCATCGCGGCTTTGCAGAGCGGCGTGGTGACCGCCGACGACCGGCCGACGGTGATTGTGGTCAGCGGCGGCAACGTGGACGAGGAGACGCTGCGCCGCGTGCTGTGCTAGGGTCAGCCGGCGCAACCGCAGCGCGCGCTCGTTCGTATAAATGTGGGAGTGTTTGGAGAAAAGGGCGGCGGCAATGTCGAACAGCAAGCGGGCGGAGCAGGTGGGCGGCGGCGTGTTTCTGATCGGGCTGGCGCTGCTGTTCATGGGTGGGATCGCGTTTTGGCCTGGCATCCTATACGTGATTGGTGCGTCGGCCCTGGCCCGCGCCGTGGTCGAGCGCAGCGTGTGGGGCGCCCTCAACGGTCTGGTGTGGCTGTTCGGGCTGGCGTTCCTGTTCACCACGGGTTGGTGGTGGCCTGGCATTCTCATTCTGGTGGGCCTGAGCATGATGTTCAGCGCGATAGGCAGACACGACAAGTACCACTGCGCTCGCCGGAGCGAAGCCCGGTCGTTGGACGAGGACGTTTTCGAGAAGCGCAAGAACGACGAAAAGCGCAAGAACGAAGACTTGGCACGAGATGCGCGCGAGCGTTTCTACATTGTGGACGATGAGGATTACGCTCAGACGCAGCGCCGCTAGGCTTCGGCCGCTGCGCCGAACTGCTTAAGCACGCCGCGCGCGATCACCATGCGGTGCACCTCGCTGGCCCCGTCGTAGATGCGGAAGGCGCGCGCCTCTTCATACCAGCGGCTGAGCGGCAGATCGCGCGAGATGCCAGTGCCCCCGCAAATCTGGATGGCGCGATCGAGTACGCGGTTGACCGTTTCTGCCACGAACACCTTGCACATTGAAGTCTCGCTGCGGGCGCGGTCGCCGCACTCCAGCAGCCAGGCCGCTTGGCGCACCATCAGCCGCCCAGCGTGCAGCTCCAGCGCGCTGTCGGCCAGCATCCACTGCACCGCCTGATGGCCGGCCAGCGCGCCGCCGAAGGCCTCGCGCCGGCTGGCGTAGCCCGTCGCGATCTCCAGCGCCCGCTGCGCGATACCCATCCAGCGCATGCAGTGGGTCAGCCGCGCCGGGCCAAGCCGCGCCTGCGTGAGCGCGAAGCCCTGGCCCTCTTGGCCCAGCACGGCGCTGTCCGGCAGGCGCAGGTCGTGGAAGCGCACCTCGCCGTGGCCGCCTGGCCCGCCCGCGCCCATTACCGGCACGCGCCGCACCAGCTCGATGCCGGGCGCGTCCGCCGGCGCGACGAACACGGTGCTGCCTTTGTGCACGCCGCGCTCCGGGCTGGTCAGCGCCATGATGAGGTAGAAAGCAGCGCCGTCTGCGCCAGTGGCATACCACTTGTGCCCGTTGATGACCCACGAGCTGCCATCGCGCACAGCCGTCGTGCGCAGCAGCGACGGGTCGCTGCCAGCGCCTGGCGGCGGTTCGGTCATGGCAAAAGCCGAGCGCACGTCGCCGCGCGCCAGCGGCAGCAGATAGCGCTCGCGCTGCTCCGGCGTGGCGTAGAGATGAAGCAGGTGCATGTTGCCCTCGTCTGGCGCGGCGCAGTTGAGCGCCAGCGGCCCCAGCAGGCTGCGCCCGGCTTCTTCGAACACCGGCACGCATTCGGCCAGCGTCAGGCCCAGGCCGCCCAGCTCAGCCGGAAGCTGAGGCGCCCACAGGCCAGCGTCCTTCGCTTTCTGGCGCAGGCCGCGCAGCGCCTCTGGCGGCAGGCCGTCGGCGTGTTCCTCGGCGCGGGGTTCCAGCGGAATAACCTCGTCTTCAACAAACCGGCGCACGCGCGCCGCCAGCTTTTCGACGTGCTCAGGCGTTGAGAAGTCCACCGCAAACGCTCCTTTTTCGCGCCAGTTTAACACGGCCGTGCGCCCCCGGCGACAGGCTGCTGTTAGTAACTGTTGTAACGCAGTGCCCCGGTTTTAATTAAATTATCGAAAGATATTATGCCCTAATGGCATGGTATAATATACATACCATCGTCCGTTAGCAGGAACTATGCGATGCATAGAAAGGCAGACACGTATCAAGCGTACACCCGTGATAACGTGCACACCCTCCCGCAGTACGAACGCCTTGACGCAGCGATGCAGCACGCCATCCACGTTGTCTCGGCCGTGTTCCCATTCCGCACCAACCGCTACGTCACCGATAACCTCATTGACTGGGCGCGCGTGCCCGACGACCCGATCTACCAGCTCACGTTCCCGCAGCGCGAGATGCTGGAAGACCGCGATTTCAACACCATCTCGCGGTTGATCCGCCGCGGCGCGCCGCGCGCCGACTTGCGCGCTGCCGCCGACCGCATCCGCCTGGCGCACAACCCGCACCCGGCCGGCCAGCTTGAACACAACGTGCCGGTGCTCAATGGCGAGCGGCTGGCGGGCATCCAGCACAAATACCACGAAACGGTGCTCTTCTTCCCCAGCCGCGGCCAGACGTGCCACGCCTACTGCTCGTACTGCTTCCGCTGGCCGCAGTTTGTGGGCATGGAGGATCTCAAGTTCGCCGCGCGCGAGGTGGACGGGCTGGTGGCCTACCTGCGCCAGCACACCGAGGTCACCGACGTGCTGTTCACCGGCGGCGACCCGGCCATCATGACCACGCGCGGGCTGCGCCAGTACATCGAGCCGCTGCTGACGCCGGACCTGGCGCACGTGCAGACTATCCGCATCGGCACAAAGGCGCTGGCCTACTGGCCGCAGCGCTTCGTCACCGACCACGACGCCGACGACCTGCTGCGGCTGTTCGAGCAGATTGCTGCCAGCGGGCGGCACGTGGCGATCATGGCGCACTTCAGCCACCCACGCGAGATGCAGACCGCTATCTGCGAGGAAGCGGTGCGCCGCCTGCGCGCAGCCGGCTGCGAAATCCGCACACAAGCGCCGGTTATGCGCCACATTAACGACAGCGCCCGCGCCTGGGCCGAGATGTGGCAGCGCAGCGTGCGCTTGGGGATGATCCCGTATTACATGTTCGTCAGCCGCGACACCGGCCCGCGCCGCTACTTTGAGCTGCCGCTGGCGCACGCGCTGCGCATCTTCCGGGGGGCATACGCGCATGTGTCCGGGCTGGCGCGCACCGTGCGCGGCCCCGTAATGAGCGCCACGCCGGGCAAAGTGCACGTGCACGGCGTAGCCGAAATAGAGGGCCAGCGGGCGTTCGTGCTGTCCTTCCTGCAGGGGCGCAGCCCGGAGTGGGTGGGCCGCCCGTTCTTCGCCCGCTTCGACCCAGAGGCGTCCTGGTTCTCCGACCTGCAGCCGCTCAACAGCCGGCAGCACTTCTTCGAGCGCGGCGAGCGCGTCAGGCTCACGCCGGTGTAGCAGGCCCCTCAGACGGCTCGGTGTGGATTGTCACCCGCGCCAGGCTCGGCAGGTTTGCCCGCAGCAAAGTCTCAGCGTTCTCGGCGATGCGGTGCGCCGCCTCGACTGTGATCTGCGGCGGAAGGGCTACGTGCATGGCCGCCGCGAAGCCGCCGTCATCCGGGTACACGCGCAGATCGTGCCAGTCCAGCTCAGGGTAATGCCGCTGCAGCAGCGCCAGCGCGCGCGCGGCCAGCCCGTCGGCCGCGTGGACTGCGTCGCGGTCGTGTTCACCGCCGCCGCCCTCGCCCTGCGCCGGCTCAATATGCGTGATGACCTCGTGCAAGTCGGGCAGGTTGCGGCGCACATCGTGTTCCAACTGGCTGACCTGCTGGTGGGCGGCGTCCAGCGTTTGCCCCGGCGCGACTTCGACATGCATTTCCAGCACGAGACCGCCCGGCCCTTCGGTGACGCGCACCTCGTGCGTGCCCATGCCCAACGCGTCGGCGCGGGCGCGCGCCACCTGCGCGTAGTTGGGCTCGCCAGCGTAATCCGGCGCGAAGTGCACCTCGGTTTCCACAAAACCCACGTGCTCGGCCAGCTTCTGGCGGATAGCCCCAGCAATGGCGTCGGCCTGGGCGGCAGTCGTCTCCGGCGCTACCTGCACGTCCACGTCAATGTGCGCCGCGCCAGACACGCCCCGGCTGCGCACGCGCAGCACGCGGTCCACCGCCGGCACTTCCAGCACCCAGGCGGCGAGCTGGTCGGAGTCGTAGGGCGCGGCGTCTACCAGCACGCGGCTGGCCTGGCTGAGCACCTGCCACGCCGCGCGCCCGATCAGCACAGTGACCACCAGCGCGGCGGCGATGTCGGCCCAGCCCCACCCCAGCAGAACGACCAGCGCCATGCTGACGAGCACCGACAGCGTCACGAAGATGTCGGCCCCAGTGTGGGCTGCGTCGGCCAGCAGCACCTGCGAGTTCAACCGGCGGCCCTGCCGCACCTGGTAGCGGTTCACGCCGATGTTGATCGCCAGCGTGGCCAGCATGATGGCGAAAGCCAGCGGCGTCAGCTCTGGCGGCTCACCGCCCATCAGCCGGTCGGCCGCGCCGCGCACCACCTCAAGGGCGGTCAGCAGCAGCAGCACGCCGATGACCAGCGCCGCCAGCATCTCGAAGCGGGCGTGGCCGTAGGGGTGGTCGGCGTCCGGCGGCTTGTCGGCCAGCCGTGTCGCCAGCAGGCCGGCGACGTTGCCAGAGCTGTCCACCAGCGAGTGCAGGCCGTCGGCGATGATGGCCAGCGCGCCGGTGGCCGCGCCAATGGCGATCTTGCTGGCAGCAACGGCCAGGTTCAGCGCCAGCGTGATGAGGAACACGCGGCGTACCTGCCGCTGGTCAGTGACTGCGGTCATCGTAAGACGGCCCCTTGCAATCAGCGCAGCGATTTTTATCATGGTAGGGGCACAAGGGCGCTTTCGACAACAGGGAATTGCTCAGTTAGGCAAGGCTTAAGGCCGATTTCGGCGGCTTGCGGCCGCTTTTTTGGGGGGGCATCCAGCGTGCCGCAGCCGACCGCATGAGGGCTGAGCAGTTTTGTTAGAACCTGTTAACCTGCTGCCCGTCGGGCCGAATCGTTGGGGCCGCGCGCGCAATGTGGGCATATAATGAACAGTGCAACCGCGTTACGAAAAGGCAGTGCCAGCATGCTCAACACGCTCGAGATGGGGCCGCGCCTGCTGACCCCTGCGCCGGACTTCACGCTGTACAACCACGAGCAGCGCCTGCTGGGACGCGAACAGCTCAGCGGGCCGCGCGGGCTGCTGCTGGGTTTCACCGGCGACACCTGGCAACCAGCCACCGTGCGCCGCATTCTGTGGCTGCAGCGCCACGCGCCGCGCTTCGAGCGCCAGGGTGTGCGCATCGCGCTGCTGGTGTGCGACAAGCCGCACGCCCTCTACACCTTCTACATGAGCAGCGCCAGCCCGCTCCAGTTCCACCTGCTGGCCGACGCTGACCGCAGGGTGCACCGCGCGTTCCGCATGGAGCGCTACGCCGGCCTGGTGTTGGTGGACGCCAGCGGCGCTATCCGCGACAAGTGGCTGGTCCCCGACGAGCGCGTGTGGCCCCACGCCCAGGAGCTGATGCAGTCGTTCAGCGCGCTGTGAGTTCTCCTGCCGCGTAAGATTGCCCGCGCCCCGATCGTCCGTAGTAGTGCGAGAAACAACTGGGAGTGTGCGGCGTGGCGCAGGACCCGCTGAGCAACCTGCTGCGGTTCATTCTCAACACGCACGAAGAACAGCACGAGTGTATGGACTGCGAAACCTGCAACCAGCAGTTCGACTGCTTGGCTGAACAGGTGGCGCTGGGCGCTGACATACACGACCTGCTGCCGGCTGTCGAGGCGCACCTGGCCTGCTGTGCCGACTGCCGCGAGGAGTTCGAGGCGCTGGTGGCGATCATCCGCGCCGAAAACGACGGCCGGCTTTTGCAGCCGTAGTCATCCAGCGGCGCCCGTTTCAACGTAAGGCTGTTACTGACCTGCATCAGACCACGAGGTTGTGTTCAACATGAGTGACAAGAAAGTTCGCGTACTGATCATCGGCTCTGGCCCGGCCGGGCTGACCGCCGCGCTCTACACCGCCCGCGCCCAGCTCAAGACGGTCGTCATTACCGGCAGCCAGCTCGGTGGGCAGATCGCTACCACGCACGAGGTGGAGAACTTCCCCGGCTTCCCCGACGGCACCACCGGCCCGGAGCTGACCGAGAACATGAAGCTGCAGGCTGAGCGTTTCGGGGCTGAGTTCGTGTTCGACTCGGTGACGGACGTAGATTTCACGCACGGCACGCCCTTCCGCGTGCAGACCGACAGCGGCGACACCTACTTGGCCGACGCCGTGATCGTCACGATTGGCGCCAACCCGCGCCACCTCAATGTCCCCGGTGAGATCGAGTACACCGGGCGCGGCGTCAGCTACTGCGCCACCTGCGACGGCTTCTTCTTCCGCGGCAAGGACATCATCGTGGTTGGCGGCGGCGACTCGGCCATCCAGGAGGCGCTGTTCCTGACCAAGTTCGGGCGCAGCGTGACAGTGGTGCATCGGCGCGACGAGCTGCGCGCCAGCGTTGCCCTGCGCGAGCGGGCCTTCAAACACGAGAAGATCGCCTTCATCTGGGACACGGTGGTTGAGGAAATCCTGGGCCAGGACGGGCGCACGACCGGCGTGCGACTGCGCAACGTCAAAACCGGCGAGGTGAGCGAGCGCCCGGTGGACGGCGTGTTCATCTTCATCGGCTACGACCCGAACAGCAGCGTGTTCAAAGGCCAGCTCGCCACCGATGAGGCCGGCTACGTGCTGGTGGACGACCTATACCGCACCAACGTGGAGGGCGTGTGGGCCGCCGGCGAGATTCACGACAGCGTGTTCCGCCAGGCGATTACTGCTGCTGGCGACGGCTGTGCCGCCGCTCTGATGGCGATCAAGTGGTTGGAGGACCGCGAGGACCAGCTTCAACCGCTGGATGAAGCGGCGGTCGCCGCTGGCGGCTGACGCCAAGCCGGGCCAGTCCCTGGCCTGTGCCCCTCAGCCCGACCCTGCACGAGCAGCTTGGGGCGTTTGTAACTTTGTGGTGTTGGGCCATCTTCTCCCCTCACCCTGTTTGCCCTGCGGCCAGCCTGACCCGCGCCACAGTCCCGCAGGGGACGAAAAGTACGAGAAGGGCAAGCGCGGGCAGCGAGCAAAGGGTGAGGGGTATTGTCACCGATTTTCACCGCGCCCCAGATCAACAGCGGGTTGAAATGACACAAGCGATATGTATAATGACTGCACCATTGGCCCCATAGTTCAGTGGCAGAACAGAGGCCTTTTAAGCCTTGTGTCCTAGGTTCGAATCCTAGTGGGGTCACATTCTAGGACGTAACTCGAACAGGTGGCATCGCAGCCGCCTGTTTCGATTCTGGCGGGGTTCTCCGAGGTTCCCTCACCACCGCTCACCTTCTCGCAAACATCACGCAGGTAAGCAAATGGCGGGAGCAAATCTACACGTACTATCTCACTCTCATGGTTGACAACGACTCTCTCAATCACGTTCCGCAGCAGTTCCTTTTGGTTACTGCGCGGCAGCGTTTCATACAGTATACCCAATTTTGCAATGATGGTAAGCGCATCATCTAAATGGGTGCATTCGGATTTGGGGGCAGGATCAGGCAGCGGCC
>DAOTWC010000066.1:0-8312 GCA_034435995.1 Anaerolineae bacterium | reverse complement strand
TGCCGCTGGATCAAACCGGGCTGGACTGGCGCGACTTTTTCACCTGGCGGCTGACAGTAGAGGACGAGCTGCTCAAGCGCGGTGAAGAGAGCGCGTTCTTGGCTTTGTACGACACGCGCAGCGAGGACGCGCGTCTGCTGGCCTATGCGCGCTTCGCGGCCGGCCCAACCGGCGAGCGGCGCGTTGTTGTCTCTGCGATTGTTGAGAATGACCCAGTGGGCGGCGTGCGCCTGCGAGCGATCGTGCAGGTGGGAGCGGGGGGGAGCACCACCCGCCAGGAGGCCGTGCTGTTCCGCGTCAGCGATGGCCAGTGGCGGCGTGTGAGTTGACACGCCCCCGCTGCCGAACTATGCTAACCGTGTGTCAGCACAACAGCAGGTGGTGGAGGGAGTCGTATGCTTGACGATTTGCGGCGCGCCAGCGCAGACGATGACGATTTTGAGGGAAGTGAAGAACACGACCTGTTCGCGGAGGAAGAGGCAGCGGCCGCGCGGCCGGAGCGCCATTTCCTCGGCATGACAGCGGTCGAGCGCATGTTCCTGTCCATTTTCCTGTTCATGACGACGTTTGTGCTGGGGCTGGCGTTTCTTGTAGCTACCAACCGCATCGCCTTCTGACCGCCAGCCCGTCACGGCCGCAGCACCAGGCGAGACACCGCCGCTGCATCTATCTGGCTGCGCTCCCAGTGCATCGGGAAGTGGCGAATGAAGCGCCAGGGGTCTACCTGGTCGCCGTAATGGGGGCTGAAGGGGTCACCGCTTTGGCCGGTGGAGATCACGCTCAGGCTGTTGGCCGGCGTAGCCAGGTCCACGATCATGCGCATAGATGGCAGGCTGGTGACTGCGAAATCGCCGCGCGACGCATCCCATTGGGTGGCGTTGACGGTGTGAGTGCTGCCGCTGGTGGCGACAGGCCCCAGGTTGACCAGCGTTTCCAGGGCTGCGATGCCCGCCATGCCCAGCGGTTCGCTGACGAACGTTGTTGTGTGCAGGTCGCCCCAGCGCCACAGGCTTTCGTCCGGCCCCAGCGTCTCGATCAGCGAGGCGTGAGCCTCGGCAAGAGCACGGTGCAGAATGTCGTCCCGCTGCTCCACCTTGTTTCGTGTAGTCAAATCATCCCACCACAAGCTCTCCGGCTGCTCCAGCAGGATTTCGACAGCGCGGGGGACATTGTTGTTGCCATCAGTTTTGAGCACGCCCTCTAGTTGATCGTTGAACAGCAGCGTTACCAACCGTGCCCAGAACGCCGCATAGAACGCAGCTTCGGCGCTGTCCATGCTCATCTGCCGGTCCCACGTCAGCAGCCGGTCGCGCGCGGCGCGGACTGCTGGGTCTTCAACCGTCAGCCGGGCAAGATAGGGCAGGAGCACGTCCGCGTTGATCTCGTAGTTATCCCCTTGAATGGCCTGTGTGGTGGACACAGTGTGCCTGGCGGACGCCTCGATCAGCGCCTCGATGCGCTGGGCACGGTAGCCGTAAGCAAAGAAATACGCCAGACGGTAGCGGGCGTCGGGGCCGAACTGGTCAGCCAGCGCGCGGCTGAGCCAGCCGTAATAGCTTTCGGGCACGATCGCGTTGTTGGCCGTGACTATATAGCCGCGTTCAGGGTTGAGGACGCGCGGCAGGCTGTCATACGGGATGAAGCCGCGCCACTCATACGCGCTGTCCCAGCCGGGCGCTGGCGTCATGCCGTCATGCGCGCCGGCGCGCACTGGCATCCGGCCTGGCAGTTGATAGCCGATATTTCCGTCCACATCGGCGTAAACGGCGTTCTGGGCCGGAACGTCGAAGTACGACATCGCGTCGCGGAAGTTGTCCCAGTTCTGCGCACGGTTCAGCAGCATAACAGCGCGGAACAGCGTGCCGGGATCGAGCGCCGTCCAGCGCAGGGCCAACGGGTTCTCTGTGTTGAAGCCGACGACTGCGCCGCTCTCGTCGAGCTGGTTATCGTTGATGATCGGCCCTAGGTGTGTGCGGCGTACCTGGATTGTGACCGGCTCAGCCCCGTCGCCAAAGCGGATCGTTTCCTCGCGCGCCGTCATGTCGCGCCAGACGCCGTCCCATTCATACTGCAGGGGATTGTCTGGGTTGACACGGACGATGTACAAGTCCTGCACATCGGCCTGTGAGTTGGTGAAGCCCCAGGCGATGCGCGGTGTTCGCCCGATGACTACGCCGGGGGTGGGCGAAAAGGCGAAACCGCGCACACTGAACGGGCAGTCAGCGTTCAGCGGCTGGCAGTGCAGGCCGACTTCGTACCAAGTCGAGGGCATTTGCACGCCCATGTGCGTGTCGTTGGCCAGCAGGGGCAGACCGCTGGCCGTGCGCGCGCCGCTGATTACCCAGCTGTTGCTCCCCAGGCTCAGCCCGCTGCCCAGGCCCACATCTGCCGCGAACGACGCGCTGACGCCGCCGGCCAGCGGCGTGTCAATCCCAATCGAGACAGCGGGCGCAGTGTGCGCGGCTGACGCCGCAGCTGCGGGCAGTTCATCTGGGCGAAGGATAGTTGGCTTCTCACCGTAGGGGTAAGGAACGGCGTACTCGTAGGCCATTTCCGGGCTAAGCTTTTCCAGCAGCGCGGCCATGAGCAGTTCAAGCCGCATGCCGCTGCCGGTGAGGCCCAACGCCATCATCTTGCCCCACAGCAGCGAGTCGTCCGGTGTCCACGGTTTTACCTCGACCGCGACTCCGGCCAGCCGCAGGGCGTTGTACTGCATAGCCAGCGCGCCGGGGACGCGGCCAGCGATGTAGGCGTTGACGCCGTCGGCAAAGGCCTGCAGATAGCCGAGTGTCTGTGCGTCGTAAACCTCGGCCAGCTCGCGCGCTACCACCTGCTCAAAGCCGAACGTGCGCAGCATGATGTCAGTGCCGAGCAGCGCGCGCCCGGCCAACTCTCCCAACTGGCCGCGCGCGGTGTGCCGCCACCATTCCATCTGCCACCAGCGATCCTGGGCCTGCACATAGCCCTGGGCAAAGAACAGGTCGTGCGGGTTGGCAGCGTAGATGTGCGGCACGCCGCGCGCGTCACGCACGATCTCAACGGGGGCGCGCAAGCCGGGCGCTGTTAGCACGGTGGTCTCAGGCTGGCTGGACGCTGATGGTACAATCGCCAGCAGAACGACAGCGAACAGCAGGGCGCAGGCTAACCGCATGATTTTACCTCCGCTTATCAGACAGCAGGGCCAGCGTGTGAGGCTGACCCTGCTGATAGTGACTCGCGGTGCGCCAGGCGTCAACCGCTAGGGTTCAGTATCAGACGCTTGCCCAGGTTTGCCTCGACATCGGCCCGCGTCCACAGCATCGGCTTGTATTGGATGTCCACCCACATCTGAATTTGGTCGTCGTAGTGCGGGTGGAAGGGGTGGCCGCTCTGGCCAGTGGGAATGACCGACAGGCTCTTGGACCAGTCGCTCAGATCGTAAATCACGCGCTCAGACGGGCCGCCGCCGCTGCGGAAGTGGCCAGAGGCCGGGTCCCAGCCTAGGTTGTTGACCACGCCGGAGCTGCCGCCGATAGCAAAAGGCCCACGGTTGACCATGCCTTCGATCAAGTTAATGCCGCTGGCCCCCAGTGGGTTGTTCACAAAGGTGATGGTGTGCGCCTGTCCCCACCGCCAGGCGCTGCGGTCTGCGCCGAACGCCTCGACAGTTTGGGCGAAGGCCTCTTCAAATGACCGCTTAAGGATGTCATCGCGCGTCTCGACTGTGTTCGGTGTGCTGGCGTCGTCCCACCAAGGATGATCCGGCTGCTGGGCAAGCAGGTAAGTAGACCAGGTGTTGTGCTGCCCAGCGCTGGCGATGTCGCCGAGCTGGTCGTTGTACAGATTGTCCAGCAGACGCACCCAGAAGTGCGCGTAGAGCAGGGCGTGAGGGCTGTCGGCGTCCATAGCGTAGTTCCACGCCAGCAGCCAGTCGCGCGCCTCCGTGACTGCGCTGTCGTCGAAAGCGATATTTGCCAGGAAGGGCAGCAGCTCGGCGGCGCTCAAGTTCTTGTTGTCGCCGTGAATGGCCTGGAACGTGGCAGCACTGTGCGGGGCCAGCGCCTGCAGCAGTTCGTCAATGCGCTGGCCGCGGTGACCGTAGTCCCACTGCTGGCTGATATAGTAGATCGAGTCCTGGCCGAATTCGTCGCCGAGCCTGGCGCGCAGCCGGTCGTAGTAGGCGAGCGGCACAACAGCCTGATTGGCGGCCTGGATGTAGCCGCGTTCCGGGTTGAAGGCAGACGGCAGTTCGTCGAACGGGATATAGCCTTTCCACTCGTACTCGTCCGTCCAGCCTGGAACAGGCAGCAGGCCGCTGTGACCGGCTGCGCGAACGGGGACGCGTCCGGGCATCTGATAGCCGATGTTGCCGTCTACGTCGGCGTAGACCACGTTCTGCGAGGGGACATCCCAGCCGCGCAGCGCATCGCGGAACGAGTCGAAATCGGCTGCTGTGTTCAGGCGCAGCACGGCGCGGAACAGCGTTCCTGGCTCTAGGGCTGTCCAGCGAAGGGCCAGAGGGTTCTGGTTGTTAAAGCCCAGCAGTCTGCCGTTGTCGTCGCGCTGGTTGTCGTTGATGATCGGCCCCAGATGCGTTTCGCGCACCTGAACCGTGATCGGCTCAGCGCCGTTGCCAAAGCGGAAGACCTCTTCGCGCACGGTCATGTCGCGCCACTCGCCGTTCCACTCGTACTGCAGCTCGTTATCTGGGTTGACGCGAATCTGGTACAAATCCTGCGAGTCCGGGCCGACGTTGGTGAAGCCCCAGGCGATGCGGGCGTTGTGCCCGGCGATCACCGCCGGAGAGGGGGAGAAAGCGAAGCCGCGCACATCGAAAGGACACTCCGCCGTCACCGGCTGGCAGTGCAGGCCGATCTCGTACCAGATGGACGGTATGTCCAGCCGCAGGTGCATGTCGTTGGCCAACAGCGGCAGCCCGCTCTCGGTGATGCTGCCGTGTGCTACCCAGTTGTTGCTGCCGACGTCTGGCCCGCGGTCAATGCCGATGGCGGCGAACTGTTCAGGTGTCACGCTGCCGGCCAGGGCTGTGCGCAGACCGCGGATGCCGGCCGTGTCGGCCAGCAGCGCAGCAGACGTGCTCTCGTTGCCCAGACCCAGATCGCCGGCCGTTAGAATCGTGGGCTTAAGCCCGTAAGGCCAGGGTGGGGCAAACGCCTCAGCCATGTCCGCGCCCAGCTCCTCGGTGATGGCAGAGAGCAGCATTTCGGCGTCAGCGTTGCCGCTCAGGTTATCGGCCATGAACTTGCCCCACAGCACGGTGTCGAGCGGCGTCCACGGTCGTATATCAATCCTGATACCAGTGAGGCCCAGCATGGAGTACTCAAGCGCCAGTTGGGACGGCGGCCGGCTGTTCAGGTAGGCGTTGACGCCGTCAGCAAAGGCCTGCAGGTGCGCCAGGGTGTCTGCGTCCATAGCGGCCAGTTCGCGCTCAGCCACCTGGCTGAAGCCAAAGGTGCGGAAGTAGAGGTCAACGCCGAGCTGGATGTCGCCGACCAGCTCGCCCAACCGGCCGGCGGGGATGTGACGGAAAAACTCCATCTGCCACCAGCGATCCTGGGCCTGCACGTATCCTTGGGCGAAAAACAGGTCGTAAGACGTGCTGGCGTAGATATGCGGCACGCCCCAGGTGTCGCGCAGCACCTCGACGCCGGCGGTCAGGCCAGCAGCGCTCAGGTCGCCGGTGTTAACAGGGTGAGGGCCGTAGCGCAAAATGTTGTACGCAGCCAGTCCGCCTGCGATCGCCACTAATAAGAAGATTAGTATCACCGACACAACAATTCTTAGGACTCGCATAGTTATTTTCCTTAAAGCTGCGCTAATCTGTTGGTGGAGTCTTTGTACCGCACAATGATGCATGAGGCAAACAGCGCCAGTCGCTGTAGGTGGCCAGCTCCGCCTCGATAAGCGCGGCATAGCGCGATGCCTGTGCCGCATATGGGCCGTCGGGCGACAGCTCAAGATAACAGCGAAAATCAGCCAAGGCAGCGGCGCGCAGTTCTTGTCCTGTTTGCAGCACAGAGTAGTGCAGCAGCCCGCGTTGAAACCAGGCGTCAGCGTATGCGCGATCAGCCCGCAGGGCCGCGTTGAAATCCGCCAGCGCGCTGTCCCATTCGTACAGCGCCAGGCGCATCTGGCCGCGCAGCGTCAGCAGGGCGGCGCTGTCGGGCGCGCGGCTGAGCGCCGCGTCGAGATCGGCGATGGCGGCGCTGTAGTTCGAGACCAGCGCGTGAAACTGCGCCCGCTGGGCATAGGCGCGCGCGCCATAATCCGTGCCGCCGCTGCTAACGCCCTGATTGGCTTCAACGTAACGTTCCAACAGCGCGAAAGCATCGTCGCGGCGGCCAAGCTGCAAGTACACCCAAGCCAGATTCACCGGAGCGCTGGCGATCAGCGCCGAGTCGTGTTCGACGTTCAGCGCAGCGGCAAACTGTTCTGCCGCGCCCGCGTAGTCGTCCGCGTCTTTGAGGGCGCACACGCCGCGCATGAAGGCGATGAAGCGCTCTACGCTGTCTGCCATGGGCCGGTCGCGCAGCGCGGCATCAAAGAAGGGCTGCGCTTCAAAGCACCTGCCCGCGGTGTACAGAACTGCTGCGGTGAGCAGATTGGTCGTTTGGGGGTTTTCACTTGGTGGAATGTAGTGCGCGATGCCAGTGGTTTCCTCCAGCAGCGCAGACTGTGACAGCTCGAAGGAGGTGTGCCGCAGTTTGATGAGGAACGCGCCGGGGACAGCGCCGGGATAAATGCCGAGGTTGGCGTCGGCCGGCCGTGTGACGATTTGGATGTTCACATGCGCTGCGCGCAGGTTGGGCTGAACCTGTTCGATCAGCGGGCGCAGGTCGTCAGTCTCTGTTGAGACGAAAATGGTGATGGAGTCCTGCGCTCTGGTCGCGCCAGCGCCTGCTAACAAGAGACCAGCAGCCAGCAGCAGAGAGCGCAGCAGATGGGAGATCCGACTCATTGGGCGCCGCCGGCGTTGGGCGGCGTCAGCTTGTGGATAACCCAGGTGTTTTGGGATAAATATATTAGCGTTTGGGATACAGAAGTTCGCTAATCGCCTTTAATCCGGTTCTCCAGTTCTTCAAAGTCGATTTCCAGCTCCAGTTTCTCGGCAGCGGCTTTGAGGAAGTCGCGCTCCTGCTGCTGCAGTTCCCCGTCCGATATTGCCATCAGTTTCATCAGCTCAAGCAGTGTTTGCTTCAGCTCTGTGTCCTCAATCTTTTGAATGGCATTGAGAATGTTTTCTTCAGATGTCATCAATTTGTCAAACTCGGCAACTGTGTGGTCCCGGACTGACATGCGCACAACAGACGAACGATAGAGCTGTTTTTCCTCTGGTGTAAAGATTCCGTCAACCAGTGCCACGTATTTCAGAGCTGCCGGGAATACTGGCTCGTAGTCGGCATCTGTGGAATGCAGAATGGCACGCAAAGCCTCTGTGCCGTAACGGCGGAAATCAGCTTTTGCAAGCTCTCCAACAGCTCGGGTAGAGAAATAATTGAGTCCGGAAGCAGCGAAAATTGCGACTCCAGGAACAGCATATTCGAGAATCGTTTTTTGCCCGATACCGGTCCCTGCTTTTATTGGTGTACCAGGCGTTCGCAGCAGTCTCTTGGTGATGTTGTATATCTCTTTGTTGAGAGGGCCTTTGATCACCTGCTTTATGATGTCGTGAGCAGCGTTTGGGGCAACCTTTTGCGCCAATACTCGGCCGGATGTTTCTGCTGCCTTTATGCCAAACACATATTTGAACAGACGCATAACGTCTTCTGGGTCTTCACGGTCAAACTCGAGATCATAGATGACCGAGAGATCGAGCAGCAGATTCAATTGGATGTAGGTCACACTGATCATATCAACCGCAATTTGCGCTGGCAGCGATGCCATTGGCAGCGGTGTTCCTGCAGCGGCGATACCCCCGCCGACAAGGCCAGCCATCTTTGCATGGACAGATATCACCCTGGTTGCTATATCATCGGCTGGCAGTCCGGGATATTTTTTCTGGAAATATTGGGCGCGCGCGTTTTTGTGGTAGGCATTGATTACCACAGCTGCTAGTTTGCCTTGCCATGCGCCTGTGCGAAAATCCTCAGGTACCAGAGTTCCCAGGAACCCCCTAGCCTTGGCAAGCGTCTTCTTGAATTCAGCGACTAATGTCTGGTCGGAGTTGATTGTGAGTTGCTGATCAGTGGTCATGCTTGCATCCTCTGAACTATTACATAGTAATCTTAGCCTTTTAATTTTACCTTGATTGCTAGTTGAAGTCTAGCCACCGGACATCAAACAAAAGTTCGGAATCGAGACGAGTGGGATGG